>NZ_DAOTWH010000062.1:0-7695 GCF_034435895.1 Chloroflexus sp.
GCCCGGCTATGCCCTGCCCCGGCAGGACGCGGCTGAGCGGTACGAACCTAGCCATACGTGGCCCGGCTATGCCCTGCCCCGGCAGGACGCGGCTGAGCGGTACGAACTTAGCCATACGTGGCCCGGCTATGCCCTGCCCCGGCGGGTGCAAGGGCGGACGGAACCCATGCGCGCAGATGTGGTTGATAGCTTTGCAATGGGCTGGTGTACCCTCACCTCGTGCCCCTCCCCTAGGAGGGAGGGGTGGACCGAACATCTGATCCGGCGCCCGGTCCTTTAGGGCCGGGCTAGGTTTACGAAGCCCGCTGCGTGGGCTGATGCCCCCACCTCGTGCCCCTCCCCCAAGGGGGGAGGGGTGATGGGGAGCGCAGCACGGAGCTTTACGGCATCGCACAGCAACCGGTTATACTCTATCTTCTGTCCGCCCCTTGACCCCGGCAGGCTGCGGCTGAGCGGTACGAGCCAGCGGTGTGTGGCCCTGCCGCTCTGCCCCGGCAGGCCGCGGCTCTAGCGGTGTGCGGCGCCACGGGCACAGCAGCGCTGAGCCCGTACTGGTGTCACATAGGGCACAGCAGCGCTATACACGTACTGTGTTCCTAGCCGCTGCGTTTGTTTGTGGGGCCGGTTCGTTGGCGCGCTTGCCAATCGCTGATCAAGGTTGCCGCCTGTTCGTTGGTAAGCTGATCAACTGCGGCGTTGAACCGGCGTTGGGATTCGGCGTCGGCGTCGAGCGCGAGTTCGCGCGCCAATGCTTGGATCGCGTTGCGCTGTTTGTCAGACACCGGTTGATTTGCGTAGCGAGCGCGCTCTTCGGCGACTGCCAATCGCTGTTGTTCTTCTTGCACGCGCCGCAGCTCGTCAATAAATGCCGAGGCTTGGCCTTTGGTGAGGGCAACCAGATCGTAGCCGTGCTCTTGGGCGAAGGCAGCTAACTTTTCGCCTGACCAACCCAGCGCTTGTTGGAGCGAGACAATAAAGTTGCGTTGCCGTTCGCTGGCTGGCGCATCGGGGTCGCGCACGGTGATGGCGGTGGCGGCTGCGTGTTGCTCGCGAATGTGCGCAATCTGCTGCTCAACCGCCTCGCGCTGGCTGCGGAAAATGCGCCAGCCGAGATCAACCGCTTGCTGCACCGTCTGATCGTCGGCATCAATTGGCAGGGTGATGGTCTCTTCGATGGTAATAAAGTCGTCGCCAAGTTTGATTGCGGTGCGATAGGTGCGGGTGACGCTCCGCTCACTCTGGGGTTTGGCCGGCATGGTGTTCCTCCTCCGACTCTCCGTATTGCATTCTTCCCGTCGCGCCCGATTCCTGTCGTTTCTACAGCGCCGGCGCTATACGTATTATAGTACAAATGTTCAATATTGGCAAGCGGTTGTCAGGACGCAACATGCCGGGTACAATAAAACAGATTCGCCCTGTCATCGCATCAATAGTAACCGCTATGTACGATCTCCTCATTCAGCGCGTTGATGTGCTCCAGATCGCCAATGGCGCTCTTGTCATCTTACCGCAGCATGATATTGCCATCGCCGGGCAGCGGATTGTCGCGATCGCCCCGGCCATCAGTGCCGGTCTGTCCCGCGAGACGCTGGATGGCGTGGGCCAGTTGGCTATTCCCGGCCTGATCAATAGCCATGCCCACGTTGCGATGAGTTTATTTCGCGGCGTGGCCGAAGATGTGCCGATCGAAGAGTGGTTTAACGGCTTTATCTGGCCGCTGGAAACCAATCTGACGCCGGAAGATGTCTATTGGGGGGCCTTGCTGGGGATAGCCGAGATGATCGAAGCCGGCGTGACGTGCGTAGCCGATCACTATTTTGCCGCCGACGCGATCGCGCAAGCGGTGCAAGAATCGGGCATGCGCGCGCTGCTAGCGTGGACGCTCTTCTCTGGTGCTGATGAGCACGATCAATTGGTCCGCGCTCGCCAGTTTACCGAGCAGTGGCACGGCGCTGCCAGCGATCGGATCCGGGTCTGGATGGGGCCGCACGCGCCGTATACCTGCACGCTGTCGTTCTTGCGTCGGGTGGGGCAGACGGCGCGTGAGCTTGGGGTTGGCATTCACATTCACCTTGCCGAAACGGCGGCGCAAGTCGCTCAGAGTATGGCGGCGCACGGCCAATCGCCGGTGCAGCTTGCGCGCGACACTGGCCTGTTTGAGGCGCCGGCGATTGCTGCCCACGTCGCCCATGTCTCGCCGGAAGATATTGCGACGCTGGCTGCCCATGGGGTGGCAGTGGCGGTCACGCCAAAGACCGAGATGAAGCTGGGGATTGGGGTGGCGCCGGTGACGGCCATGCGGGCTGCTGGGGTCACGGTGGCAATCGGCAGCGATGGCGCGGCCAGCAACAATACGTATGATGTGCTCGAGTCTGCGCGTCTGCTAGCCCTGCTCGAAAAGCTGCGCAACAGCGATGCGCGCGCCTTACCGATCGGCGCGACGCTCGAGTTGGCCACCACCGCTGGCGCTCGCGCCTTGCGTTGGGATGATATTGGCGTTTTGCAAGTGGGTGCGCGCGCTGATCTGGCGCTGGTGCAATGCGCGACGGCACATACCCAGCCGCTTCACGATCCGGCGGCGGCCTTGCTCTATAGCTCCCAACCCGCCGATGTCAGCACGGTGATCATTGATGGCCGGATCGTGATGCGTGATCGGGTGCTGTTGACGATTGACAAGCCACGAGTATTGCGCGAGGTGGCGGCGCGGATCGAACGCTTGACCCAACGCCAAACCGCGCAACGGATGGCCGTCTATCCTGAGCTGGCGGCTGGCGAATAGGGCATCGTCAACCTTTGGCCCTGACGATGCCCTATTTGAACAAGGTTGCCAATCCACACAAGAGGCTTCCCGCTATACCGATGGCGAGCGCGTGCATCCACAGCGGCCCGCTGGCGAGGGCAATGTCGATGATGGTAGCCGCTAACCCTATCGCACTGCCGATGATAAGCGCTTCTCGTTCGCGCTGGCTGAGCATAGGCCTCCTCTTAACGCTCGCGTTCGCCGGCATCACGCCCTTGATCAAGCGAATAACTGCCGTAGTCTTGAGTTGGCGGTTCCACCGCTTTTTGCACGATCACGCCGATCTGCACCAAAAACCAAAAGATGCCCAATCCGATCAGGGCTATTACAATGAGCACCACGACGATCATCACAATCATAAACATTGTGCTCATAAGCGTTCCTTTCGTCTTATGGCTATGACTGCGCCTGAACTCACCGGGCAAGGCGGCAGCCGGATCGTATGGTCGTACGCTATGTTTCATGATACGAACGATAGCCGCATGACGTTTCACCTACGCTGGTTATGATTGCTTTATCAAATGGTTGTCGCTGAAGGGCTGCGGGTATGGTATACTGCCAGCAAGATGAAAGGCATCTAATAAGCGATACCATAGGGAGGGTGGTAGCACACCACCGGTGTGGCGGAAGGGTAGCGTTATGAGCGAGTTGGGCGCGCGTCTCCGGCGAGCGCGAGAGGCAAATGGCATTTCATTAGCGCAGGCGGCGGCAGACACCCGTATTTTGTTGCAATCGTTGCAGGCATTGGAAGATGGCGCGTTTGAGCGATTGCCGAGTGATGTGGTTGCTCGCGGCTTTGTGCGGAATTATGCGCAATACCTCGACTTGCCCGTTGATGAGATGATCGAACTCTACCGGCGCGAGCGCGGCGCCACCGATAAGATCCGCATTGTGCCGGCCACCAATCCGCCCCGCACGCGCATGTATGTCCTCCCCGGCTTCTTTGCTATCTTCTTCATCACCTTAGCGTTGATCGGGCTCGCGTATGTGGGGCTTAGCGCCCTTGGCCGCATCGGCGAACGCGCGACGCCGTCGGCTGGCGTCGCCGCTTCACCCACGATTGTGCCACCCTCGCCCTTGCCGACGCCAAGCCCGCCGCCAACCGAGATCAGCTTCATCGCAACGGCTACCCAGTCGCCGGCAGCTCTTACGCCATTCGTACTGGCGACGCCAGAGCCAAGCCCAACCCCGGCGGCGCCGATCGTGATTGAGGTGCGCGTGCCTAATGTGCGTGGCAACGAGAATTCATGGGTGCGCGTGCAGGTTGACGGCACGACTGTCTTTGAGGCGATCATGCGCGCCGGCGAACAACGGGTTTTCACTGCGCAGCGCCGGGTCTTTATCCGAGCTGGCAATCCGACCGATGTTGAGGTCACAGTGAATGGGTTGCAGCAAGGGCCGCTTGGCACCGTGCCCGGCCAGCCGGTAAATTGGTCGTGGCCGCCGAATTGATCCGCTCAAACCTGCGTTGCTCTGGTCATGGGAGGTAACAATGCCGAGCGAAAACAGCTTTGATATTGTTTCAGAGTTTGATCAGCAAGAGTTGGTGAATGCGGTTGATCAGACGTTGCGCGAAGTGCAGACGCGCTACGATCTGAAAGATGCGGGTGTGACTATCACCTTGAGCAAGACTGAATTGGTGATTGAAGTTGACAGCGAGCTGTCGTTGCGCAGTGTGCGCGATGTGCTGGAAACGAAAGCGTTGCGCCGTAAACTGTCGTTGAAGATTTTTGATTACGGCAAACCGGTTGATGCGAGTGGCGGAAGAGTGCGGCAGGTGGTGACGTTGCGCCGCGGGATCGATAGCGAACTGGCGAAGAAGCTGAGCAAGATGATCCGCGATCGCTTCCCCAAAGTGCAGCCGCGTATTCAAGGTGATACGCTGCGCGTAGTGGGCAAGAGCCGCGATGAGTTGCAGGCGGTGATCGCATTTCTGCGCGAACGTGAGGGTGAGATTCCGGTGCCGTTGCAAATGACCAATTATCGCTGAGGAATCTCGTGTGAGTGCAGGTGAGGACGGCGCTCGCGATGAGCGCTGTCCTTTCTTGTTGGCATCGCCGCAACGAGACGCAAAAACCACCTAGCGCGCTTCGCCGTGGTGAGGCCCAACTCGATCTATAATGCAGAGAGATCGCGGATCGGCGCGATCGAAAGGAATCACGAGTACATCGCCAATGAAATACCATATCGTAACGCTAGGCTGTCCGAAAAATGCGGTTGATAGCGAAGGAATGGACGGCCTGCTCAGCGCGCAGGGGCACCAAGCCGTGGCTGTCGCTGAGGATGCTGATGTGATTATCGTCAATACGTGCAGTTTTATTGCCGCAGCACGGGCCGAGACGCTCGGTGTGCTGAAGGAATTGGGTGAGCGCAAACGGCCTGGCCAGCGCCTGATCGCCGCCGGCTGCATGGCCCAGAGCCATCCGGGTGAGGTGGCGACGGTGCAAGGCGTTGATGCGACACTGGGTACCCAGCAGTGGACGCAGATCGGTGCGATGGTTGGCCAATTGGCGCAGCCGGTTATCCCGCTGGCGCCGGCAGCGGCCACGATTCCCCTGATCCTGGCCACTGCGGCTGAGCAGCCGGTCTCGTATGCCGATTGGCGCACGACCCAAATCCGGCGCACGCGCCATACCCCTTCCGCTTATCTCAAGATTTCGGATGGCTGCAACTTGCGTTGCGCCTTCTGCACCATTCCTCGCTTCAAGGGTGATATGCGCTCGAAGCCGGTTGGGGCCGTGTTGGCCGAGGCGCAAGAGTTGGTGGCGCAAGGCGCGCGCGAAATTGTGCTGGTTGCGCAGCATCTGACTGATTATGGTCGTGATCTTGGCTTGCAAGACGGGCTAGCGATTCTGCTCGAAGAGCTGTGCCAAGTGACGCCGCCGGATATCTGGATCCGGCTGATGTACGCTTACCCGCACGGCATCAGCGAGCGCCTGATCGCAACGATGGCCGCGCATCCGCAGATCTGCCATTACCTCGATATGCCCTTGCAACACGCCCACCCGGCCACGCTCCGCCGTATGCGACGCCCGCCGGACACCGATCGCACGTTGCGCCTCATTGCCGAATTGCGCGCGGCAATGCCCGATATTGCTATCCGATCGACGTTCATTGCCGGCTATCCCGGTGAAACCACTGCCGAGTTCAACGCGCTGCTCGAATTTTTGCAGACTGCGCAGCTCGATCGGGTAGGCGTCTTCCGCTATTCACGCGAGCCGGGCACGCCGGCTGCCGAATTGCCCGATCAAGTGCGGCCACAGGTGATCGAGCGGCGCTGGCATGAAGTGATGCGCTTGCAGCAAACGATTTCGCATGCGCGGAACCAGCGCTGGATCGGACGCACCTTGACGGTCTTGATCGAGGGCAATGGGGCAACCGATGATGGCATCCCGCTCAGCGTGGGCCGCTCGTTCCGCGACGCGCCCGAAATTGATGGTCAAGTCTTTGTGTGGGGATCGTATCCGTCAGGCAGCATGGTGCCGGTGCGGGTGACGCAGGCGACGGCTTACGATCTGTGGGGAGAGGCAGCCGGGTAGATAAGCACCAACCTGCGGGTTGCTCGGGTGGCTGCCCGCAGGTTGGCCAAGCAAGGCGGTTTAGGCATTCAGGCGCTGGGCAATTTCGCGTTGCAGACGGCGGAGTTCCGAGGGATTGTTGTGCGCGAGATAATCGACTATGTACGCGATGGCGGTGTCGCTATAATCATCGAGCAATCCGTCGAGCACTTGCCGCACCACCAGATTGACAAACTCGTCTTCGCTGATGACCGGGGTATAGACATAGGCTAGCCCATCACGCTCGCGGTTGAGCACACCTTTATCGGCCAGCCGGCTCATCGTCGTCATGACGGTGGTGTAGGCAATATCGCGCTGCTGAGCCAATTTGCGATGCACTTTCTTGACGGTGCTTGACCCTTCTTCCCAGATGATCTGCATGATCTCCGTCTCGAGCGGGCCTAATACCTTGACGAGACCATCTTTGGTAGGGCTAAAGCGAAAGCGCAGGTTGAATGCCATAACAACACCTCGTTCGTTTGGGTCGATGAAACGTGCTAATCGTTCAGTTCTTACATAGCGAGTGTACGCTGCGCAGCACAATTAGAGAAGAGATTAACATTACACGATGATGACATGTAGTACTATTGTCCGAACATCTTTATGATATTCTGTCGTAACAGAGCATAAATTCTAAATCGTATCATTTTTGTTGTTTTTGAGATGCTTGATTGGCGGAGTTATCGCGAATTGTAATGGAATTGTAATGCTTATGGCGCTAGAACATGACGTTAGATCGCACATTCAAGCGGAAATGCGGGCAGTGTTTCCGGTGGTCGAAGGGCGGTTGCAGCGGTTTTACGCCATGCAGGAGTACCATCTCGGCTGGCGGAACGAGGATTTGACCCCGGCGGAGGCCGATCCGGGCAAGCTGATCCGGCCACAGTTGGTGTTATTGGCATGCGCGGCTGCTGGCGGCGATCCGCAGCAGGCCTTGCCTTTGGCCGCCGGCATCCAGCTCCTGCATGACTTCTCGCTGATCCACGACGACATCGAAGACGACAGCGCGATGCGACGGGGCCGGCGCACGCTCTGGCATATCTGGGGATTGGCCCATGGCATCAATGCCGGCGATGCGATGTTTGTGCTGGCGCACCTTGCCATTCACCGGCTAGCCGAGGTCGGCCTGCCGGCTGAGCGCGTGCTGGCCATTCTGCGCCGGTTTGATGAGGTCATTCTGCGTATCTGTGAAGGGCAGTACCTTGATCTGAGCTTTGAGGGTGATCTGAGTATCACGCCAGAGGATTATCTCGCCATGATCGGCGGGAAGACGGCGGCGCTGATTGCCGGCGCCGCCGAATTGGGGGCGCGGGCGGCGGGCGCGCTTGACGCGACGGT
>NZ_DAOTWH010000063.1:0-13570 GCF_034435895.1 Chloroflexus sp.
GGTGAAGGTCAGGGTGAGCGCCGGCAAGCCGTTAAGCTCGACTTGGCCTAAACCATCAATAGTTACAGTGACATCGGCCAAGGGTTGCGATGACAGCGCGATGGCGTAACTCTCGGCTGGGCCGCCCTCGGTTACGGTTAGGCTGGCGGGGGTGAGGATCAAGCTGGCCACATCGTTCTCTTGGACGGTGACCCGGAGCAGGCGGTCAGCCAACCCGTTGTAAACCGGGTCGCTAGCGCTGGCGAGGTCGTGGCGTAGGTCAAGCAGGTATGTGCCGGTGATGGTCTCGACGGTGCTGTCGTCAATCGCCTGCACGCTGACGGTCTGCGGCGTGTTCCAGTTGGCCGGGGTAAAGGTGAGGGTAAGGGTGGGCTGGCCGTTGAGCAGCAATTGGCCGTTGCTAGTGACGAGCGGCGAGACGGCGCTGACGATTTCAGGCGTGATGGTGACGGTGACGTTGGCCAGCGGCTGGGTGGCGAGGCGGGCAGTGTAGTTCACCGCCGGGTCGCCCTCGGCCACGGTTAGGCTGGTGGGGTTCAAGATCAGCGTGGCAAAATCATTCTCGATAATCGTCACCGGCAACAACACCGGCGGCAGCGCATTGTAAATCGCGTCGCTGGCGCTACTGGCGGTATGGCGCACATGCACAAGGTATGTTGTGGCAGGATCGAGCGTTTCATCGATCTGGTCATTAATCACCTGCACGCTAACCGTCTGCGGCGTATTCCAATTCGCCGGGGTAAAGATGAGGGTAAGGGCCGGCTGACCATTGAGCAGCACCTGCCCGTTGCTCGTCACCAACGGCGAGATCGGCGCGACAATTTCCGGCGTCAGTTGCACCGTCACCGCCGCCACCGGTTGGCTATTAAGCCGCACCGTATACGTGCCGGTTTCGCCTTCATTCAGCGTGAGGTTGCTGGGCGCCAAAACGATCCCGGCCAAATCGTTATCAATCACCGTCACTGCAACATTTGCCGTCAGACTGTTGTAGAAGGGATCGGTACTGCTGGCGGCGTGCGCGATCTGGACAACTTCACTAATCCCTTCATCAATTTGGTCGTCAACCGACACAACACTGACCGTTTGCGGAACATTCCAATTAGACGGGGTAAAGGTCAGTGTGATCGGCGCTGGGTTTGCTTGCCCATTGAGCAACACCTGATTAGAGGGGCTTATCGTAAGCACCACATTGGCCGTCGGCTGGGTTGCCAACCGCACTTGATAATTTGCTGCCGGGCCGTTTTCAGCGACTGTCAGGCTAAAGGGCAACGTGATAATCCCCGCCGTATCGTTATCGGCAATGCGGACGGCCAAGGTGGGCAGGCTCAAGCCTTGATAAAACGGATCGGCGCTGGTTGACGTATGTGACACCGAACCGGGATGTGGCGTTGGTTCGGCAACCTGATCATCAATCGCTTGCACAATCACGGTCTGCGGTGTAGACCAATTAGCCGGCGTAAACGTCAAGGTCGCCGGATTTGTCGTCACCTGTACGCCGCTCAGCGTGATGGTGACGGGCGCAGTTGGCCGGCTGCTCAGGCGGATAGTATAGGATCCGTCTGGGCCGCCTTCGGCCACATCAACGAGGGCTGGCTGCAAGATAATGCCGGCCTGATCGTTATCTTGAATGGTCAGCGTATGGGTGCGCGGAGAGCCAAGCGTTGCGTCAACCGGCGCGCTTAAGGTGACAACGACCGTTTCATCATTCTCGGCTTCCGGATCATCAACAATGGGGATCAGCAACCGCGCCGCGCGCGCCCCGGCTGGGATCACGATCGTCCCGTCACGGAGGCCGTGATCGGCAAAGGAAGCTGTGCCTGTGACAGTATACGACACGGGGGCATCGACAGCCGAAACGCGATTAAGCCGCACTGTTACTGCGACCAATCCAGCCGACTCATGTGCAGTGCTGACGGCGCTGTCAAAGCTAATCTCTGGCGGCGGGCTGGTATCAATAATCGTCAACGTTGCCATGTTGGGGATGCCGATAAAACCGTTCTCTGGGTTGAACAATCGCAACGTAAATGTTTCAGCCGGCTCGTAGAGATCATCGGCAATAATCGCAATCGTAAAGGTTTTTTGCTGTTCACCGACGGTAAAGGTGAGTTGCCCGCTGGCGGCGGTGTAATCGACGCCGGGCAACGCGCTGCCGGCCACCGTCTCGTACCGCACACGCACTGTCTGTTCAGCCGGTGTGCGGAGGCGCACCGTTACCGTCAAAACACCGGCATTTTCATTGACGCTGAGGTTTGCATTTGCGAAGAAAAAGATCGACTCACCGGGGCGTGGCGTCGGCGTATTTGTCGGCGTTGGCGTCGCCGTCCGGGTAGGTGTGGCGGTGCGGGTGGGTGTCGCCGTGAGGACAGGGGGATTGGTTGGCGACGGCGTGGCCGTTGGGGTATTCGTCGCCGTTGGGGTATTTGTCGGTGGTGGCGGCGGCGGTGGTGGCGGCGGCGGTGGTGGTGGTGGTGGTGGCGTCGTCGCGGTTGGCGTTGGGATAGGGGTGGCCGTCTGAGTCGGGGTCGCCGTCCGGGTTGGGGTCGCCGTGCGCGTCGGGACATTGGTCGGGGTCGCAGTCGGCGTGCTGGTCGGGGTCGCAGTCGGCACCTCAATCACCACCACTGGCACTTCCGGTTCTGGTTCGGCGCCGGGAGTGGTGATGGGGGTTGGTTCTTCGTCGGGCGAAGCAATCGCTTCGGGATTAAGCGGCGGTAATTGAGGGCCACCACTCCACAAACTATAATCCACCCGCCCGCTGTTGCTCACGTCGCCACTAAACCACTCCATGCGCGGAGCCACCTGATTGATCATCAGGCTAATGACGCAGGAGATCAAAAGGAGCAATAGCAACAACGAAGCAAGGATCAGCCATGGCAACGGACGCCGGAACCGGCGTCCGTCAAGCAGCCGATTCCACGCGGGTTGCTGGTTTTTCAGGGCTGGCGGTATCATTGGCGTAACACAACGTAAAGAAGAACGTACTGCCTTGCCCCGGTGCGCTCTCGACACCGATCGTTCCGCCCAAGCGCTCGACCAATTGCTTGCAAATAGCTAACCCTAGCCCAATGCCGCGTTCGCTGGAATTAATGCCTTCACTGGTGCCATCACCTCGAATGAAACGTTCGAAGATCTGCTCGTGCATATGGGGTGGAATACCCCGACCGGTATCGCGCACTTCAATCCGCATCACATCAGGTTGCGGAATGACGCGAATCGTGATGGCGCCTGCATTGGTATAGCGACGGGCATTGTCAAGCAATTGGGTCATGATGGTGCGCACATGATCAAAATCGGCGAACACGGCGGGCAGCTTCTTCGGAATCTCGATCTCGAGTTGCAATCCTTTGGCTTTAATCTGCGCCTGCACCTGCCAGATCGCATCTTCGATCGGGCGTTGTACCTCGATCGGTTCGAGGACCGATTTGAGCGAACCAGAATCGAGGTTAGCAATCGTAATCACGTTGCTGATCAGTGTGGTCATGTTGTTCGCATGTAGCCGGATCGCTTCGACAAAGGTCTTTTGCTCGTCGTCGAGCGGGCCGGCCAACCCGCGCATCAAGAGATCAGCGTTGCCGCGAATCACGGTCAAAGGTGTACGCAACTCGTGTGAAATCGTCCCGATAAAATTGGTCTTCGCCCGGTCGACCATCACCTCCTCTGTGAGATCTTGGAGCACGGCGACATAGCCGAGCAATTTGCCATTCTCTTCGCGCACTTCAGCGATCGAAAGACGGACAAAATAGCTGCTGAGCGCATAGAGATCTTGGGCGCGTTGGTCGCCAAAACCGGGAATGCCCTCTTGCAGGGGTTCGAGCGGAAGATCGCTCAGTCGTTTCGGCATCGGCGCTTCTTCGCTAATGCCCAGCAACCGGCGGGTGGCGCGGTTGATCGAGCGAATTTCGCCGTGAACATCGGTAAAGATGATGCCATCGGTAATGCTTTCGACAATGGCTGCGCGCTGGCTAGCTTCGGCGCGTACTTGCGCCAACAGCTCGATCAGGTACTCGGTCATGCGGTTAAAATTCTGCGCCAGCACCCCAATCTCATTCTGCGTGCTGACCTGCGCGCGCCGTTGCAGGTCGCCGCTGACGACCGCATTTGCCGTTTCGGCCAACTCTTCGAGCGGGCGGGTAATGCGCCGCGCCACCCATAAGCCAAGCACCGCGATCCCAAAACCCAAGCCAAAGGTAATCAGGGCGAGAATCGGGCTTACATTATTCCACGTTGCCAACACTTCTTCGCGCGCGCGCACCGTCGCCAGAATACCCGCCCGTCCGCCGCGAATGGTGAAGGGTACATACGCAAACTGGTGCTCTGTGCCATTGATCTGCTGCACGGTAAAGAGTGATTGCCCGAACGGATCAGGGTTGGCTTTAATCTTTGCCAGCAGGTCGGCGGTCAGGGTAGGAGTTTGCCCCAGACTGCCAAACGAACTCGCGATGACCTTGCCGTCAGGATCGTACAGCACGAGACCATCGAGCCGGGCCTGCTGGACGACGGTGTTGAGAAGTTTATCAAGCCGGATGGCAACAATCAAGCCGCCAACGACGTCATTCCCCAGCCGCACCGGCGCAATCGTTGCGAGGTAGAGAGTTTGGGTGTTGCTAAACTGGATCAAGCCGGCGTATTTATCGCCACGGGAGTCAGCTTCGCCGTTGAGGATTTTGGCGGTAAACCATGCGCTGCTCAGATCGAATGAGGCATGGGTGATATACGAGCTATCGGTAGCGAGCGGCGGGCGCTCGAAGTCGGCAATCGTCCGCCCATCGCGGCCAAACGCGATCAAGCGGTCGAGGCGCACGTCACTGCGCCGGGTGCCTTGGAGGAAGAACGGTTCGAGCGCAATCCGCAACCCGTCGTTGTTATTTTCGCGAAAAGCGTCAGCGACGGCAGGCGCGCCGATACTGTCATTGCGTTGGGCAAAGGCGACTTCGCGCAAAAAGCCAAGGTTGGCTTGCTCTTGGACGAGAAAGGCGTCGCTCACCGTTCGCGTGGCGGCGGCAAGCTCGTTGTCAAAACGATCTTGTTGCTGGCGGGCGAGGAAAAATGCGACGATCGACAGACCTACCACTGCGACGACAATCGCAAGGATGAGGAAGGGGCCGATAATTTGGAACTTGAGCTGCGTCTGCAACTCGCCAATCAACCGGCGCATGGCGTTCAACCTGCGGTGATGAGTGCGGCCGGTCAGCGAACAGTATTGTGATCACATCATTGCTTCTCTACGGATTTCGCTGAAAAAGCCGCTACGCATAGATCCTCGCGGCATGAATGCTTGGCTCGATCCACGTCGCTTAACGATAGTATAAAGCAGGTTGCGATTGTTACGAATGCATTTTTGATAGCAAATGGGTAACATTTTATTTATATACGATAAAATTGCATACCAATATGAATGATACGACAGATGAGCGAGGGCTTTATGACCGGCGCCAAAGCGATGTTGCGCGGCGCAGGGTGATCACCGAGCAGCCATGCTATAATGCCGTAGTAAGAGCGTATTCATCCTGTATTCATCTTGGTGCGGGCGATATGCAGTTGCGCTTTCTTGGCACCGGTACATCGATGGGGGTTCCCGTCATTGGCTGCGATTGCCCGATTTGTACCTCGCCTGATCCACGCCACCACCGGCTGCGCACCTCAGCTCTCGTGCGCAGCCATGGCATGGCCTTGTTGATTGATGCTGGGCCTGATTTTCGCATCCAAGCCATCGCTGCCGGTTTGCGCCGGATCGATGCGGTCTTGTTGACCCATGCCCATTTCGATCATGTGGCCGGCCTCGATGATTTGCGCCCGTTTTGTTTGCGGCAGGGGGTGTTGCCCATCTATGGCAGCCCGCAGACCTTAGCCGACGTGCGCCAACGTTTTGCCTACGCCTTTGACGAGACCTCCGCCGGTTCGTCACGCCCGGCGATTACGTTGTGCGCTGTCGAGGCCCCGTTTCAGGTTGGCCCGCTGCCGATTGTGCCGATTGCCGTGCCCCATGGGACGTGGACGATTACCGCCTACCGGATTGGCCCCCTTGGCTACGTGACTGATGCGAGCGCCGTGCCGCCGGCGGCGATCGAGCGGTTGCGCGGAGTGCAGGTGCTGGTGCTCAATGCGTTGCGCGCCGAACCGCATCCGACCCATCTCTCGATTGCCGAGGCGGGTGAAGTCGCGCGATTGATTGGCGCGCCGCGCACCTTTTTGGTGCATATGACCCATACGGTCGATTATCGTGCCGATTATGGCTTGCCTCCCGGCGTGAACTTTGCGTATGATGGCTTGGAAGTCGATATCTGATAGGTGCGTGTCGGTGAAGGCTCCATGATCCGTTTTGCCATCGACGCTCGCCTGAATGCGTACCGGCAAGGGGGGATCGCCCACTACACCCGTAGTCTAGCTACGGCGATGGCGCCCTTGCTGGCTGCCGGTGAAGAACTGCTCGTGCTCGAACATGCGCGCGCCCGCTCGCCGCTGGTTCCCGGCTTGCGGCGTAGCCGGCTGCTGACCCCGCCCCATCACCGCTTCGAGCAAGCTAGTCTGCCGCTTGAAGTGTGGCTGCGCCGGCCTACGGTGTTGCACAGCCCTGATTTTATTCCGCCATTGGTGCGCCCGTGCCCGGCGGTGATCACGATTCACGATCTCGCCTTTCTCCATTTTCCCGATATTCTCGATCAAGCGGCCCGCCGGTATTACGGCCAGATCTGTCAGGCGGCAGCCAGCGCCGAAGCGATTATTGCGGTGTCGCAGGCGACTCGTGATGATATTGTTGAACGGCTGGGGGTGCCGCCGGAACGGATTACGGTGATCTACGAGGCCGCCGATGCTCATTTTCGCCCGCTGCCCCTTGCTCACGGCGCAACGCGCGTGATCGATGGCCAGACGTTGGTTGCCGATAGCTTTCTGCTCTTTGTGAGTACGATCGAACCACGCAAGAATATTCCGACGTTGTTGCGCGCCTTGCGGATCTGTTGCGACCGCCGACCGGCGGCTGGTTATCACTTGGTGTTGGCCGGCGGGCGTGGCTGGCTCGACGAGCCGATATTGGCGCTGATTGGCGAGCTTGGGCTTAGTGATCGGGTCACGCGCATCGGTTTTGTTGGCGGCGATGATCTGCGCTGGCTCTACGCCGCCTGCCGCATCTATCTCAATCCATCGCGGTATGAAGGTTTTGGTCTTCCGGCGCTGGAGGCGTTGGCGTGTGGCGCGCCGGCCATTGTGGCCGATACGAGCAGTCTCCCAGAAGTGGTTGGCGATGCCGCATGGCTGGCGCCGCCGCTTGATCCGGTAGCGTGGGCCGATCTGATTGAACAGCTTTGGCACGACGAACAAGCCCGCGCCGAGCTACGCCGGCGCGGGCCGCGACAGGCTGCGCGGTTTTCGTGGCACGCCGCCGCAATGCAGACGCTGGCCCTCTATCGCCAGCTTGCGCAGCGTTAGCCGGCCTCATCCATATCGGCGCGCAGCAACGGATGGAGATGGGTGGCGGCCAGCCACGCTTCGATCCCAACCGGCGGTGAAATACCTCGCTCGGAAATAATCCCGGTCAGCAGATCAAGCGGTGTGCGATCAACGTAAGCGGTTTGCACCGTGATCCCCGGCGGCGCTTCCGGCCAAAGCTGGTTGGGCGGCAGCGGTTGTTGCGGCGGTAAGCGGTACCCCGGCGGCAACAGCTTTTCACTCGAACAGAGCGTATACATCGGGATGCCGCTGGCATGGGCGGCCAGCGCCAGCGGGTAGGTGCCGACCCGGTTGATCAGGCCTTCACCACTGATCAGGTCGGCGCCGACCAGTACGAGATGGCAGTGCGCCACATACGCGGCTGCCGACGCATCGGTAATGCGCGTGGTATGGATGCCGCTGGCCGCCAATTCGCTGGCCAGCATCCGGCCTTCACCGTCCGGCCGGCTCTCGGTGCAAATTACGCGCGGACGCCGGCCGGCGCGCTGCGCGTGACGCAACGCTGCCCGCACCGTTGTGCTCCGCCCAATCGTCAAGATCCGCGCTTCTTCGCTGATTAAGCGCAGCGTCGTTTCCGCAATAGCTGCTTCATGCACATGCAGCCGGCGGCGAAAATCGTTGGTCGTTTCATCAACCAAGCGCTGCGCAGTTTCACTATCGTGAGTCTCTTCGAGGCGCCACAGGAGACCGTTCACCAAATTCACCAACGGCGCCATGGTTGGATGGCTGCGCATCAATGCTCTGCCGACAGTGAGAATCTCGCGTTGCACGTCAGCTCGGTCTGCCATAGGCCGGCTGCGCACCGCACGCGCCAACACTTCTGCGCATTTTTTGGCAATTTCCACCGCGCCTGAGACCGTATCGGCCGCAATCGCGGCAACGGACTGGGCGATAAAGGGATCCATGGTCGTTCCTGTACCGGTATTCAACCCATGGCTCGTTCCATGGCTCGTTGCCAGCCCCGTTGCTGGCTGCCAATGCTACCGGGTATTGATCTTACCATAGCATACGTTACCGATGTTCAGGCGAATTGATCGTTCGCTGCTGGGGAAGATTGCACAACAGTTCGGTCAATTGGGGGATGGAAAAGGGTTTGGTCAGCAACCGTCCGTGGAGTTGTTCTTTCTGTTGGGGTTTGAGTGAACTGAGGGTATCGCCGCTGATGAAGATGATCCGGTCAGCTAATTGGGGGTAGGTGCGGCTGATGGCATCGCGCAAATCAAACCCGCTCTTCTGCGGCATACGGAGATCAGTAATCACCAAGTCGTAGTGGTGGGTAGCTAGCTCTTGCAACGCGGTATCGACATCGCCGACGGTGGTCGTCTGATGGCCGAGTTCACCAAGCAGGCGCTGTAGCATCCGGCGCACCGGCTCTTCGTCATCAACCACCAAGACTCGTTGGCAAGGGCCGCTTTCGGTCGATGTTGCTGGCGATAGCGGTTCACCGGTCTCGTTGCGTGGTTCAACCAGTGGCAGCCGGATGAAGATGGTCGTGCCAACCCCTTCCCGGCTTTCGGCCCAGATCTGGCCTTGATGCTCTTGAATAATGCCATAACATATCGAGAGACCCAACCCGGTGCCTTGCCCGACTGGCTTGGTCGTAAAGAAGGGATTAAAGATCTTATCGAGGTGTTGGGCCGGGATGCCCACCCCCGTATCGGCGACGCTAATCTCGATCTGCGGCGCAGCACCAGTGTTGCACAGCGCGGTGCGAATGGTCAGCGTGCCGGCGCCGCGGTCAACCATCGCTTGGCGCGCATTGGTGATCAGGTTGAGCAAGACCTGTTGCAACTGGTGTGGATCAGCGATGGTCAAGGGTAAGGATGGGTCGAGTTCGAGTTGGACATTGATGTTATCAACCCGCAATTGATAGACCTGTAGCGCCAGCGCGCTCTGGATCACATCGTTGATCTGCACCACCGAGCGTTCGGGTTTGTGTTCGCGGGCGAACATGAGCAAATTGCGCACAATCCGCCCCGCTCGATCGGCCTGTTGCCGCACCTGTTCCAGATCCATACGGGTGTCTTCATCGAGCGAGCGATTGCGCAGCAGCAGCTGGGCATACCCAGAAATACTGGTGAGCGGATTATTTAACTCGTGGGCAACGCCGGCCACCAATTGGCCCAGCGCCGAGAGTTTTTCCGACTGGATCAGTTGCTGTTCGAGGCGACGGCGTTCGGTCAGATCGCGCCCAATACAAACGATCAGCATCTCGGTATCGACGGCGAGGCGTTGCGCGCTCATTTCGACCACGGCCATATCGTGGGGATGGCGCTGCAACGACACGGTAAAGGGCTGCGCTGGTTCGCCATTGGCGATCCGCTGAAGGGTTTGGGCAATAAGCGGCCATTCTTGGGGCACGCACCAACGTTGCAGCGGTTGGCCGGCCAGATCATCTGGGGTTAGACCCAGAATGCGGGCGCCGCTTTGGTTGCTGCTGACGATCCGCCACTCGGCGTCGAGCATCAGTACCATATCGGAGGCGTTGGCAAAGATCGCGCGATAGCGCGCTTCACTGCTGCGGGCTGCTTGATAGAGCCGGGCATTCTCGATGGCAATCGCAGCGTAATCGGCCAGCGCGGCCAACAGGTATTGATCGCTCTCGCTAAAAGCGCGATTCGTGCGCCGGTTATTCACGATTAATACGCCAATCACCCGATCGCCGAGCTGTAACGGCACTTGCAAGGTGGCTTGCACCGTCAACGCCGGTGTAATTGCAATCGGTTGGCCAGTGGCGGCGCTGCTCAGGCGGAGCGGTTTCCCGCTCCGCACCACGTGCTCAACCAACGAGCCGGCCAAGCCGAGCGGTTTGGCTGCTTCGCCGGGAGGAGTGCGCCATGCGTGCACGACTAGTTCGTCGTTCTGCTCATCGCGCTCGCAAAGCAACCCTTCATCGGCTTGGGTGATATACATCGCCGCTTCGACGATCCGACCGAGCAACTGGCGGTGATCCATCAACGCCGTCACCGATTTGCCAACCCGGGTCAAGACGGTCAGCTCTTGCACCCGCTGCTGCAAGAGCACCAACAACCGGTCGCGTTCGCGTTGCAAGCGGCGTTCGCAGAGCGCCTGATCGATAGCTTCGCGCGCCTCGGAATCTGAGAACGGCTTGATCAGATAATTGCGCGCGCCGAGCCGAAACGCCTCGACCGCGATCATCTCAGAACCGTGCGCCGTCATCAGAATAACTGGTATATCGATCCGTTCTTGTGTTAAGATGCGCAGGAAGTCAAGCCCGTTCATATCGGGCAACTGCAGATCGAGCAAAATGAGATCGGGTTGGCGAGCGTGCAGCCGCTCAAGGCCGCTCTGGCCGGTGAGCGCCGTGATAGCGCGGTACCCCAATTCAGGGAGAACGCTGGTGGCCAGCATGCGGCCTATCTGCTCATTATCATCAACGATGAGAATCTCTTCCATAGTGGAGATCCCAATCTGTCTTTAGGAATAAGAGCCGGCGGGAATTGAGTTGACAGCAGCATTATTCCGACTCTAGAGTAGAATTGTACACGGAAGCGAAGATGGCTGCAACATGTAAAGGATGACAATGGAGGCGGAAACGCGGCGAGTAGTGACGGCGCTGGGCGACATCAATGTCGATCTTGGCTTTATGTTGCCGCATTTCCCCCGCGAGAACGATGATAATCCGGTAACAGCGGTGCATTGGGGCGGCGGAGGATCCGGGCTCAATATGGCGGTTGCGGTTGGCCGGCTGGGGGTGATTCCGTATGTGATCGGGCGCGTCGGTAACGATCTCGCTGGCTCGTTTGCCTTACAAACAGCCCGCGCGCACGGTGTGCAGGTCAGCGCTGTGCAGATTGATCCGAGCGCGGCAACCGGTCTCTGCGGCATTGTCGTTACTCCGAACGGCCAGCGCAGTTTTCTCAGCTTTCGCGGGGCCAATGTCTACTGCGACGCTTCAACCTTGACCCCTTCGCTCATCCGGTCAAGCCAACTGTTGTTGGTCGGCGCGCATGCGCTGCTCGATGATCCACAGCGTTCGGCAGCTTTGCAAGCGATGGAGATGGCGATCGAGCAGCGGTGCGTGATTGCGCTCGATCTCTGTTTGCCGGCGGTGCGGGTGGCGCGGCGGCTGATTGTGCGGTTGTTGCCCCAGTTGTGGTTGCTGACGATGAATGAAGATGAACTGCGCGCCTTATTGCCGGGGCAAAGCGTGGCGCAGGCGCTCGATAGCCTGATCGGATCGGGCGTGCGCCACGTCGCTATCAAGCGGGGGGCGCAAGGGTGTAGCGTGGCGAGCGCCGATGGCCGCCGGCTCGATGTCTTGCCGCCGGCGGTGACGGCAGTCGATACTACGGCCTGCGGCGATGCCTTTAGCGCTTCCTATGCGTGGGGGCTCGCGCGTGGGCTTGATGTATCGCAAAGCGCAACGCTGGCGAACTTGGTGGGGGCGCTCACGGCGACGCGCTATGGCGCAGTCGAAGCGATTCCATCCGCTACCGAGATCCGCAGCCGGTTGAGCGCGGCAATTGCCGAGCGGCTGTGGCCGGATCAGACCTCAGGCTAAATCGCCGGTGTTGCGCTGGTTTGAAGAGCGGACAGAACGTATGAGCGTAGATACGATTGATGGCTTTGCGATGCGCTAGTGTACCCTTACCCCCGGCTCCGCTCCCTCTGGCGCGGGTTTGCGGGTGGGCTGAACATCTGATCCGGTACTCAGCCCTAAAGGGCCGGGCTCGGCTTCCGAAGCCCGCTGCGCGGGCTGTTGGCCCTCACCCCAGCCCATCTCCCACTAGCGCGGGAGCGGGGAGGGCGGCACTGGGCATTGCGGCATCGTACCGCGATCAACGGTTATGATCGACCACATGTTCTGTCCGCTTTGCTACCACGAAGCGCGAGCGGCTCGCCCGCAGCGCGACCTACGCCCCGATACATCAACCCGTGGCGGGCAGCGGCCCGCGCCCCCCACCACGGAGCGTTCAAGGGCCGATGGAACCTATGAGCGTAGATGTGGTTGAAGGCGTTGCAATGCGCTGGCTGTATCCTTGCCCCCAGCTCCGCCCCACTGACGCCGGTTTAAGGGTGGGCAGACCATCTGATCCGGCAGGCGGCCTTGAAGGGCCGGGCTCGGCTTCCGAAGCCCTCACCACAGCCCCTCGACTAGCGCGAGAGCGGGGAGGGCAGCAATGGGTTTTCAGGTATTGCACAGTGATCAACGGTTGTGCTCGACTCACTATTTTGCCCGCCCCTCATATCTCGTCGCAAGGGGTGGAACCTTCTCGATAGTGCAAAGGAGATGACTATGCCACCACTCTGGAAAGAGCAGCTCGACCGGCTGCACCTGCGTGATCTACGAGAAATCTTTCGCACCGCGAAACCGGTGATCGGGATGGTGCATTGTTGGCCGTTGCCCGGCGCTCCCGGCTATACCGGCTATGGGATGCAAACGATCATTGATCACGCGATTCGCGATGCTGAGGCGCTGGCTGAAGGCGGGTGCGATGGCTTGATCGTGGAAAATATGTGGGACATCCCCTTTCGGGCCGGCCCGCATGTGCAACCCGAAAGTATCGCTGCGCAGGCGGTGGTTGCGCATGCGGTGCGGCAGGCGGTGCCGGAGTTGCCGTTGGGGATCAATTTGGTGCATAATGGCGGTGTCGCTTTGCTCGGTATTGCGATTGCCGCTGGCGCCAGCTTCATTCGTGTCTGCATGTTCACCGGCGCTGGCGTCTGGGATGCCGGCAGTTGGGACGAAGGCTGCGCTGCTGATTTGATGCGCCGGCGCAAAGAGTTGCATGCCGAGTCGATCAAGATTTTTGCCGATGTCGATAAAAAGCATTCAGTGCGCTTTCCCGGCATTGATCTCGCCACCCATATCGAGTGGACGCGCTTTTTCGGCGCTGATGCGCTGATCATTTCTGGGCGCATGACCGGCGATGCACCTGATTTGGCGAAGGTCGAGCAGGCGCGAGCGTTGGCGGGTGATACGCCGATCTTGCTCGGCAGCGGCACCACCGAGCAGAATATCGCCGCGTTTATGCAGGTCGCCGATGGCGTGATTGTGGGCAGCAGCATCAAACAAGACGGTGACATTGCCAATCCGGTCGATGCCAACCGGGTACGGCGGTTTGTGGCGGCGGCGCGCAGCGCCGGCTAGCGGGCGCGG
>NZ_DAOTWH010000064.1:0-5778 GCF_034435895.1 Chloroflexus sp.
CATACCACGCTGCTGCCACCGAGCCGCACTGCTCGATCAGGCGCGCGAGCCGGAGCGGGCCGATGCCGGGCACGAGGTTAAAACCAAGGTAGTAGCGGGTGATGTCGTGCATACGTCATTGCGCTCTCAACAACGGTTTCTATATAAGAAACCGCGCCAGATCGGCAAAGGTTGCGCGAAGTGGGGCAGAGAGCGCAAAGAACGTGGAGCTGTTTCACCCAAAGACGCGAAGGACGCAGAGAACGCAAAGTATTTTATAGGTGGAACCCAAACGTGCTTGTACCACCATCCATCATCCACCCTTTGCGATCTTTGCGCCCTCTGCGTCGTTGCGGCGCCGGTCAGCCGTCCGGCTCTACAGGCGCCTTTGCGTTACACCGCTTGGGCAGCTTCACCATGGCGGCCACGGCCAAACCAATTCCGCCACTCGCGATGCTCCCACACCACCAGCAACTGGGCAGCGTTGAAGATCGACGAATAGGTGCCGCTGATCAGACCGATCAGTAACATCAGCACAAAATTGCGGATGGTATCACCGCCGAACAGCAGCAGGGCCGTGAGGGTAAAGAAGGTCGTCAACTGGGTATTGATCGACCGCGGCAGCGTCTGCACGAGGCTATGATTGACAATATCATCGAACGTCTCGGCGGGATGGCGGTTGATCAGATTCTCGCGGATGCGGTCAAAGACCACAATCGTATCGTGAACCGAGAAGCTCAGCGTCGTGAGTAGCGCAGTCAGGAAGAGGGCATCAACCTCAAGCCCGATCACGACGCCGAGAATAGCGGCGATACCGAGCACCACCAGCACATCGTGCAGCATCGAGATCAGCGCGCAGATACCGTAGCGTACCGGATGCGGCGCTTTGCGGAAGGCCCACGTCAGATAGAGCAGGATCACCAGCGACGCGCCGAGCACCGCGATCACGGCGCTGCGGGTCGATTCGGCGCTGACGGTGGGGCCGACGCTCTCAAGCCGTTCGCGGGTCACTGTGCCGAAGGCGCCAGTCAAAGCCTTCATCACCGCCTCGATCTCGCTATTCGGATCCGACTCGCTGAGCGGGCGGGTGCGCACGATCGCCGCCGCCACGGGTCGGCCATCAACAGTGGTTGGGCTCAGTTGCACCTGTGCGCCCTCAAACCCGCCAGCGGCGAACGTCTGCGCGATGCGGTCGGTCGTCAATGACTCTGGCGTGGTATCAGGAAAGCGCAACTCCCACAACGCGCCGCCGGCGAAATCAATGCTCGGTCGCAGCCCAATTGCAAACCGCCCGGTGGTAATGAGCGGGTGCAGTAACAGCATATACAGACCGGGCAGAATAACCAAGAGTGACAAAGCAAACCACCAATAGCGACGGCGGACGAGATGTTCCATAATGACGTTACTCCAGTGTCACGGGTACGATTCGTTGCACGCTTGCGCCTACTCACCCGCTAGGAAGCCGCTGTCGCCGCCGGCGCAGTCTCGCGGCGATCGACGCCGAACCACCATGCCCGTTCATCGCTAAACAGCGGCAATACAACGCGCAAGAAGGTGCGGGTCACAATTACGGCAGTAAAAAGACTGATCACAATGCCGAGACCAAGCGTGAGCGCAAACCCTTTGATCAAGCTGACGCCGAAACTGTTGCCGAACATAAACAGCACAATGCTGGTAATCAGGGTAGACACGCTCGAATCACGGATCGCCGGCCACGACTCGACAAATCCCAACTCCAGCGCATTGCGAATATCACGGCCCCGGCGGTATTCTTCGCGCAAGCGGGCAAAGATCAGCACGTTTGCATCGACCGCCAACCCGATCGAGAGGATAAAGCCGGCAATACCCGGCAGAGTCAGTGTCACCGGGATCAGGCGGTAGATGGCGAAGCTGATGGCGGTGTAGATCAAGAGCGCGATCGTCGCGATCAGACCGGGGCCGCGGTAGAAGAGGATCATAAAGATTGCGACCACCGACAGGCCAATAACGCCGGCGATAATGCTCGCAGATACGCTCTCTTGGCCGAGGGTCGCAGTCACGGTACGGCTCGTCTCAATCACCAACGGCACTGGTAATGCACCATACTTCAACTTGTTAAAGATCTGATTGCGTTCAGCCTCGGTCGTTACTTCAATTACGCCGGAGCCATCGGTAAGCGCGGCATTGATCACTGGGCAGCTCACCACCACATTATCGAGCACAATACACATCGGCTTGCCAATGTTAGCAGCGGTAAACGCGGCCAAACGGCGAGCCGACTCACCGCGGAAGGTGAACGAAACCGCCGGACGGCTGCCGAGCGTGCCGCCCTGCGAGAAGGTCGGCTGCACAGCGCTGGTGTCGAGATCGGCGCCGTCGGTGATGCTCTGATAGATCGGGCCGAGGCTATTGCCATCGGTAATAGTTCCGCTTTCGAGCAGTTGCGGCGGGTTAGGGCTGCTTGAGGTGCGCACAATCGCGCCATCGGCCAAATATTGGCCCTGCGAATCGATAAACTCAAGCCGGCCAGTGCCGCGCAACGTCTCAATCGCCTGTTCGGGGTTAGCAATGCCGGGCAACTCGACGATGATGCGATCATTGCCGGCCCGCTGCACTACCGTCTCACCGACGCCAAGCGCATTGACCCGCTGCTCGATCACCCCAGCGGCGGTGGCAATCTGTTCGGGGGTGGCATTGGGATCAGCCGAGCGCAACAAGACCTGAATGCCGCCTTGCAAGTCAAGGCCAAGGCGCACATTCACATCGCGACCCAAGAAATTGTTATTAGGGGTAAAATTAATGGCCAGCGCCAGCCCAGTCACAACAATAATCAATATCAGCGCTGAAAGATTACGGTTTTGCACGGTTGCCCTGCTCCTCACTCATGTCGAAAAGCCGGCCCATTATAGGCCGGCGACGGCGGCGCGTCAAGGCCGCCGTCGCGGGAATAGCCCCAAAAAGAGGCAAAAAGCGCAAAAGATTTGAACGCTTGCGCATCTTTGCGTTACTGGCGACAGCCATCAGCGGCCAGCGGCGCGCAGCGCGGCATCAATCGCTGTGAACAGCCGGTTTGAATCGACAATCTGGCCGTTAACGCTAAACGATGGCGTGACCTGCACGCCGAGCTCGGCAGCCGATTGCGCTGCGGCTAAGATCGCTTCACGGTGAGTGCCAGCCTGCATGCACGCATCGAACTTGGCGCGGTCGATGCCCACGATACCAGCATAGCCACTAAAGGTATTCAGCGGCGAACTGAGTTGGGCCCAAATGCTCTGATTGGCGAAGATTTGGCTATGCATCTCCCAGAACTTGCCTTGATCGCCGGCGCAGCGGGCGGCTTCGGCAGCCGGCAGCGCATTCGGGTGAATATTGGTCAGCGGCAGTTCGTGGTAGATAAACTGCACCTTGCCGGTATTAATGTAATCGCGCTCAAGGATTGGCTCAAGGCTGCGGGTGAAGAACGCGCAGCCGGGGCACTGGTAGTCTTCAAACGCGATCACCTTTACCGGTGCGTCGGGGTTGCCCTTGTAATAGAACCCTTCAGCCGTGCGCCCAACCGGCGCAGTTGGCGTTTTGACTTCGCCCTGATTGCGGGTAAGGAAGACGATCAGCGCAGTGAGGGCCAAGACTGCCACCACGCCGACCGCAATGTACAAATAGAGTAAATTGTTCTGTTTGGCTGCCTTGACCCGGCGGCCACGGGTGCTCTGCACACTCATTGCTATCTCCTGACCTTACGCTGCCAAAACTCGCGCCATTATAGCCATTGCCCGATCCCCCGTCAATTAGCCCACGAGGGTCGCCACAAACTCGAGTTCAAGCCGCACCTCATCAGCCACCGTGTCAACCGATGGCGAGTCGGGAATAATCAGGTTAAAATCGCGGTAGAGCACGGTGGTCTTCGCTATCCCGCTGATCTCGGTCTGGCTCACCGGCGTCACCGTGACAGTAAACGTCACCGGGCGGGTGACGTCGGTAATGGTGAGGTCGCCTTCGATAGTGAACTCAAAGGGTACGCCAATCGTGACCTGTGCTGGCAAACCAGTGATTACGCGCGGGGTGAAGGTAATCAGCTCGAATTGATTGGTGCGCAAGATGGCGTTTTTGATCGCGCGATTGCGAAACTCGTTGTCGGTGGCGAAGGTGCGGGCATTAATCTGGATCACACCCACTTGCGCCGTAGGTACATTTGGGTCGAGCGCAATCTGGCCGGCCACCTGATTGGTCACGCCAACGACAGTCACAGGTTGGCCGCGCAACACCTCATCGATCAAGAAACGAGCTTCTGAACGGCTTTGGTCAATGGCGAAGAGTTGCAGGATCGGCTCGGTTGCGGTGGTAGGCGATGCCGGCATCGTAGTCGCTTCAGCAACGGCAGTGGCTGCCGGTGCCGCCGGCGCAGCCGTTGGTTGGGCAAGAGGCGCGGTTGTAGGCAATGCCAATGGCACTGCTTCCAGCGGGCCGCTGGCCGCTTCGGGCGGGCGGAAGACGTAAAAGGCGAGCAGGCCTAGCCCAATCACGACCACGACCCCTACCACGACCACCACTCGTCGGATGTTCATCATCGCATCTTCCTCGTAGTACAGCATCTGTGCGTCATACCATCAAACATGATACCGGATCGGCGGCCTGAAATACCGTTTTCTCATCAAACATTTAGCTTTTTGCTATGACATATAAACACAATTTTTGCAAAAAAGTGCTATACTTGAGGAAGATAGGGAATAGAAGGGTGGGGAGTAGGGTCGTGAATGGTAGGACAGCCCATGCGCACCAGCAGAAATGCGGCCTGCTTCGCGATACTGTTGCGCATGTGTATCTCTGTACCAACTGCTATGCCTAGGAGGCTTCTAATGGATCGGTCGAGCACATTGTGGAAAGCGGCGCGAGTTGGGCTTGTGCTGTTGCGCTATGCGTTTGGCGCGACGTTTGCCTATGGCGCGTACCACAAGATTACGCGGGGTTGGCTTACCACGCCAGTAATGCGCCAGCACTTCGAGCAGCGCCTGTCGGAAATCGCCCAAAACAGCTTTAGCGCAGCATACTTGCGCCATTTCGCCATTCCGCTGTATCGCCCGATTGCGTGGATCTTGACGATCGGGCAGGTGATTGTGGCGATCAGTATGTTGACCGGCAAGGGAGTGCGGCCAAGCGCGGCGCTGGCGCTGTTTTTGCTGGCCAACATTAGCGCAGGGTCGTACTTCAACGCCAGTATGCCGCCGTATCTGATCACCGCTATTTTGTTGATGCTGGACAAGGAAGAGGGCCGGCTGGCGTGGAACGAAACCGCCTTCGAGCAGCTTAGCGTGGGCGAGCGGTGGTAGGCGATGCCCTGCCGGCCCTAGCACACCCGGCAGGGCGCGGCTACTTGCAGGTGAATGAGGAATATGCTACAGTAAAGGCGGTGCGGGCGTAGCTCAGTCGGTAGAGCATCTGCCTTCCAAGCAGAATGTCGCCGGTTCGAGTCCGGTCGCCCGCTCCATTCTACCCTCGCCGACCATGATGCCGGCGAGGGTTTATTGTTGGAATGAAGAGGCGCAGTAGAGCCGGACGGCTGTCCGGCTCCGCAGAGGGCGCAAAGGTTTCAAACGCAAAGACGCGAAGGGTGCCGAGAACGCAATTTTGGAAGCGCCGCACCCCTATTGTCATTGCGAGCCGCCGGAGGCGGCGAAGCAATCTCCCACTTCAGCGAGATTCCGTCGCTCAGCGGGCTTCGTAACCGTCGCCCGGCCCTGAAGGGCCGGGCGATACAGCGGGAGGCACTTCTTGCCCCCACCCCTAGCCCCTCCCCCAACCCCGCTCCCGCGTCAGCGGGAGCGG
>NZ_DAOTWH010000065.1:0-6830 GCF_034435895.1 Chloroflexus sp.
CGGCTGGCTGTCCGGCAGGGCTGGCTGGTGAGCCGGCTGGTGAGCCGGCTGGCTGTCCGGCAGGGCTGGCTGGTGAGCCGGCTGGCTGTCCGGCGGCTATTGATTCGGACTGTTCTGTCACTGTCACGCGCCGCGTGCCCTTGCACATCGAGCACATGATCACGCCTTGCCCTTTACACGCCGGACAATTGACCACTTGTTCGGAACCGGGCACCACCAACCGGCTACCCATCTGTTCCTGAAACTCCTTGGGCGGCGGCAACTCGATCTGCCAGCGCTCCACTTCACGATAGGGCGGTAATTCTTTCTGTTGCGTATCAGGTTCTTCCTCCATCCCGGCGTCACGGCGCTGTTCGATCAGTAATTGCAGATGGAAAAAGAAGACGTTATAGTGCCGGACATTGTGCAAGCGGGCTAACCGGCCAAGCAGCGGCAGCCGGAGCGGACGCTCTTGAGACCATTGGTCAAGCAACTGGCTGATATGATTGGCATTGAGCATACGCGCGCGCTGCTGGGCGCGCTCGATCGGTTCGTGAAACATGGCACCGGTCAACGCGCGCTCAACCTCGTTGGGTTCGATGAGGGTGAACTGTTTGGGTTGGCTCACCGGTTGCGCAATATCGGCCGACTCCAGCGTAACAACCTGTGTTTGCGACACATAGGGAGCAAGTACCGCTTCGAGATCGGCAGCCGCAGCGCTGGCGCTCGCATAGCGATGGTGCGGTTCCCACGCCAACAGGGTGCGAATAATCCAATCCACGTCTTCCGGTAGCTTCTGCCCCGCTTCAGCTAATGAACGAACCCGTGGCAACTCCAGCCAGCTATCGCCCGGTTTTGGCTTTTCAACCCATGGCTCCTCGCCGGTCAGCATATAAAACAGCACCACACCCAAACTGAAGATATCGGACAAATGGGTCGCTTTTTGCGCCTCGCGCATACACTCGGGCGCGATAAAACCGGGTGTGCCCATAATCATACCGGTCGAGGTCAACGATTGGTCAGGATCGCGGGCAATTCCAAAGTCGATCAAGTACGCCTTCTCGGCAACCGGATCGATCAAGATATTGCCCGGCGCCAAATCACGATGGACAATATCAAGGCTATGGGCATAATCAAGGGCAGCCGCGATCTGCTGAAAATAGCGCAACGCCAGTTCAGGCGGCAATGGCAAGTAGGAGCCCTTGGACAGCGTGTTTGCTTTCGTTGGTGATGACAACTTGGGCAGATCACGCAATGAGCTGCCGTGGATATATTCAAACACCGCGTAGTGAAACGGATTTTGCACACCGTAGTCGATCAAGCGTGAAATATGGGGATGACGGAGGCGAGCGGCAATGCTCGCCTCCTGTTCAAAGCGTTGAATCCGCGCCGCTTCTTGGCTCAGCAATACCTTCAGCGCAACTTTATGCTCACGGATATAGCGATGATGAGCGAGAAAGACGCGGCTTGACTCACCGCGTCCAATCCGCTGTTCAATCTCGTATTGGCCGAAGATGCGCGGCAGGCTGGGTGACGAAGAGATGTTAGTCGTCATAGCCGTGTGGATGGGTGCGATGCCATTCCCAAGCCGAGGCAATAATTGACTCAAGATCAGGGTAGTGCGGCTGCCAGCCCAACTCGGCGCGGATCGTTTCGGAAGAGGCGACCAGCACGGCCGGATCACCGGGCCGGCGCGGCCCCACCACTGCCGGGATCGGATGGCCGGTCACTTTGCGTGCTGTCTCGATCACTTCCCGCACAGTAAAGCCTTGGCCATTGCCAAGGTTGTAACGACGTTCACCCAAGCGGTCGAGCGACTCCATCGCCAGAATGTGAGCGCTGGCCAGATCAAGCACGTGGATGTAGTCGCGCACGCAGGTGCCATCGCGGGTCGGGTAATCGTCGCCAAAGATCGTGACGTGCGGGCGTTGGCCCAACGCCACTTGCAACACGATCGGGATCAAATGCGTTTCCGGGTCGTGATCTTCGCCGCGGTCGGGCGTATCGCCGCAAGCGTTAAAGTAGCGCAGACAAGCGTAGCGCATCCCATAGATCCGGTGCATCCAATGCAACATCCGCTCGATAAAAAATTTTGACTCACCGTAGGGCGAACCGGGGACGATCCGTTCGTGTTCGGCGATGGGAATGCGTTCGGGTTGGTCAAACAGATTCGCGGTGGACGAGAGGATAAACCGACGCACGCCGGCGGCAATAGCGGCTTCGAGCAGATTGGCAGCATTGACGAGATTATCACGCAGATAGAGCATTGGTTGTTCCATGCTCTCGCCAACCAGCGTGTACGAGGCGAAGTGCATAATGCCGTCAATGCCGGGATAAGCGGCGAACAGCTCGCGCAGCGCGTTACGATCGGCTAAATCAGCCTCAATAAATATCGCCTCTGGCGGCACAGCAGCGCGATGCCCTTGATAGAGGTTATCAACGACAATCACCTCGTGCCCGGCCCGCACCAACTCGGCGCTAGTAATGCTCCCGATGTAACCGGCGCCGCCAGTAACCAATAGCTTCATCGTGATCATCTCCCTCGTCTATCAAGCTTCGGGCGTGGTTCCATCGGAAGCAGGTTCAACCGCAGTCGCCGGCGTTTCCGGCGTGGGTTCATAATGAGCTGGACTACGCACGCTGTAGAGCGCTTGGATCGCGCGCTGCGCCAAACAGACAAACGAGCGATGCAACGGCGCACCGCCATTGATCGGGAAGATCGTCACATTGCGGAGCGGAATGAAATCATCGGCCAACTCCGTCAACATCTCTTCCAATTCAACGTCTGGCCGGCGATACATCTCGGCCCGCACTGCAAACTCGCTGGCAAAAAACATCACCGGCTGCGTAGCCCGCGGCGGCGCTGAAATGCGATAATCCGGCGGCGGTTCAGGCTCAGCTAACACTGCCACGAGCAGCGCATCGCCCCATGCCACTAAGGCTTGCGGCACACGCTGCGCATGCTGTGGGCGCCAAAGGGGGGCAATACTCACATCGTGCAGATTGATAAACCGGCTCATCCGGTTGTTGAGAGCATCACTCACCTTGCGGTACAAGGGCAGCGTATAACTGCCGGTGTAAAGCAACGTTGGTGTGAAGATCTCGACCGTATAGGTGAAGCCATCGCTCATACTGTCTCCAGCACCGCAGCGAGCGCCTGCCAGAAGCCGGGATAGCTTACTGCGGCGGCTGCCGGTTCTAAGATGGTGGTTTCGCCTCGCGCCACCAGCGCCGCAATCGCCCATGCCATTGCCAGCCGGTGGTCGTGATAGCTATCAAGAGTTGTGCCGTGCAGTTGGCCGGGCCGGCCAGTAATGACCATCCCATCGGCAGTTGGTTCGACCAGCGCACCCATCGCGCTCAAGCCAGCTACGACCGTCGCGATGCGGTCGGTCTCTTTGGCGCGCAATTCATGCGCATCGCGGATGACCGTCTCACCATCGGCGCAGGCCGCAGCTACTGCCAAGATCGGGATTTCGTCGATTAAGCGCGGGATCAATTCACCGGCGATAGTGGCGCCGCGCAGGGTTGACGAACGCACCACCACATCGCCAACCGGTTCGCTCCCTTCCAACCGCTCGTTGACAACCTCTATCGCCGCTCCCATCGCGCGCAACACATCGAGCGCGCCGGTGCGGGTCGGATTGAGGCACACACCGGGAGTAACCAATTCGGCATCAGGATGGATCGCCGCCGCCACCCACCAAAAAGCGGCTGAGGAAGGATCGCCGGGCACGCGCAGCGAGAGCGCCGCTGGAGCCGTGGCTGCGGGTGGCGGGCGCAACGTAATCTGTTCGGTAGTGACGGTAATATCAAGCCCCATCGCCGCTAACATACGCTCGGTGTGGTCGCGTGAGTCGATCCGGCCGGTCAGGGTGATGGGACTATCGGCGTTCAACGCTGCCAGCAAGAGGGCCGATTTCACTTGGGCCGACGCGATCGGCAACTCGTACTGGCCGCCGCGCAGCGCGCCGCCGCGGATCGCCAACGGCGCTCGATCACCCTCGGCGCGGCCATCAATCTGAGCCCCCATTGCCCGCAATGGCACAACAATCCGGCGTTGCGGACGCGAACGCAACGAGGCATCACCGGTCAACACGCTAAAGAATGGTTGGCCGGCCAGCAACCCGGCCAGCAAGCGCAAGGTGGTGCCAGAGTTGCCGCAATCGAGCACATCAGCCGGCTCGCGGAAGCCGCCCAAACCGGCGCCATGCACCACCAGCTCGCGCTCACCGAGCTGTTCAACCGTTACCCCCAACCCACGCACGCAAGCCACCGTGGAAAGGCAATCAGCGCCGGGCAAAAAATTAGTAATGTGCGCGCTGCCGGTCGCGATAGCGTTAAACAACACCGCGCGATGTGAAATCGATTTATCACCCGGCACCTGAACCACACCGCGCAACCGGCCCGGCGCAGTTAACGTTATCCCTGTCATTGCCGCATCATCCGCTCTAGCCCGCCGGCTCAGCGTCGGGGGCCACAATCAGCTTGTACCCAAACCCGCGCTGTGTCACCAAATACCGTGGTCGCGACGGATCGGGCTCGATCCGCTGGCGCAACCGGTAGACCAGCGCATCAATCGCATTGTAATCAAAGATAGCGTAATCCCACACCTGATTGGCGATCTCTTCCTTACTCACTACCTCACCCTGCCGGCGGTAGAGCAAGGCCAACAATTGAAACTCTTTCACCGTCAGCGGCGGCGTGAGCAACTCACCGCGAATGTACACCGACTTGGTTGGTTCATCAACCCGGATCTCGGCCCGCACTGCCCGCAACAGCGCCGGGTCAAGCGTCCCTTTCATCGTTGCAGCGGGGTCGTTAAAGATAATAACGGTATCGGCAATCAAAATTTGATCGGAGTGATGCAGACTGCGCGTGCCGATCAAGCGCTCTTGATTAAGGAACGTGCCGTTCGTACTTTCAAGATCGCGAATAAAAAACCCTTCTTCCGTCTGTTCAAAGCGCGCATGGCGCCGGGAAGCGAGCGGATGATCGATAATAATATCATTCGCGCTATCGCGGCCAACAGTAATAACCGGTCGATCCCACACGATTTCCCGATAGTCACCATTACTACGTTTGACAATCAATTGCGGGGCGGGAGCGGATTGCATCGTTCACCAGCCTCCAGCTACAATATGCTTTTGAATGCGCAGATGCGATGTGGTACAATCGCTTTGACCTTGCTGATTATACCATGGCATATTCGCCTTTGGCAGGCGTTGTGTTCACAGCATCGCACTGATGGCTGATCGGAGACACAGGTGAGCAGTGTTGGCGGGCGGCGCATCGGCCGATACGAGTTGATCGAAGAGCTTGGCCGTGGCGGGATGGCGCGCGTGTATCGGGCGCGTGACACCCAACTTCAGCGCATCGTTGCCCTCAAAGTGCTGGCTGCGCAACTAAGCATGGACGCAGAGTTCATTAAGCGGTTCGAGCGTGAAGCGCGCACCGCCGCTAATCTGCGCCATCCGAATATCGTGACGGTCTACGACATCGGTGAGGATCAGGGGCTGCACTACATCGCGATGGAGTATATCGACGGCTTGCCCTTGCACACCATTCTCGAACGGCATGTTGTACTTGGGCTTGGCTATGCGATTGCGCTGCTCGAACCAATTGCCGCTGCCCTCGATTATGCCCATCAGGCTGGCGCTGTCCATCGCGATATCAAACCGCATAACATTATGGTTGATCGCAATGGCCGGGTGGTGTTGACCGATTTCGGCATTGTCCAAACCCCCGAAGCCGATGATCAACGGCTGACCCGCACCGGCGTCTTTATGGGAACGCCGGAATACATTTCGCCCGAACAGGCCGAGGCCCGCCGGGTTGACGGGCGCAGCGATCTCTATTCGCTGGCCGTAGTGGCTTACGAGATTATTGCCGGACGGGTGCCGTTTAGCGGGCCAACGCCGCAATTGATCGTTGCCCACGCCCAACAACCGCCGCCGCCGATCTCGTCCATCGCCCCCGATCTACCAACCGATCTTGATTTAGTGCTAACCCGCGCGCTGGCCAAACGCCCTGAACGCCGCTTTCAAACCGGGGCAGCCTTTATCGCGGCGCTCCGCGATATTGCTGATCGGAACGGGATTGTTCCCGCCACGGCTACCGATCTGGCCGCGCTCGTTGCGCCGCCGGCCCTCGATCAAGTTGAGCCGACGATACCAGCCTTTACAGCTCCACCACGGGCCACTGCTGATCCGCCAGCGCCACGACCAGCGCCGAGTTCATATCCACCGGCAAGCTCCAACCGGCCAGCGGCGCTGCTGGCCAGCGCTATCCCGAACCGTCCGGCAGCACCAGCTAGCGCGCCAAACAACCAACCTCCACCAGTTGCGCCACCAGCGCTGCCTGCGCAACCCCCGGCCCGGCGGAATACACCGGCCCATCCGCCCGGGCACGGGAATATTGCGGTAGCCAGCGATCGTTCCGATCAACTGCCGTTTTTCATTATCGGTGGTATTTTGCTGGTGGTCGTCATCGCGTTAATCGTGTTGGTGGCGCGTAGTTTCAGCGACAACGCTGCACCCACACCGACGCCAGCGGTTCCATCCGGCTCGTCGCCAACCTTGGCCGCCCCCCTGCCAACGGCTACGGCAACGTTTACGACCGTGCCGACGGCCACGCCAACCGAAACACCGCTACCCACCGACACCCCATCACCGGTTCCGCCGTCGCCAACCGCGCCGCCACCGCCGCCACCGCCGCCGCCACCAATACCGACGGCGACATCATCGCCCACTGCGACGGTAACACCATCGCCCACTGCAACGGCGCCGACACCAACCGAGACACCAACGTTAACGGCAACTCCCACTGGATCGCCAATCGTAACGGGCACG
>NZ_DAOTWH010000066.1:0-5087 GCF_034435895.1 Chloroflexus sp.
TCCGTCGCCATACCACGACGCAAAGCAAGCAAAGGCGCAGAGGTTTGTAACGCAAAGACGCAGAGGGCGCGAAGAGCGCAAAGGTTTTTTGAACATGCGTAAGTGAGGACGGATATCAACTTATGCTGGTTATCATCCTAGCCCTCCCCAACGCTCTCTCATCCCCCATCCCAAAACCTTTGCGCCCTCTGCGATTTTCGCGTCTTTGCGTTTACCCCTTTGCGATCTTTGCGTCTTTGTATTGGAGACGGCCGTCCGTCCGTCTCTACATTTTTTGCCGCAACACCCATTTCGCCGCTTCCAGCACCGGCACGACGGTCAGCGCTACCAGCACCACAATCAGCCAGTCATTCAGCGAGAGCGGGAAGGTGCCGAACGGTTCGTGCAGGAAGGGTAGGTAGACCACTCCCGCCAGCAACAACAGCTCCCAGAGAATGGCGAGATTGAGCCAGCGGTTGGCGAAGGGGCGGTGGAAGACCGAGAGGTGATCGGAGCGGAAGTTGTAGGCTTTGAAGAATTGGATGAGCACCAACGAGACGAAGGTCATGGTCATCGCTTTAACCATGCCGCGCCCGCTCTGCAAGGCCCATACGAAGAGCGCGATGTTGACTAAGGCTGACCAGAAGCCGCCGATCATCATGAGGCCGACTACCGGGCGGGTGAAGATGCCGCGGCGCGGATCGCGCGGCGGTTGGCGCATGAGGTCGTCGTCGGGCGGATCGACGGCGAGCGCGAGCGCCGGCAGGCCGTCAGTGGCGAGGTTGACGTAGAGGATTTGCACTGCGGTGAGCGGCAGCGGCAAGCCGGCTAGCGTCGCGCCAGCCATCAGCGTGATCTCGCCGATATTCGATGAGAGCAGGTACATCAGGTATTTCTTGATGTTGCCGAACACGCGCCGTCCCTCTTCGACCGCCGCCACGATCGAGGCGAAGTTGTCATCGGTGATGGTCATCGCCGCCGCTTCTTTAGTGACATCGGTGCCGGTGATGCCCATGGCAATGCCAATGTCGGCCTTCTTAAGCGCCGGCGCGTCATTGACGCCATCGCCGGTCATGGCGACGACGTAGCCTTTGCGTTGCAGCGCCGTCACGACGCGCAGCTTGTGCGCCGGCGCCACACGCGCATAGACATCCACCGTTTCGGCGATGCGGGCAAAGTCGTCGTCGCTGAGCGTATCGAGTTCGCTGCCGGTCATGACCTTGCCGTAGCGCAGCAAGCCCAATTCGCGCGCGATAGCGGTCGCGGTTAAGGGGTGATCGCCGGTGATCATCACCACCCGGATACCGGCCTGCTGGCAGGTGGCGATGGCAATTTTCGCTTCGGGACGGGGCGGATCAATCATCCCTACCAGACCGAGCAGGGTGAGATCATGCTCGGCATCGTCTAAGGTGGCTGGGGCTTTGGTGGCGATGGCCAGCACCCGCAGGGCAGCGCCGGCCATCTCTTGCGCCGCGTTGAGCACTCTTGCCCGATCGGATGGGGTGAATGGAACGGGACCGGTTGGCGCTAGCCAGTGGCTGCACGCCGGCGCAAGCACCTCCGGCGCCCCCTTTGCATACGCTACCGTGACGCCACCCATATCGTGGAGCGTCGTCATGCGCTTGGTTTCGGAGGAAAACGGGATTTCGGCCACCCGCGGCGCTTGGGCAACCAGTTCATCAACTGCCAAACCGGCCTTGGCCGCCGCCACCACCAAGGCCGCTTCGGTCGGATCACCCTGCGACTGCCAGCGTTCGTCGCGATACACGATGCGGGCGTCGGACGCGAGCGCCGCGCCGCGCAAGAGCTGGCGGACGGCTTCATCAGGCGGCGTAGGCTGGTCAGCCAGCCGGAACTCTCCCACCGGCGCATACCCCGACCCGGTGATGTCCCACCACTGGCTGGCCACAAATAACCGCCGCGCCGTCATCTCGTCTTTGGTCAAGGTGCCGGTCTTGTCGGTGCAGATCACCGACGTGCTGCCAAGCGTTTCGACGGCGGGCAAGCGCCGCATGAGCGCATTGCGCTTGATCATGCGCTGCACGCCAATCGCCAGCGAGATGGTGACGACGGCGGGCAACGCTTCGGGCACTACCGCTACTGCTAGCGCAATCCCAAAGATAATCATCTCGACCAGCGGCTGGCCGCGCCAGAGACCAAGCACGGTAATCACAGCGACGATCACCAGCGCCGCGCGCGCCAGCGTATGCCCTACCCGGTCAAGATTCTCTTGCAACGGCGTGCGCCCGGTCTCGATCGTCTGCAACATGGTCGCAATCGTGCCGAACTCGGTCTGCATACCAGTGGCGACTACGATCCCGCGCCCGCGGCCATAACTCACCGACGTGCCGGCATAGACCATATTCCGCCGGTCGCCGACCGGCGCCGTAGCCGGCACGAGCAGATCAACCGTCTTCTCGACCGGCAGCGACTCACCGGTTAACGCGGCCTCTTCGATCTGGAGATTCACCGCCTCGATCAGACGCAAATCGGCGGGCACCCGATCGCCGGCGTGCAACAGCACGACATCGCCGGGCACGAGATCACGCGCCGGTATCGCTTGCTCGACGCCATCGCGCAACACTGTCGCGTTGGGTGCAGCCAAACGGCGCAGCGCCTCAATCGCCCGCTCAGCGCGGTATTCTTGGATAAAACCGAGCAGCACGGCGAAGAGCACAATCACAACAATTGCAATCGACTCGATGCCGTGGCCGAGCAGCAACGAGAGACCGGTGGCGACGAGCAGAATGATAATCAGCACATTCTGGAACTGGGCCAGCAAAATCGCCCATGGCGACACCCGCGCCGCCGCTTGCAATTCGTTGGGGCCGTACTGGGCCAAACGGCGGGCAGCTTCGGCGCTGGTTAAACCGGCGGGTGAACTTTCTAACTCGGCATAGACTTCGGCGAGATCACGGCTGTGCCATGGCAAGCGTGACTCGGTGCGAGGCGGGGCAATGATGGCCATAGCGGACGCTCCTTCGGCAAACGCAGAGGCGTCTGAGGTGAGGATAGCACATTGTTGCGAGCAAAACAATGATGAGGGGATAGCGGAAGGTTAATGAACTGCTCCCGCTTGGCGGGGTGATCGTTGCCCTCACCCCAGCCCTTCCCCGCTGGGGGAAGAGGCCCCTACCCCAGCCCTCCCCCGCTGGGGGAGGGGGGAGGTTGTTTATCGCCAAGAGCGCAAAGGACGCAGAGGGATGAGAGTCAGCTCAAACCGCTTTGCGCCCTCTGCGCCTTGGCTAGCTTTGCGGCTGGGGGTTGCCCCCACCCCAGCCCTCCCCCACTGGGGGAGGGGGGAGGTTGTTGACTGCAGGGGACGCCGAGAGCGCGGAGAATCAGCTACATTTCAAATCTCTTTGCGTCCTCTGCGATCTTGGCGTCTTTGCGTTTTCGCCCTTTGCGCCCTCTGCGGTCTTGGCGTCTTTGCGTTTTCATCCTCTGCGATTGCGAGCGTGCTCGAAAATGACGTTGCGCGCGAGAAGCTATGCCAAGCCATCTATCGCTGCTACGACGGCAACCAACCCTACAACGCTTCAGTTCCCTCATTCAATACATCCAAGTATGCCTGATACGCAAAAATGCGGTTGCGCTGCCGGCCAGTGATCTCGCGGGTGATGCCAATCTGTTGCAAGGCCTGCATCGCCTTATTAACGGTCGGAAAAGACAAGCCAGTCCACGCGCACACCTGCGGCAAGGTCATTAATGGCCGCTCGCATAGCGCGCGAAACACGCGCAAGGCGTTCGCCGAAATCCGGCCCGTTTGCTGGATAGTCTGCTCATGTTGCCGGAATAGCGCGAGGAGTCGTCTAGCTGTGTCTACGGCATTCATTGCGGTCTGTTCGACGCCTTCGAGAAAAAAATCGATCCATGCCTCCCAATCGCCTTGCGCGCGCACGAGATTGAGCAATCGATAGTACTCGGCCCGATGTTGCTTGAGGTACAAGCTAAGGTAGAGCAGCGGGCGCGATAAGAGCCGGTCATGGTGGAGGATAAACGCAATCAACAGGCGACCAATACGCCCATTGCCGTCGAGAAAGGGATGGATCGTTTCAAATTGCACATGGGCCAAGGCTGCTTTTATCAGCGTAGGATAGGGATTACGCTCGCCGTGCAGAAACCGCTCTAGCGCCGCCATGCAATCCTCCACCGCTTCCGGCGGCGGTGGCACAAACACCGCATTGCCCGGTCGCGTTCCGCCGATCCAATTTTGCGACCGGCGAAATTCACCGGGTTGCCGTTTACTGCCACGGCCTTGCTGCAAGAGGATCGCGTGCATTTCTCGAATGAGCCGATTCGAGAAGGGAAAGCCGTCTTGTAATCGCTTCAGACCATAATCGAGTGCAGCAACATAATTAGACACTTCGATCACATCATCAATAGGCGCGCCGGGAGCTTCATCTAACTCGAAAAGGAGTAGTTGCGCCAATGACGACTGGGTGCCTTCGATTTGCGATGAAAGCACAGCTTCGCGTCGCACATAAGCGTACAGAAAGATGTCTGGATCCGGTAATAATAAGGTGATGCTGTCAAGCCGGCCTAACGCCAGAGTAGCTCGTTCCAGCAACTGCTGGCGCTGAGCAGTCAGTTCGAGTGGCGGTTCAGGCGGCAGTGGATGAGGAATGAACGCGCGCACAGTCTCGCCGCCAACATTCGTGATGTGATAGCGTCCAGTCGAGCCCCGCAGCAAGCAGAACCTCCTTGTGATCTGATCCTTTAATAACCGCGAGCATTATTAAAGGAAATGACCGAATCGTTTAATAAACATCGTACTGGTTAGAAGCATCAACCGTCAAATTTCCTCTACGTTGCGTCTTGGCTGGCTTTGCGGCTTAGGGTTGCCCCCACCCCAGCCCTCCCCCGCTGGGGGAGGGAGGAGGTTGTTTACCGCAGAGAGCGCAGAGGACGCAGGGGGATAAGAGTCAGTTCAAACCCTTTGCGCCCTCTGCGGTCTTGGCGTCTTTGCGTTAAGAATCTCTGCGCCTTGGCTGGCTTTGCGGCTTGGGGGTGGCAGGAGATGGGCAATAGGGCGTGGCGAGGCCCTAATCAGCGAACGCGCCCTGTTGCGCGGCGGCGCGGCGGGCAGCGCGGCGATCGGCGACGAT
>NZ_DAOTWH010000067.1:0-1908 GCF_034435895.1 Chloroflexus sp.
CACCGCTAAACGCATCATACACGGCATGGAGATAGATGCCAGTCCCGGTACTAGCCGCCGCCCACGGGTTGAAGTATGAGCCATTATTGGTCGATTCGATCGGACCAAAGAAACGTCCATCGGCTAAACGGACAGCATAGCCAATCCGATTTTGATTGCGAGGGCCTTGCACTACGGCACGCCTAATCCAAGTGAGATGCAGATTACCCAAGCGATCGGTGACAACCATCACCCGACCATCACCATGCTCGTTCAGAAGAGTTGCACGGGGCCATGGTTGGTTATTCAGCGCGTCGCTCAGGGCCTTTTCAACATAATAGATACCTCTATCAACATGGCGATAGCCGACGTAAATCCGATCGTTATAGATCGCCACCGTGCTATCCGTGAAGCTCTCCCTATCGCCCGCATTAATATCAACCGGCACGCTGAAGCCATTACCAGTCCACATAGCCAACATAACGTGAATGGGGCGCGGATCATCACGGATAAAGGTCAACGCCACTTCGCCGTTCGGCCCTGACGCCAGCACTGGCGAGGTGCGGAACACCTTCATAGCAAAGGCGCGTCGTACCGGCGCCCACGTCGCGCCTTTGTCGTCAGAGAAGGTGTAATATATGCCGTTATTATCCTTGTCAGCAGCTTCATCGTCGCGCCACACGGCGATGATACGACCATCCTGAGGGCCGCCGGTTACGACCGTTAACGCAGGCTCCCACGCAAAAATCTCACGCCGCGTCACTTCGACGATTGGCCCCCAGTTACCGGCCGGATCGCGCCGCCGGCTGTAGATGATATTGGCCGCCTGATCAACCCAGATCGTGATCACATCACCAGCCGGCGTGGTCGTCATCCCAGCATTGACGTAGAGCGTATCTTTTGCAAACTTGCTTGTCGTACCGATATCAAACGGGGCAGGAAAGGCTAGCGCCGCTTCATTCTTCGTCCAAAACCGTGCTTTGCCATTCGTGTCAGCACTTGACTCAGCGACCCCAAACACGTAAACCTGATCATTGAAGGTAGCTACCTTTGGCTGCTTCAGATTTAAGCTGTTGCGGATATCGAACTCAGCGATCAGACGCACAGTATCCTGAGCTGCCAGTGGCAGCCCCATCGGGGCCGTGACAGCTATCAAAGCCAGCATCGTCAGCAGCACAAGTATGGTGCGGGATAGTACCGTCATGGACAATCTCCTGTGGAATCTCCTTACGATGGGTTGCGATTACGGAGCGACCAGAAAATCATCGAACATCATCCCGCCGAGGGCGCGGGAATAGACCCCCACCCGGCCTGCCGGCAACGGTTGCGGGTCGGTCGCCTGCAAGAGCACCTTCCCGTTGAGCCGCGCCACCAGTGCGCCACCCCGCACATCCAGCTCGATCACGTGCCAGTGGCGCGGCGCAAACCCCGGCCCCTCCAGCGTCGCTAGCGGTGTCGCCACGCCATCCACCACCTTCTCCAGCACGTACTTCGGTGTCGCCTCGTACTCATTCTTCAGCAGCCGCAACCGGTAGTAGCTCGCTTCGTAGCCCACCGCCCCCTGATAGCGCGCCACAAGGCCGGCCACGCCGTTGAACGCATCGTAGAAGCTCACTCGCACCGTCGCATCGGCATACTCACCGGGCGCGAGCGCCACCGTCTGGAACGGACGGCTGTCGTTGAACTCGCCGGCAAAGTGCTGTTGCAAACGACCATCGGCCACGATCCAATTCGCCCGGTCTTCGGGCATGATGAAATCGAGATCGACGATGTGCCAGCCATTCAAGCTATCCGCCGCGGTAAAATCGGCCACAAAGCGCGGCCCGGCGGCCAAGCCAGCGGGCACGGTCGGATTGGGGCCAATCGTCGGCGCCGGCGGTTCGGGTGGGTACTGCAACAGCGGGCCGCTCTCTTCGGCTTGGCCGGGAC
>NZ_DAOTWH010000068.1:0-7211 GCF_034435895.1 Chloroflexus sp.
TGCGGTGAGCCATTACTCTCGCTGACGCGGGAGATTGCTTCGGGGGCGGCGCCCCCTCGCAATGACAACATGCTGCGCCAGCAGCGGTTCTACACCTCATCACAACTCAACGCACGTCTCGTCCCGCTGCGCCAAGTCCACACTTTTACCAAAGCTGTAGTATAGCGGAAAATGAACCCTAAGCGACACGCCGATTCGTGCTACCATGAAAGGTATTGGATTCGCGTTTGAGCTAAGGAACCTTAAGGTATGGCAACCCCACCACAAGTTGGCGATATCGCACCCGATTTCACCTTGCCGAACGAAGCCGGCGAGCCGGTCTCGCTCAGCCAGTTTCGCGGCAAGCGAGTCATTCTCTACTTCTATCCCAAAGATGACACCCCCGGCTGCACGTCGCAGGCGTGCGGTTTTCGCGATGCTTACCCGGAGATCGCAGAGAAGAATGCCGTCGTGATCGGGATTAGCCCCGACAGCACGAAATCGCACGCCAAGTTCAAGACCAAGCACAACTTGCCGTTCATCTTGCTCGCCGACGAGCAGCACAGCGTGGCGGAAGCATACGGCGTGTGGGGCGAGAAGTCGATGATGGGCAAGAAGTACATGGGCATTATCCGCTCGCATTTTGTGATCGACGAAGAGGGCCGGATTGCGCAGGCCGAGGTGAAAGTCAGCCCTGCCGATAGCGTCAAACGGGCACTGGCGGCGTTAGGGCAGTGATGCCCCGCCCCGGCGGTATTCTTCCGGCGTTTGGCCAACCTCTTTGCGAAACACCCGGCTAAAGTAGCTGCTGCTCGAAAAGCCGACTTCGAGCGCGATATTGGTAATGCTCTTGTCGCTTTCGAGCAGTAACCGGCGCGCTTGCAACACCCGATAGCGGTTGAGATATTCGACCGGCGTGGCGCCGAGTTCTTGCCGGAAACAGTGGGTGAGGTAGTCTTCGCTCATACCAACATAATTGGCGATATCTTGCCGGGTGATCGGGTGATCGTAATGGCTGTGGATGTACGCCATTGCCTTGCGTACCAGCATCTGCGCCTGATCACTCAGCCGCCGCCGCCGTTCAAGCGCGGCCTGTAGGTGGGTGAGGGTTTCACTAGCACTGAACATGCCTTTGCTGAGCACCGCCGTCACCCCTTGATTAAGGCGGGCCATATCCGCTTCGCTCAGCATACGCCCGGTAATCACGATCACCGGAATATCGCGCCACTCTTTGCGTGCGCGCATCGCCTCAAGCACTGCAAAGCCATCCATTTCCGGCATCATCAGATCGAGCAGCACCAGATCAATTTTCTGCTGGGGTAAGATCGCCAGCGCCTCGCGGCCCGAACGGGCGCGCTGGACGTGGATGGCGGCGTTGTGGGCCTGAATGAGGCGGGCATGCAGCTCGAGCGTATCGGGATCGTCATCAACCACAAGGATGGCGGGATTGCGCTCGGTTGGGCCGGCAGCCAGCCAGTATTGGTCGAGCGCGCGGCTGAGATCGGCCAGATCGATTGGCTTGGTGAGGTAGTTGAACTCCATCACCGTACCGTGCTGCTCGGTCATTGCATAGCACAAGAGCGGCAGATCGCGGGTGGCCGGGTTTGCTTTCAGCAGCCGGATCGTCTCCCACCACGCCCGTTCGCCTTGGGTCGCATTGAGCACGACCGCGCTATAGTTCTTGCTGAGCAGTTCAGCCAGCCATGCCACGCTCTCGTCGATCGGGAAGGCAGCAACCGTAAAGCCGCGCTGTTCGAGATAACGTTGCAGCCGCTCGTCCGGCCCTGCCGAGAGCAACAACACCCGTGGCAAAGCCGGCAGAGCCGGCGCGCTGCGCCGCCGTTTACGGGCCGGCGCAGCAATCACCGGCAAGCGGAAGAAGAACTCGGAACCCTCGCCTTCGATGCCGCTCGAACGCACCCCGATCTCGCCGCCGTGCAGCGCGACCAGTCGCTTGCAAATCGCCAACCCCAAACCAATGCCGCCATAGCCTCTGCTCGTGCTACGCTCCGAACGCTGAAATTCATCGAAAATCCGCGCTTGCTCTTCCGGCGGCAGACCAATCCCGGTATCGCGCACCGTGACCGTCACGGCATCAGCGGCAGGGGTGACGGTCAGGCTCACACTGCCGCGCGCGGTGAACTTGATCGCATTGACCACCAGATTCAGCCCGATCTGGTGCAGCCGGGTGCGGTCGCCCCACACCCATGGCCCCTCGGCAGGGATCGAGTCGTGCCACACCAGATGTTTATCAGCGGCCATCTGCTGGCCGGCCTCGGCCACCGCCCGCATCACTTGCCCCAAATCGACCACTTCGCAGGCCAAGCGCAACTGGCCGGCATCACTGCTGGCCAGATCAAGCACATCGCTGATCAGACGACTCAAATGGCGGGCATTGGCATAAATCCGCTTCAGATCAGCGCGCATCGCCACCGGCAACTGGCGCTCGCCGGCAGCGCTCTCGCGCAACAGCAGATCGCTCATGCCGACAATCAAATTCAGCGGGGTTTGCAACTCGTGGCTGACCATCGAAAGGAAGCGGCTCTTGAGCTGGTTAGCCTCTTCAGCCAACCGCCGGCCTTCATTCGCCGCCCGATACAGGCGGGCCGTATTGAGCGCGGCGCTGATCTGTTGCGCGATCGCGCCGTAGAGGTCAAGCCGCGAGGTGTCGAAGGCGACAAAACCAGTCGCGCTGCCGGCGCCGGTCAACGGGATGAGGGAGAGCTGGTAAGGATGGCGCGCCGGCAGCCATTGCGACGGCGGGAAGGCGCGGCTGTGAATGCGAATCACCGGCTGTTGCGGCGCCGTCACGGCCCGCAACCGGCACCATGCGACCGGATCATCACCCTCGGCTTCAAAAAAGCCGATCCAGAGCAGTGGCAAGTTCAGTTCGGGCAAATGCCGGGCCAGAATCTCGTAGATATCACTCTCAGCTAGCGCGTTCAACAAGCGCGCGGTGAGCCGGCCTAAGCGGTTATTGGTTTGTTGTTGGGAATTGAGGTAATGCCAATGCTGAAAGCGCATCGCGGCGCTCATCGTCACTCGCGCTTCGTCCAGCAGTTCGTGGGCAAAAGGGTGGAACGCCGGATCAAGCAGATTTGGTAACGCATCACGAATGAAGGAGAGCGCGATTTGCCATTCGTGGGTATCATCGCCGGCAGCGGCCACCTGTTTGAGCGTCTGCGCCAACACTGCGCGCATAGAGGCCGGATCTGAGTGCTGCACAGCTTGGGTAAAGGCAGTCACAAGGAGAAGGCACAGCCGGTATACTTCATCACGGGTCAGGCCGCGCGATTTGCGACTCAGCATCTCGCCCATCGACCGTGCAAGCGCCGCAGCGCGATCGGCAGCGTCCGGTTGATCAGTGTGAGGGGCAGCCATTTCCAACGCATCGGCCAGCACCGCGCTCTGGCTACAGCCGCACGACTCACGGATCACCAGCCGGGCCGGCACCTGCACCAACTCTGGCAACGGCTGGCGATCGCGCAGGTGACGAACCATCAGTTCAAGCGCCTGATACCCCAGCCGGAAGAGCGGAATCTGCACTGTGGTCAAGGCCGGTTCGTGCAACAACCCTTCGGGACGGTCATCAAACCCAATGATCGCTACATCGTCCGGCACGCGCCGGCCCGCCGCGCGCAGCGCCGCAATCGCCCCTAACGCCGACTCATCGTTGCTGGCCAGCACGGCGGTAAAGGGTTGGCCGGTCGCCAGCAACTGCTGCATGGCCGCGTAACCGCCAGCAAAGACGTGACGGCCAAAGACGATTAGGCGCGGATCGACTGCCAAGCCGAATTGGGCCATCCCGGCCTCAAAGGCGCGCAACCGTTCACCCGAATCGCCGTCGAGATCGGTTTCGCTGCCGGCGATAAAGGCAATCTGGCGATGGCCATGCTCAACCAGATGGCGGAGAGCGGCGAGGATGCCGCCGGTATTGTCGGCAACAATGGCTGGCCCGGCTTCGCCCGATCCAACGAACACAATCGGATGGCCAGCGGCGCGGATCGACTGGATCAGGCGCGATCGTTCGGGTAGCTGCAGGGGATTGATCACGATCAAGCCATGGGTGTTCCATGGCCCCACCGGCACAAAATCGGCATCATCGGCCACCGCCGGCCACGCCGGACGCGGTGGATCGTTAATCTGGCCGGAAGCGCCCATCCCGCAGGCCAGCAGCAGGTTACACCCCAACTCGTGTGCAGCGTGGCCCATACCGTGGTAGATCGGGCTTAGGTAGCTCAGCGTCAGCGCCGTACCGTAGAATTGCCAACCGGCGATCACCCCCACCGTGGGGCGGCGCGAACGGTGCATCGTTGCAGACGTGGTGCGCATACGGCATATTCCTTGGGAACGTGAAGACGCAAGGTGTTATGAAACGCAAAGACGCCAAGGCGCAACGCGATGGATGGTACATGGGCGCGCTAATGGGCTTATCTATCATACCATCTTTACAGAGCCGTATGGTTCGACGCCGCCGTGGCAACCCAACGATGCCAAGCCGCAACGCGATACATAGGTGGCACATACGCGCACGTATGAGACCATCCATCATATCGCCTTTGCGGAGCCGGACAGCCGTCCGGCGCTACCACGCCTTTGCGTGTATCATCCTCTGCGCCTTTGCGGAGCCGGACAGCCGTCCGGCGCTACTGCGCCTTTGTGTTACCGGCCTCCGATCAGCTCCAGCGCGGTTTCAGCCCGTTGCCGCCACATACTCGCCGGCGCCTGATCGGCGACCAGCTCCAGCGCGGCCCGGCCATTGGCCCGATCGCTAGCGGCGCTCAGGGCCAAGCCGTAGTAAAAGCGCGCCTCAACCCCGGCGCCAGCTTCCAGCGCAGCGGCGGCGGCTGCCTGCGCGCCGGCGGCATCGCCGCAATAGTAGCGCGTACCGGCCAGCACCGTCAGCGCTTCGGGATCGGTGGGCAACACATTAACCACCGCCTGCGCCGCCTGCAAACCGCTGGTACAACGCTCAAAGCCGCTGTCGAGATGAAAACGAGCGGCCAATAGCGCATAACGGGGGCGTTCGGCGACCGGCGCCGCGATCACTGCCTGTTCATACGCATCGGCGGCAGCGACAAAATCACGCTGGGCCAACGCAAGACCGGCCTGCGCCAAAGCTAGCGCCGGCCCGCCGTGACCGGCGGCGTGTAACCGTTGCAACCGCTCGCCAGCCGCTTCCAGATCGCCACTGTTAAGGTAGGCCAGCGCCAGCAAGGGGCCAATGCGCGGATCATCAGGGTGCGCAGCAGCCAACTGTTCTAGTTGTTCAACCCCTTGCTGCCGATCTCCCAACCGCAGATGAGCATAGGCGCGGTAGATCGCCGCCGCCAAACCGTGCGGCCCGGCGGGATCAACCTGCGCCAAAAACGCCAGCGCCAGCCGGTCGTAGCCAAGATCAAGGGCCAGTTGGCCGAGCAACTGCGGACGCGCCGCCGAGGGTGGCCGGATCGGGGGCAGGCGGCAAGAGCGGCTGGGTGAAGGGATCGGGCGGGAAGGAGGTTGCTGGCATGGTGAGGTCAGGGGTTGCGGCAGAGTCGACCAGCGCCGCCACCATAGCCCGTCGCCCAATCACAAAGCTAGCCCAATCGGCGGGCAACGCATCAAGCGCGACAGCGCGATACACCGCCAACGCCGCCTCGATCCGCCCATTGCGCAGATCATCATCGGCCAGCAGCAGATCGCGTTGGGCACAGCGATCGGGATCGCAGTGCGACAACGACTGCCACGTCTGGCGCGCCGCGGCGATGTCGCCTTCGATGGCCGCCACGCGGCCAAGGTAGAGCACCGCGAGCTGGTAGTCGCGAGGGCGCAACCCAGCTTTGATAGCCGCAACCAACGCGCGGCGGGCCGGATCAACCTCGCCGCGCACAGTGAAGACAATACCCCGGCGTAGGGCGGCATCACTGAGGGTTGTGGCTAGTTCGGTGTACGCAGCGAGCGCGGCGCGATAGTGCCCGGCGGCAAAGCGAGCATCGGCCCGGCGCAGCGCATCGTAGGGGTCGGGGCGCAGGGCAATAAGCACGGCGGCCACCGCCACCAACGCCAACGTTACCCACGCACCAAACTGTCGCCAACGCCACGCAATCACTCGTCGTTATCGTCTTCCGGGCTCGGTTCAGGGCGGCGACGCGCCGTCTGCGCCTCGCGGCGGTTGCGGCACTTGGGGCAACGGGTCGGCTCGTTGAGGAAGCCTTTATCGGCGTAGAACTCCTGCTCGCCGGCGGTGAAGATAAAGGTAGCGCCGCAACTGCGGCAGATTAATTCCATATCGCGGTAGAAGATCATCGCCATAGACGCTTGCCGGGCGGTACGGGTTTGATTACCGGAATTGTATTGTACCACGAATAACGCAGGGGTGGGGAGAAAAGAAATAGCCACAAAAAGACACAAGAGACACCCCGCAACCTACCAATGGTTGCTCGTTCCCGGCCAAGAACATCCGTCCAAACCGGTTGAGTGGAAGGCCATCCGGCTCACGGAAAGCGATGGGCTAGCCGTGCGAGCGATGAAGCGGTTACGCAGCGACGACCTGCTCGCCGCCGAACTCGGCGCAACGATGCTGCGCAATGAACTCGACCGGGTGCCGCTCTGGCGGGGGAACCACGTCGCCATCCGCCAACTGATCGACGACTTCGCCCGTTATCTCTACTTGCAGCGGGTTGATGGGCCAGAGGTGATCGCGCGGGCGATTCAAAACGGGGTCGGCAGCTTGACGTGGCAGAGCGAAACCTTCGTCTACGCCGAACGTTACGACGAGGCCACTGGACGATACCTCGGCTTGCGCTGCGGGGAAAGCATCGCCATCCGGCCCGAAGACCGTGGCCTCGTCGTCAAACCAGATATCGCGCACCAACAACGTGAACGGGAAACGCAGCGCGAGCCGGTACCGCCACCCGATAGCTACCAACCACAGCCACCAGTAAACCCAAGACCGGCTGCTTCCGGTACCGTCACTATCGCTCTACCCCTGCCCAAACCGGCAGCCCGCCGCTTCCACGGCAGCGTCCGGCTCGACCCGGCTCGCGTCGGGCGTGACGCCAGCCGCATTGCCGAAGAGGTGGTCGCGCATCTGGCCGCCCTCGCTAATGCCGACGTCACCGTCACACTCGAAATTGAAGCCCGTCTCCCTGACGGCTTCAGCGAACAAACCATCCGCATTGTGAGTGAAAACAGTCGGGTGCTCAAATTTGAGCAAGCCGGGTTTGCGGAGGAGTAGCAGGTTCTCGGTT
>NZ_DAOTWH010000069.1:0-22347 GCF_034435895.1 Chloroflexus sp.
GCTGTTGCAAAATCGCTTTTGCTTGCGAGAGCTTTTCTTTCCGCATTGCTTCAGGTTTAAGCTGGCGTTGACTCATGCAATAACCCCTCGATTATAGCCTCAATCTCTGTTTGGGAAAGGTTTACTTGATCGGTGAGATTGCCAATATATTCCGGCGCTGCCCGGCTCGGATAAGAGAAGGCGCGCAGATCGGCAGCATTGACTTGAGTGTGACCGCTGAAGGCCCGGAACGCACGATCAGCCCACGTCGAGTTCAGGAAGATCGTGAGCCCTTTGGCAAGCGCAAGTTCGATCCCGCGACCGTTGGCGTGAATATATGATTTTCAAACCCTACGCTCTCGGCAGGTATGCGCCAAGGCTCATAAAGAGCCACAACCAAGCGACGCCGTTCCTCTTTGGCCGTAAATCGCTTGACGACCACATATACTGCCGAGGGGATCAACAGGTTGGCTGTTTCGGCGCAACGCTGGATTACTTGCGGTTTGCGCATGCTTACGTTTGGCCATTGGATTACGCCATAGTGCAGGTTGGGCGGGTAAATTAACGGAACGGTTGCTTCACCCGGCTCAGCGCGTAACCATGGCCGGGCCCGAAAGTCAACCACTCTGCCGGTTGATACCGCTAGACCAAGGTCAGCCAGCGTAGCTGGTAGTCGTTGGCACTGTCCTTGCGCGCGCAGGATATCTTCGTGTTCTGGGATGTGAATCCAGCGATCGGCGCCAGTGGCGCAAATAACCGTATCACTGGGCAATGCTTGCTCGTACAGCGGGTGGCCGGCGAGTCCATTGCTCCGCGACACCCAGATCGTGGCGCGCGGTTGGGCAGATTTGACCGCGTGCATGATGACGGTTTCTTGCAGCACATCGTCGTGACGAAAGACGGTGGCGCGTGAAACAAACGTATGGAGGCGCTGGAGCGTCATCGAGGTCAGCAACTCTGTGCGAAACGGTCGAAAATATGGGCTGTTGCAGAAGCTGCGCGGGGTGATTGATACAAGCTGGCCGTTGGGAGCAAGCAACCGCATAATCAAGGCAAGAAAACCCGCGTAAAGGTTACTGGTTTCGATACCGGCTGAACGCAAAAGCAGGCGGTGGGTTGAGTCGCTGCGGATTTTGCGATAGGGAGGATTGGCCAGCGCAACGTTGAATGGCGGCAGGGCAGCGGCGAAGAGTTCACGGCGTACAATCTGCACTGCCGCGCTGATAAAGTCGGTATGCTGGACATCAGCCGTAAATTGTACATCCGCCGCCTTGCACATACGTTGGCATTCCGCCATACATTGAGCGAGCGGTTGCGCTAAGGCGGGATCGATCTCAAAGGCAGTTACATGAATCCGGCGAGTTGGGCCACGTTTGTGGCACACCCTGCGCACCAGCGCTGCGGTTAAGGCGCCGCTGCCCGCGCCGGCATCAAGCAAGGAGATCGTTTCCGGCAATGGCATCGATCCACGCTGCCATCAGATTGGCAATATGGGGCGGCGTGAAGAACTGCCCCAAGGCAGCCCTGTGTGCTTGATCGGTTGTGAGGTTGAGGTTGGCGCGATTGGGCATAGGTCTCCCGTAGTTATCACGTGGATCGCTGTATGGTATCACAGATCACGATGCCCGCCCAATGATCCGCCGCGCGAGCGCCACCTCTTCCGCGCCAATGGTGCCAAGCAGCCATAGTGCAACGCCGTACACCGGCGGGCCGATCAGGGTCGCGCACAGGCTGCCGATCCATCCCGGCAACCAGAGGATGGCCGGCAGCATCGCGGCGGCCATGGCGAGGCTAGCCAACGCCGGTTGCCACATCAGCTTCAGGATGCCCGGCGGTAGGCCCTCTTGATGCAGCACGGGCCGGAAGACAGCGTACAGCACAACTTCCGAGGCAATGGTGATGATCGCCGCCGCTAGTAAGGCATCTGCTGGTTGGCCTAGCCGGATGGCGAGCGGGATCGCGATCAGGTTGGCGGTCAGGTTGAAGACCGCACCGGCGACGAAGGCGCGGGTGATGGCGGTTTGCTGTTCGATGGCGATCAAGACGTATTGCAAGAGGCCGTTGGCAAACGAGAGCGGCAGGAACCACGCTAGCACCGCGAGCACCGTCACCGACGGCAGGTATTCGGCAAAGCGGCGGCGGGCGAAGATCCAGACCAGATCATCGGCCAGCAGGGTCATACCCATCGCCAGCGGGAAGGCGATCAAGAGCAGCAGGCGCAGGGTGCGTTGTTGGGCGTTGGCCAGTTCACTGCGCGCGCCGCCGGCTCGCCGCGCCAAGAGCGGGAACACAGCGAAGGTGATGGCCGGCGGCAGCACCAGCGCGATGTTGAGCAATTGGTAGGGCAGGACGTATTGTTGCGCCAGCAGATCGGCGTTGCTGCCGCCAAAAGCGCGTACGATGAAGAGGTCGAAGCGAAAGAAGATCACGCTGAGCAGGTTATTCAGCATCAACGGCAGCGCCTGTGGCACAAGGGCGCGGATCGCGGCGGCATCGAAGCTGAGGGTGGGGGCGAAGAAGGCTCGCACTTGCAACCCGAAAAAGATCACGGCGGTGATCGAGCTAACCAACACCGCTGCCCATGCCAACCCGATCACGCCCCATCCCAGCGCGAGCACGGCAATGCGGGCCAGAAAGCTGAGCAGCGCCGTCAACACTTCTACCGCCGCCGGCACTTCCATACGTTCGGCAGCATTGTAGAGCGCCGTCACTGCGCCGCTATACGCGCTCGGCACGAGAGTCAGCAGCAAAATCCAGATCGCCAATTGGCCTTCGGCGGTGAGCGGCTCGCTCAACCCAACTGCGCCGATCAGGTTGTAGCTAGCGATGACTAGCCATGCCACCGGCGCAGCCGCGGCGATAATCAAAATGAGGCGTAGCGTCAGGGTAACACCGAACAACCGGCGGGCAGCATCAAGTTGGCGGGCAACTTCACGGGTCAGCAAGACGCCAAGCCCGAATTCGGTGAACGTAGCGAGGTATTGCGCTACCAGCAGCGCGGCTGTGTTATACGCTCCCAGCGCCGCTGGATCGAGCGCGCCGACCAGCAAAAAAAGGATAACCGTATCCAACCCGCGCACAAACATGCGCAAGCCAAACGTGACGGCGCTGTTTTTGAAGATGCGGCGGGCCGCATTGGCCGGATCGTCGCGGTAAAACCGCTGCCAGAGGAATGCGCCGGCGCAGAGCAGCGCAAGAGCCGCGCCGATGAGAAGTAACACTAAGCCGAGACGGTCGTTCATGGCGGTTGCGTGGTTATTGTGACTCGGCGACCATCACTGATCAGATGAATCGCACCGTCGAGTTTGGGATGGTACAGGTGTGGCGCTAGTTGCCGCCGTTCATAGAAGCTGGCTAACGCTGGATCATCGGCCTCAAAGCCGGCGCTGAAGGCAACAGCGCGAATGTGCAGATCGCGCAATGCCGGTGTCGTGATCGGGCGTTGCCACGGATAGATGAGCAGATCAATCGTGTGTCCGGCCAGTGCGGCGAGGGCCGCATCGCCGGCGCTACCGCCGTTGTGGATGAGCACACGGGTTGCGCGGTATTCAATCAGCAACACTGCGCCGCCGTCATCGCCATCATTCGTCGCCAACACGCGCAAGCGCGCTCCACCGAGATTGATCTGTTGCCCGGCTTGCAACTGGCGCACCGGCGTTGCCATACCTTCCATCAGATCGCGCCATTCTCCCTTGGGTAGTGTTTGCGCCAGCGCCAGCGCGGGCCGGTATCGCCGCAACGCCCCCAACTGGCCGGGCAGATTGTGCTCAACAGCGCGGGTCAGCACTATGGCCGCCAGATGGCGTTGCCAAAACGGCAGATATGTCCCCAAAGCGACCGCTAGATCAGTCGGGTCGCGCCCGCCGTCAATCAACGTAAACGAACCGGCGGGCGATTGGATGAGGATCGCATCGCCGGCAGTCGGGAGCAGGATGACATGCAATTTGCCGTCGGGACGCTGGAGCCACGCGATGGTGATGAGCGCCCCGATCAGGATGGCGATGAAAAACGCGCGCTGTCGCATCCGGTCGTTCCAATCCACTACGGGAAGGCAACGTGATCATCTCATCATGAATACCGCGCGACAGCGGCAAACGATGCGCATGATATTGTTACGCTAACGCAATTACTTCAATTTCGATCCGGGCATCGCGGGGCAAGCGGGCCACTTGCACGGTGGAACGGGCCGGCGGCGCGTCGCTGAAATGCTCGGCGTATGCGGCATTCATTGCGGCAAAATCGTTCAGATCGGCCAGAAAGACGGTCGTTTTTACGATTCGGTTCAGCGAGCTACCCGCCTCTTGCAAAATAGCGGCAATATTTGCAAAGATTTGCCGGGTCATGGCGCCGATGTCGTCCGTAATCATCTCGTTGGTGGCCGGATTGATCGGCAACTGTCCGGACACAAAAATCAAGTTACCCGCCCGGATAGCCTGCGAATACGGCCCAATCGCTGCCGGAGCAGCTTCGGTAGCGATACGGATGCGATCCATTGTCAATATCCTCTCTGTTGGCAATGATTTTGCCACGCCAATCTTACCGTAACAGCCAGAATCCCACCATCACAAAAAGCTGCCAGATCGCCGGCAGCAGACCACCCAGAATCACCTGCGCGCCTTCCCACTTGTATACATCCACCCAGAGCGCCGCTGTCACCCAGTAGGCAATCGCGAGGGAAGCAAGCCAGAGGATGGCAGCTAGCCATGGCAGATTGATGATGAGGCAAATCAGGGCCAGTAGCAACGGCAAGAGGCGCGGCATCTGCACCAGCGGGTAGAACGTGAAAATATGCGCCTGCTCTTGGTCGTTGTCAAGCGCACCGTGAATAATCAATGAAATCAGCACGACAAGCGGCCATTCGAGTAAGCCGGCTAGCCCAAAGCCAACCCCGCCCAAGATAATGCCTAAATCTGGCCAGCGATCGCCGTCAATCAAGGCAAGAATGGCAAACATCAACCCAAGCGGCAACGATACAACGAGCATCGTCCTTACAGATTGCCACAGCAGATGGGTTGTGGTTGCGCCGGTTGCGGCCAATTCTGCTTTCAGCGCGACGATAGTCGCCACCGGCTGGCCAATCAGTTGCAGATTGGGCATAAACGCGGCTGGCTGGAAGCGGGGCGCATCGTTGATCGACGGCAGATGGCTCAACCGTTCTGCACAGCGTTCAATCAGCTCTGGCCAGTTCTTCATCGTGCCGATCAAGATCACACCCGGCGTCCATTGCCCCGTCACTACCAAGCCGCACAGCCGGCTGAGCCACGGCAGCGCTGGTGATTTAACAAAGGCGATGCTGCGGCCAAAGCCGAGATCAATCACCTGAAACGCGCTGATGCTCGCCCATGGAAGAGTGCGCGCGAATGTCAGTGGGTGGGGGAGAAAGCGGACGATCATCCCGTTTTGACCAGCAATGGCTGACGAGGGAATAGCGATCAGCAGCGCGAAGGCTAGAGCAATGACGAGCGCTAGCAGCAGATGGGCGGCGATCAGCAGCCATACTGGGGCCGGTAGATCAGGCCGTCCAGAAAAGCCGAAGAAAGGTGTACTAGCGCCTTGATAGGCATTGAAGATCGCGCGATAGACTGGATCTTGGCTGACCCACAGCAGCGCAGGGTTGCTGCGTAGCTCTGGAACCATGAGTGTGAGCGCTCGATCCCAATAACTGCGATAGTGCAGCAGGCCAAAGATGAGCACAAGCGCCATCACGCTAAGGTGAGCGATCCTGATCAATGACCATGTGGGGAGCGTGGCCGTCACGTCTGGCGCGGTCGTTGGCGGCAAGATCGCATTGGCAGCCGGCGATGCGGTTGTAGCGCCGCGCAAGAATAGGCCAAACAATGGTGAACGGCGTTGTTCGTCGACCAGCACCGGCTGCGCTCCTTCAACGCTGCGGATCGCGCGGCTGTTTTCGTGCGAGATCGTATTGAGCAAATGGTCAAACTCATCGATCGATGACGACACGAGAAAAGCTGGCTGGATGGTGGTGCCGTATAACAAGCCATATACACGATGCCAGCCGGTCAGACGCTTGGCTTGTTTTGCGGGGATCACCAGCAACACAAAGCGCTGGCCGGCCTCATCGCCCGTGACGTGGATCTGTTGCACGTCTTCCCATGCCACCGGCAGCCAGCCGCCGGCAAACTCGACGAGCAGGCCGCGGGCACTCGTTCGGATAGCCGGTAGTGCGTTGAGGAGGATTAACGCGATAAACAAGCCAACTGCGGCCCACAGCAGCATCCCTAGCGCTTCTGGGAACCATAAGCTCAGATCGCGCGGAAGGGGAGAAAGTCCATCGTAGAGCGGGCGTAGCCAAGGTGTGCGGCGCAACCAAGGCGCGAGGGGTTCGCTGGCTGCGACGACTCCGCGCAGAATCTGGTACGCAGCAATGAGGAGGCTCGCGATCACCAGCAGATTACCGATGGTGGCGAGCCACCATCGCCGCCGCCATGGGTAACGATAGACTTTTTCCACGATCGAGACGCTCATGACGATTCAGGTTCCGTTTACGCGCTATCGAGCTGGCGTACCCGCAATTCGGCAGTGTCGAGCAATTGTTGGCACGCTGCAGCGAGCTCAGCGCCGCGTTCGTAAAGGTGCAACGCTTCGGCAAGCGATAACTCGCCGCGCTCGAGCCTTTCTACCACTGCCTGTAACTCGGCCAGCAATGTCTCGTATTGTTCAACGGCAGTTGGTTCACTCATGGGCGTCCTCTACAACGACAAGCAGCCTACCGGCGCGTAGCGTGAGTTGGAGCTGTTCACCCGCTTGCACCTGTGCCGGATCGGTAACAACTTGCCCGCCAGCGCATTGCGCGATGGCGTAGCCGCGGGCCAGCGTCGCTTGCGGGCTGAGGGTGCTGAGCCGGGCTTGCAAGCCTTGCAGGCGGGTTTGGGCGAGGGCCAGCCACCGCTCGAACGCACGGCTAGCCCGGCGATCAAACTCATCAACCGTCTGGCGGGCTGCATCAAGGCGGCGGTGGGGATGGTTGCGGCGGAGCAAAGCCACTTGTTGGTCAACTGCGCGGCGCTGCTCCTCGATGCGCGCCATGATTGCGTCAGCGGCGTGGTCACGCAATTCAGCGACACGTTGGCGAAGATCGACGACGGCTGGCGCGGCCAATTCGGCAGCGGCGGAAGGGGTGGGAGCTCGCAGATCGGCCACTGCATCCACCAAGGTGGTATCGGTCTCGTGGCCAACGCCGGTGATAATCGGCACCGGGCTAGCGGCGACTGCCCGCACTACCTGTTCATCATTGAATGCCGCCAGATCCTCGCTGGCGCCGCCGCCGCGAGCTACGATCACGAGATCGACCGGCTCGGCATAGACGCGACGGAGTGCGGCCACAATGCTAGCCGGGGCCAGTTCACCTTGAACCAGACACGGTGATAAGACGATTTCGGCGAGCGGGTAGCGGCGGCGGAAAATGGTCAGCATATCTTGCAGCGCCGCCGCTTGGAGCGAGGTAACGATCCCGATCCGGCGCGGCAGGGGCGGCAACGGTCGCTTGCGGCGTTCATCGAACAACCCTTCAGCTTCGAGACGGGCGCGCAGTTGTTCGAGTTGCGCGTTGAGCAAGCCTTCCCCTGCCAGCACGATCTGATCGACGACGAACTGCACTTCGCCACGGGCTTCGTAGAAGCCAACCCGGCCATGGGCAAGCACTGCCTCGCCGTTGGCCGGCAGCTTCGCCAGCCGTTCGGCGGCACTGCGCCAGAGCACGGCGCGAATGCTCGCTTGCTCATCTTTCAGGGTAAAGTAGCAATGCCCTGAAGGGTAGCGGCGGAATTCCACGACTTCAGCTAGCAGCCAGAGGTCGAAGAACAAACCCTCGCCTTCCAGATGAGCGCGCAGAGCGCTATTTAAGTCAGAGACCGAAAAAGCGCGCATCAAAGCGGTTCAATCACCATCAGCGGCTGGCCGTACTCAACCGGTTGCCCATTCTTGACCAGAATGCGCGCCACCCGTCCGGCGACGTCACTCTCGATCTCGTTCATCATCTTCATCGCTTCAACAATGCCGACGGTATCGCCGACCCGCACCTCATCGCCTTCCTGCACGAACGGCTTGTCTTTCGGCGAGGGCGCCGCGTAGAAAGTGCCGACCATCGGGGCGGTAATCGTATGGCCAGCCGGCATTTCGACTGGCGGCCCTTCTGGCGTTGGCGGCGGTTGGACGAAAGGCGTCACTGGGGTGGTCGGCAGGGGTGCGTTGATCGGTGCGCTGAGCGGTGCGGCGGGCAGCGGAGCAGAATAGATCACGCCGCTAGGGGTGGGCTGGCCGCGTTTGACGTGTAACTTGGCATTGCCGCGCTCGATCGTGATTTCGTAGACATCGCTCTCCTCGAGCATGTGCAACAGATCGCGCACAGCCGCCAAACCGAACGGATCATTCTGATCAATTGGCATGTCGATGGTTTCGTCCTTCATAGCTCCCCACAGCATAGTCTCGGCGAAACTACCCTATTGTAGCACAAGAGTCAAATCTCTTCGATGTGGCATATTCCGGGTTCTTGCCTTACAATGCAAATGAGCAATCATTACGCTTGGTAGTGAAATCTTCACCAACAAGCGTAAACAAGATTGTTATGCTAGGCGCGAGAAACGGTCGAGGGAAAGGATGTTTGATATGCGCAATGTAGGCACGCTAGATCGCGATATTCGTCTCGTATTGACGATGGTTTTCGGTCTTATTTCGCTCTTTGGCCAGCTCTTCTGGTTGCAGGTCATTACTGGTTTTCTTGCGCTGATTATGTTTGCGACGGCGGCGTATGCGGTATGCCCATTATATTGGGTCTTTGGCATTAATACCTGCAAACGCACGCGTGAACGGAAACAGACGCGCTAAGCAACAGACTCCGCGAATCATGCATTGCTTCTATGGAGTGCGGCAGTTTAACTACCGCACTCCATACGATTCCCACGTAATACCATGCAAACGTTCGTTCACGCGCTGCCTATCCATACCGGCGCGCGACCGCATCGACCTGCCCGCCGTAGCCTTCGCCAAACAGGTTCAGGTGGTTGAGCAGGTGGTAAAGGTTGTAGAGGTCGCGCCGGTCACGGTAGCCGGGGGCGAGCGGCCATGCCGCTTGATACGCGGCGTAGAAGCGAGGCGAGAAGCCGCCGAAGAGTTCGGTAAAGGCCAATTCAGCCTCGCGGTCGCTGTGCGAAATGGCGGGGTCGATCAAAGCTGGCGCACCGCCGGGGCCAGCGATCACATTGCCGCTCCACAGATCGCCATGGATGAGCGAGGGAACGCGCGGCACACCGCTCAGCCACTCGTCAAGCCGGCTCACAACCCGTTCCAGCATCTGCCGGCGGCGCGCCGGCAAAAGACCGTTGCGGGCAGCCAGCTCGATCTGCGGCAAGAGGCGTCGCTCGCGGAAAAAGGCGATCCAGTCCTCCATCCAGCCATTGGTTTGCGGAGTGCCGCCGATGAAGTTGTCGCACTCAAGGCCATACGCAGCGCCAGTGTGGCGGTGCAGTGCAGCGAGCTGTTCGCCGAGTTGGGCCGGATCGGGGGGGCGACCATCGCCTGCAATCCATTCACTGAGCACGATGGCGGGTTGGTCGCCGTTGGCCGCGCACGCGAAGATGACAGTAGGCACGCGGATGGCGTTGGCGGCGGCGAGTGTGCGCAGGCCATGGGCTTCGGCGGCGACCATCGCCGCTGGCGCGCCGCTAGCGGCCCACTTGAGCGCAAAGCGCTGCCCGCCGATGGTGATGCGGGCAAGGCGCGCGCCAAAGCTGCCGCTGAGGTGATCGATCTGCTCGATCGGGCGGCCCAGCGCAGTGGTGATCAGGTTGGCGACGGCTGTTGGCAAAGTCATCGGTTTGGTGCAGTAGACACGAGCGTTGCCGGAATCATACGCTGGGTGCGCCGGAGAGTCAATGAGGAGAAGACAGGGGATGGGAGCTAGTACGGGCAGGTTTCAAACCCGCCCGTACCACGTGCCGTTCATTCACCGGATGCGCTGGCCGGTGTACGGATCGTACTTCCATTCGCCGGTGGGGGCTTGGGCCGGCGGGGTAGGCTGGGCCAATTCCTCTTTCGGCATAATGATCCAGAGCACAATGTAGATCAGCGGGCTGAGACCGCTGAGCACCGCTAATATGAATACCAGCCGGACAATCGTGCTGTCGATGCCGAAGTAGCGGGCGAGGCCGCCGCACACGCCGCCAATCATGCTATCGGTGGCGCTGCGCGTTAAGCGAGTGGTTGTCATAGCTCTTCTCCTTTGCCATCTTGTTCGCTGTGCGATACCTGCTGGTATGACGTTGCCAGCGCGACGTTGTTGCAACCGCCTCCACAATTTGCTCGCCGCCAGTTCATAATTTATTCAAAGTCTGATGCTAGATTACATCTGACTCCGGATTAGCCGGTCTACTTCGCAGCACAACAACACAACGGAGGAGATGCGATGAAACGAACGCTGTTCAGTGGTCTCGCCGGCGCAGTATTGGCATTGGCTCTGCTGTGGAGCCAGCCGGCCCTAGTGAGCGCGGCGCAAGCAGTGGCGCCCAATACGACACCAGTCGAGCTAGCATACGGGAGAGGCGGCGGTGGTTGGCGCGGCGCGGGAGCAGTTACCATTGGGCAATTGATCAAGGCACTGCAAAATCTGACCGGTCTTGATGCCGCGACCATTCGCGCCGAGTTGCAGAATGGTCGTAGCTTGGCCCAGATCGCCGCTGCTCACGGCAGCAGCGGTGATGCGTTAGTGAAGGCGGTGGTGGATGCGGCCAAGACACGGCTCGATCAGGCGGTGAGCAAGGGGCGCATGACGCAGGCCGAGGCCGATCAGATGCTGGCTACCATTCGCGAGCGGGCGACAACTTTGGTCAATGATACTACCGTCGGTGCGCAGTTGGCCGATCGGGCGGCTAAAGCAGCCGAGCGCAGCACGCTGGGGTGGCTGATTCAAGCGGCAGCCGATCAGACTGGGCTCGATGTAGCGACCATCCGCTCACGGTTGCGCAACGGGGAAACGCTGCGCGCGATTGTGACCTCTGCTGGGGGCGATCCGCAAAAGGTGATCGACGCTGCGGTGAATGCCTTCCGCCAAGCGGCGACCGCTGCGATGCAATAAGGTGGCGGTTCCTTCCTTCGCATGCCGCTATCCCACAGGTTGCACCTGCGGGATAGCGGCATGTTGTCTGGCATCTCCGATTGTCAGTGCGAGCCGCGCGGAGCGCGATGAAGCAAGCTCCTGCGCGGGCGGGAGCAATCCGCTCAGGCATCGCTGGCGCCGAAGGGGGAGATTGCTTCGGGGGCTGCGCCCCCTCGCCATGACCGGCGGAGAGCGAGCTGCCGCTCCCTCGCCATGACCGGTGGGTGAGCGAGCTGCGCTCGCATTTACTCGCCAAACGCTTCCCTGACCAAACGCGGCAACACCTTGCCGGCTTTGCCGTTGATGGTGAAGAGCGGCGGGCGAGCGGCAGTGGTTTGTTCAAGATTGAGGATGAGCACGGTTGCGCCACGACCAAGCGCTACTCGCGGCAGTGACGCTGCCGGCTCGACGACGCCTGATGTTCCAATTGACATAAAAACATTGCAATCGAGCGCAGCCTGCCACGACGTTTCTAGCGCCCGCCGCGGCAACATTTCGCCAAACCAAACCACATCAGGTCGTAGCATCGCGTCGCAATTCGGGCAGCGCGGCAATTCCTCGTCGTAATTCCATGTGTGATGCACCGAGCCGTCGGCCATACAACGGGCGCGGTGCAGGCTGCCGTGCAGTTCGGTAACGTGGGGGCTGCCGGCCCGTTGATGGAGACCGTCGATATTCTGGGTCATCAGAGTCAATGTTGGCACGTACTTGGTCAATTCCGCCAAGGCATAGTGGGCCGGATTGGGCTGGGCAGCGCAGGCTTTCACTCGCCGTTCGGCATACCAACGCCAGACTAAGGCCGGGTTGCGGGCAAAGCCAGCGGGTGAAGCGAGTTCTTCGGGATCGAAGTGTGACCAAAGGCCGGTTTGAGCATCGCGAAAGGTGGGAATGCCACTCTCGGCAGAGATGCCGGCCCCAGTAAGCACGGCCACGTGGCGGGCCGTGCGCAAGTGTGCGACAAAAGCGGCGATCACGGCGTCAAGATCGGTCATCGCTATCCCTCCCTGTCATGCGACGGCATCAATCTGGAACGCAGCACGAGCTGAAGATTTCCGCGCTCTCGGTTTGGCTCCGCTCAGCCATCGGATTGGTTGCTCTCATTGCCTTGCCCCGCTTTCGCGTAAGAGAAGGCGGGGCAGCATTCCCGCATGATTCAGCGATGTTTGTCTCGCACAGAGCATACCTACAGCGGCGCAGCGGCCACACTATCCGGCAGGTTTAAACGCCAGTTCAAACCGGCAGGCCCGTTGCTGGTTGAAGGTCACGTGCCAGACGCCGCAGGTGGGGGCAGGGTTGCCGCCTTGGTAGACGTGGCCGCGCAGATCGATTTGATCGTGGCTGATCTCAAGCAAAAATGCCCGGATCGGCGAGCCATGGGTCACGATGCCGACCCGTTGGTAGGGCGAATCGGCTAGTCCGGCCAGCAACTCGCGCACCCGCGCGCGCACGTGGTCGAACGACTCGCTGGGTGCATGCTCTTGGACGAGCGTCGTGAACGTAACCGGCAAACCGAGCGCATCGACCAGCACCTCAGCCGTTTGGGTGGTGCGGGCAAACGGTGAGGCAAAGAGCAGCTCAACGCCCTTATCAGCCAAAAATGCGGCGACCTGCCGCGCTTCGGCGCGGCCACGTTCGGACAGATCAGGCCCCGGTGGCAACTGGTAGGGGATGGCCGGATTATGCACCGGTTGCCCATGACGAATAAGAAACAGATCTGAAAGCACTGGTAATCCTTGCACCTTGATGTAGCAGTGATGATCGAGTATCATCGTAGGTAGTGTACCATAGCTTATTGACGGGCTGAATTGCAACATATACAATTGATGCGGCGTCGCATCAGCGAGATGAGCGACTGTTTCGTGGCGACAGACAGACAAAGGATGCATCAATGCGGCTGATCCTCTATCTTGGCAAGGGTGGCGTCGGCAAGACCACGACCTCGGCGGCGACGGCGGTGCGGGCGGCCGAGTTGGGTTATCGTACGCTGGTGGTGAGTACCGATGTGGCCCACAGTCTCGCCGATGCCCTTGATACCCCGCTGGGGTCACTGCCGACCCAGATTGGCGAACGGTTATGGGGCCAAGAGATTAATGTGCTCGATGAAGTGCGCCAGCATTGGGGTGAATTGCGCGTCTATTTGAGCAATCTGTTGCGCCGGCGCGGGGTTGACGAAGTTGCTGCCGAAGAATTGGCGATCATTCCCGGCATGGACGAAGTGGTGAGCTTGCTTCATATCCGCCGGCAAGCCCGCGATGGCGACTTTGACGTCGTGATTGTTGATGCAGCGCCAACCGGGGAAACGGTGCGCTTGCTGACCATGCCAGAGACCTTTCAGTGGTATGCGGCGCGGGTGATGGACTGGGAACCGACCACCTTGAAAGTGGCCCGCCCGCTGGTCAAACAATTGGTGCCGGCGACTGATGTCTTTGCAAAACTTGAGCGGTTGACGAAGGGGGTGGAAGCGTTGCGGGCAACGCTGACCGATCCGCAGGTCAGCTCGTACCGGCTTGTCGTCAACCCGGAACGGATGGTGATCAAAGAGGCGCAGCGCGCTTCGACCTATCTGGCTCTGTTTGGGTATCCGGTTGATGGCGTTGTGCTCAACCGGGTATTGCCGGTCGATCAGGTTGAAGGCACGTTTATGCAAGAGCTGGCTCGCATCCAGCAGGGCTATCGCCAGATGGTCTATGACCTCTTCCGCCCGCTGCCGATCTGGGAAAGCCCCTATTATGCGCGTGATTTGGCCGGGATCAAAGATCTGTCAATGGTTGGGCGGCAATTGTTTGGCGATGATGATCCGGTGAAAGTGCATTTCATTGGCAAAACGCAAGAGATTGTCAAGCAAGGCGACGAATACGTCTTGCGCTTGCCATTGCCGCACGTCGAGATCGGCAAAGTTTCGATGACCAAACGCGGCGATGAGTTGTTTATCGAAATCGGCAACTTCCGCCGTGACATGCTCTTGCCCGCCACTCTTGCCGAGCGACCGGCGCGGCGGGCGTATTTCCGCAATGGGGTGCTCGAGGTCTTCTTTGGCCCGCCAGCGGCATTGCCGCTGACGACCGACGAGGAAGAGGAGCCGGCCACCTCATGACCAGCGAGATGCGGGTTGCTATTCTCGGGGTGCCAATCGATCTCGGTGCGGGGCGGCGCGGCGTGGATATGGGGCCGAGCGCGATACGCTATGCCGGTCTCAGTCGTCGGTTGCAAGACCTTGGCCATCAGGTGGTTGATTTCGGTAATTTGACTACGCCAATGGTCGAGACAACGCCGCTGCCGCCGCCAGACTCGCGGCTGCGATACCTCGAACCAATCGCCGAAGTGTGCCAGCGCCTCGCCGAGTTGGTGGCAGACATTGCTGCGCAAGCGATGCTGCCGCTGATTCTCGGCGGCGATCATAGCCTTGCGATCGGATCGGCTAGCGGCAGCGCGCGCGGTCGCCGGCTTGGCTTAATCTGGATCGACGCGCACGCCGATTTTAATGACGAAACTACGACCCCTAGCGGTAATATCCACGGGATGCCGTTGGCCGTTTTGACCGGCCGCGGCCCCCCCCTTTTGGCCGGATTAGCCGGGAAGACGCCGGCATTCGTTCCGGCGCGAGTGGTGCTGATCGCGGTACGCGATCTCGATCCGCTTGAGCGGGAAGCGTTACGCACGTCCGCCATCACCGTCTTTACCATGCACGAGATCGACCGGCGCGGGATGGCGGCGGTGATGGAGCAGGCGTTAACGATTGCGACCAGAGGCACCGACGGCTTTCACCTCAGCTTTGACCTCGATGTGGTTGATCCCCGTGAAGCTCCCGGCGTCGGCACGCCGGTCAGCGGCGGCATCTCGGCGCGGGAAGCGCATCTGGCGATGGAGCTGATCGCCGAGAGCGGCGCGTTACGGAGCCTCGATATCGTTGAAGTAAATCCCATCCTCGATGAGCGCAATGCCACTGCCGAGCTGGCCGTCGAATTGGCGTTGTCGGCGTTGGGCAAACGGATTTTGTGAACGGATGCTGAATTATCCCGCGCCTAATTCGTTTCTTGTGTTATAATTGCGCATACAACGAAATAGTGGCATTGCGCGTTTTCGAGGTGGCACTATGTATGATCGGCGGGTCAGCGGCATTCTGTTGCATCCCTCGGCGTTGCCGGGCGCTAGCGGGATTGGCGATATTGGCGATACAGCGTACCGTTTTGTAGACTGGTTGGTGACGGCGAAGCAGCGGCGGTGGCAGATTATGCCGCTCGGCCCGACGAGTTACGGCGATTCGCCGTATGCCGGCCTCTCGGCGCTGGCCGGTAATCCCTTGCTAATTTCACTGGAACAGCTCGTGCGGCTAGGTTGGCTCGATGAGGGGGCGTTGCACGACGCGCCGGGCGCGTACAGCGACTGGATCGACTATGGCGCGGTCATTCCATGGAAGCTGGCCCGGCTCGAATGGGCTTTTGCCCGCTTTACCGCGCAGGCTGACAGCCAACAACGCGCCGCTTTTGAACAGTTCTGCGCCGAACAGCAGGCGTGGCTCGACACCTTTGCCCTCTTTGCCGCGCTGAAAGAGGCCTATCACGGCGAGCCATGGAACCGTTGGGAGACAGGGCTGGCCCGGCGCGAACCGGCGGCGATCGCGACGGCGCGCCGGCAATTGGCTGACCGGATCCGGTTCCAGCAGTTCTTGCAGTGGGTCTTCTTTACCCAATGGACGGCGTTACGCCACTACGCCAACGAACGCGGCGTGCAGATTATCGGCGACCTGCCGATCTTTGTCGCCTATGACAGCGCCGATGTCTGGGCTAACCCTGAGATCTTCCACCTCGATGCTGACGGCAACCCCACGGTAGTCGCCGGAGTGCCGCCGGACTACTTCAGCCCAACTGGTCAGCGCTGGGGTAACCCGCTCTACCGCTGGGATGTGCTGGCCCAACGCGGCTACGATTGGTGGATCGAGCGCTTCCGACTGCTGTTCCGCCTTGTGGATATTGTGCGAATCGACCACTTCCGCGGTTTTGCCGCCTACTGGGAAGTGCCGGCGCAGGCCGCCACCGCCATGGAAGGCTGTTGGGTTCCCGGCCCCGGCACGGCGCTGTTTGCGGCGGTGCGCGCGCAGTTGGGGCCAGTGCCAATCATTGCCGAGGACTTGGGTCTAATCACGCCGGATGTGGACGAGCTGCGCCGGCAACTCGGCTTTCCGGGGATGGCGGTGTTGCAGTTTGCGTGGGGCGGCGATGCGACCAGCAACTATTTGCCGCACAACTACACTCGCGATCTGGTGGTCTATACCGGTACGCACGACAACGACACCACAGTGGGATGGTGGTCAACCCTCGATGAGCATACTCGTCAGCATGTGCGCAACTACCTCGGTGCGCGCGACGAGACGATTGCGTGGGATTTCATCCGGGCGGCGTTGATGTCGGTCGCCGACACGGCGATCATCCCGATGCAAGATGTGTTGGGGTTAGGGTCGTGGGCGCGACTGAATTTGCCGGGGAGAGCCGAAGGCAATTGGGCATGGCGGATGCGGCCAGAGCAACTTAACGTCGATCACGCCCACCATCTGGACTATCTGACGGCGCTGTACGGGCGCGAGCCGCTGGCGGAGAAGGAGCCGGCGACGTATCAGCAAGCGTAAGGGCGGGTTTCAAACCCGCCCTCACAGATGTCTGTACACCTATTTGCGTCTCAATCCAGATACCCATACAGCCGGTGCCCGACGCTGGGATGGCGCAAGCGGCGAAGGGCCTCAGCCTCGATCTGGCGGGTGCGTTCGCGCGTGATGCCAAAGGTAGCGCCAACCTCTTCGAGGGTACGGCGCTGGCCATCGAGCAAACCGTAGCGCAACTGCAAAATCTTGCGCTCGCGTTCGGGCAACTCGTTTAGCGCCGCCGTAATCTCGGCCTGCAACATATTCTGCTCGGCAATCTCCATCGGCGACGCCGCCGTCTCGTCGGCCAGCGTCTCGCTCACGCGGCCCTCTTGCTCGTTGTTGAGCGGCTGCTCAAGCGAGATCGGCTGGGTTGAAGCGCGCAACAGGCGCTTTACCTTACGCAGACTCATATTGAGGGCATGAGCAAGCTCTTCGGCGGTCGGCTCGCGCTCAAGCTCCTGCTCAAGCCGGTAGATGGCGCGGCGCAAATGCACGATCGACTCGCTCAGATGGACCGGCAACCGGATGAGGCGGCTCTGCTCGGCGATGGCGCGCGTCACCGCTTGCCGGATCCACCACGTGGCGTAGGTGCTAAAACGGTTGCCTTTGGTGTAGTCAAACTTCTCGACGGCGCGCATCAGGCCGATATTGCCCTCTTGCACCAGATCCATAAAGGCCATCGGGCTGCCAATATATTTCTTCGCCACGCTAACGACCAGCCGCAGATTAGCCTGAATCAACCGGCGGCGCGCCTCCTCGCCGCGGGCTACTTCCATCTCTAGCCGCATCCGCTCGCGGTTATTGGCGTACTGCTCGTGTTGTAACCGCAGGCGCGCCTCTTTACCGCGACTGTACTGCCGGGCCAGCTCGATCTCTTCTTCGGCGGTTAAGAGCGGTACCTGACCAATCTCTTGCAGATAGAGCTGCACCGAATCCTCGACCGCCTCAAAATCGCTCTCATCGCTAAGGTCTGCGACTGGCTCGATCATCTCCTCGTCTTCCACGACGAGTTCTACATCGCCATCCCACTCAGCATCGAGTTCGGCGGCCTCAGCGGACTCTTCCGGTTCGATTTCACTGTCGGCTGGGTGATTCTGAGGGAAGGCTTTCACGGCAGTACTCCTTGTTTCCGGCTGGCAGCGACAGCGCGGATGCTAACCCTTTGAGGGGCGTCGATTATTCTCTGTCTAGATATACGCCGCCTCAAAGATTTCGGATGTGTATATTTTCGGTCTTTGCACAGGTTTTGTCAAGACCCTGAAAAGACTAATTTTGCGCCAATTTATGGGCGTGAGCATCGATGGTCTGGCCGGTTTGGCTACGCGGGGGCAGGGCCGCGAGTTCAACCACTGCTGGCCCGATTTCGTCAGGGCTCAGCAAGCCGGTGCGAACTTCAGGGACGGTGGTGCGCACCATCTGGGTATCGGCAAAGCCGCCGGGGTGAACGAGATTGACATTGATGCCAAAGCGCCGGAGGTCTTTCGCCATCACCCGCGCCAAGCCGTCAACGCCGGTTTTGGCGGCATAGTAAGCGGCGAAGCCGGGCACGGCGATGCGGTCGAGCGGCGCGCCGACGATGATGATATTGCCGCCGCCGGCTTCGATCATGTCGGGGATGACAATCCGGGCACTGAGAAACACCCCTTTGAGCAACGTATCAACCACCGCATCCCACTGCGCTTCGCTGGTTTCGTAGATGGGTGCGCGCAGGCCAATGCCGGCGGCAGCGACCAAGATCCGGATCGGGCCGAAGCGGGTGCGGGCTTGAGCGACGGCGTGTTCGAGTTGGTTACTCTCGCGCACATCGGCGGTGAGGGCCAAGCCCTCCCTCCCGCTCTCTTCAATCAGCCAGACCGTTTCGGCAACTTCATCGGCGCTGCGGGCCAGCACCGAAACCGTTGCACCGGCCTTCGCCAGCGCGAGCGCGCTGGCCCGTCCCAATCCGCGACCGCCGCCGGTGACTAACGCATGCATTCCGGTGAGAGTCATGGTAGTACTCCTATTAAAGCTTTGCAAACCTTTTGCAAACCTATCATGGTTATACCACACTTCACCTAGTTGCCGCGAGCAAGATAGGCTGGAAATCCTCACGCATGCTGGTCGTAGGCTGGGTTATAATGCAGAGGTGTCTCCCGCACTTACCTGATCGCTTCCTATGTCCAACGAGAGCCATACAATGCTAGATGCGTTACCGTTGCCTACCGCGTATGCGCCGGCGGACGGGCCGTTACAGTGTAATCGTCTGTGGTTAGAGTTAAGCGAACCGGGTGATCTGCCACATGATCTGATCGCCGCTTGCGCCGGCGTCTTGGCGTGGGACGCGCCTGATCAGGCTGCGGCCCGATTGTGGCTGGCAACGCTTACGCCGGATGATCCACCGTTGCAGTTGGCCGCGCCGCTGCGCCGCGATCGGTCGCGGCACGCGCAGGTAGCGATCCGGCGTAGCGCAACGGCGTTAACGGCCCAAGTGGTTGAGGTCACGGCATTGTTGACGGCGCAGCGCGCTGCCGAGCAGCGGTTAGAAGCAATCTTAAGCGCGCTCGATAGCCTTGAAGAGGGCTTTCTCTTGCTCGATGCCGAGGATCGGATTGTCTTCTGCAACCGGCGCTACCGCGAACTCTACGCGATCAGCGCCGATCTGATCACGTCGGGCCGTCCGTTTGCCGAGTTTATCCAGCTGGGAGCCGAACGAGGCCAATACGCGAACGCGATTGGGCGGGTTGACGAATGGGTGGCTGAGCGGCTGCGATTGCACGCCGAACTGGCGCCGATTGAACAGCACCTTGCCGATGGCAGGTGGATCCGGATTGTCGAGCGGCGCACGGCTGATGGCGGCGCAGTAGGCTTGCGGATCGACATTACCGACATCAAGCAAGCGGAAGAGCTGCGCCGGCAGTTGGCGATTCGCGAAGAGGTGATCGCGGCGCAAGCGGCGTTGTTAGCCGAGCTTTCAACGCCGCTGCTGGAAGTGGCGCCACGGGTGTTGCTGGCGCCGATGGTAGGAGCCTTTGACAGCGTGCGGGTGGCGATGCTGATTGAAGCATTGCTGCACGCGGTGCAGCAGCGGCAAGTGCGCGTGGTCGTGCTTGACGTAACCGGAGTGCCGGTGATTGACACACAGGTAGCGCATGCCATCTTGCAATGCGCCACCTCGGTGCGCTTGCTGGGAGCGCAATTGGTAATGACCGGCATTCGTCCTGATGTCGCGCAGACATTGGTTGCGTTAGGAGTTGATCTGAGCAACATCATTACCCGCGCCGATCTGCGTGACGGCGTGCGCTATGCGTTGCGGCAGGAATAGCGGCGAAGCTGGCTCACACCGTGCGCTCGATCACGAAGCGGGCAATATCGATCAGCGCCTGCCGGGCCGGGCTGTCGGGGAAGATAGCGAGGTGAGCAATCGCCTGCTCGATATAGCGTTCAGCCTCGGTTTGGGCGGCGGCAACGCCGCCAACAGCGATCACCTCGCGGATAACGTCAGCCACCAGCGCATCGTCCGGCGGTGTCTGGGCAAGCACCTCGCGCAGCAACGGGCTTGGCGAAGCAGCAGTAGCATAAATGAGCGGGAGGGTAATCGTGCCTTGGCGCAAATCATTGCCGGCTGGCTTGCCGAGCGTCCGCTCATCGCCGATAAAATCAAGCACGTCATCGACAATCTGGAACGCCATGCCGAGATCATAGCCATAACGGCCAAGAGCCGCGATCTGCTCATCGCTGCCGCTGCCAGCCACCATGCCGGCCTTGCAAGCCGCTTCAAACAGCACCGCCGTCTTGGCGCCGGTCTTATACAGATACTGGCGCAAGGCGCGGTCGAACGGCTCGGCAACCGTTACTGGGCTCAACTCACCCTCGCAAATGGTTTGCACCGCTTCGGCGTAAAAGGTGATAATGCGCGGATCAGGGCTAAGTGCCATCTCGGCGGCGGCGAGGGCAAAGAAGTAGTCGCCGACCATCAACGCCACGTCGTTATCCCAGCGGGCATGGACGGTGATTTGGCCACGGCGGCGGTTGGCCTGATCGACCAAATCGTCATGCACGAGCGAAGCGGCGTGGATCAATTCAGCCGCAGCAGCCGGGTGCAAGACGCGGTCGAGTTGATAGTGACCAAGGCGGGCGGCTAAGACGGTCAGCGCCGCGCGCATCCGCTTGCCGCCAGAACGCACCGTGTGCGCGCCGGCAGCGCTAATCACCGCCACCCGCGAATGGGTGCGCTCAAGCAGCCGCTGCTCAATCGCGCCAAGATCGGCCAAAATATTGGCGCGGTGAAAGATGCCAGCCAACCCGCCAGCAGTTTGCGGCGGCAACTCACCGGCGCTGTGGTGGCTATGTGTTGTTGGTATGCGAGCCTCGGGCAACGAAACCGATCCCGACGGATTAAGTTGCGGTTGGTAGCCGGCCATGCGGCTGTTCCTTCCTAGGATCGCCGAGCCGGTCTGGCGCCGGAGGCGACGACGATCCGGCGATTGTGGCACGCCTTGCCAGAGAGACAGGTGATATATCATCACCTTGTGATATTCGCCACAACCTGAACTATAACATATTCAGTACGGCTGTCAAACACATGGATCAATTCAATATAACTGTACCATATCTAGGGTGAAAATGCACGGGTGATGAGCGGTAAGGCGCTGTTTTCCGAAAAGCGTTTGCGCCGTGTATAATGGTTGGGTGGAGTCTTCGCGTATCACCGGATTGCGAGGCATCCAATTCGGGGTGGTGAGCGTATATCTTATAAGGGGTTGGCTGTGGCCCAACCGCACGATGCGGCCCGTTTGGCCCGGTTGAGCGATGAAGCATTAATGGAATTAGTCGCGGCTGGCGATAGCGCAGCGTTAGCGCAGCTCTATGATCGGCACTCGCGGGTAGTGTACGGTCTCGCGCTGAGGATGCTCAGTGCGGCTGAGCCAGCGGAAGAGGTTGTGCAAGAGACATTCTGGCGGATTTGGAAGCGCTCGGCGACCTTTCAGGCTCATAGCGCCTTTTTACCGTGGATGTTCGGGATTACGCGCAATCTCTGCATTGACGAATTACGGCGCCGGCGGACGCGGCCAAGGGCGGCTGGCAATGACGACGATCTGCTGTCATCATTGCCCGATCAGCAGCAGAATGTTGAACAAGCGACGATTGAAACCGAACGGCGCCGGTTGATCACCGATGCGTTAGCCGATTTGCCAGCCGATCAGCGCGAAGTGATCGAACTGGCGTACTTCGGCGGGCTATCGCAGCGCGAGATCGCCGATCAACTTCAAAGCCCGCTGGGAACGATCAAAACCCGGATCCAGCTGGGATTACAGAAATTGAAGCAAGCATTGCTTCACTACGGCATAGACCCGAACGATCACTAGAAAAGTAGCCGGCAATGCACGACTCTGATCGCGAAAACGAACAATCACTGCTCGCTGCCGCGGCGTTAGGCAGCCTTGACCCGGCCGATCTAGCGGCGCTCGAGCAGCTTCTAAACACGTCACCCACTGCGCGCGCCGAGTTGCAACAGTTGCGCGAAACGGTCGCCCTGTTGCCGTACGCGGCAGCGCCGGCTACGCCGCCAGCCCATGTGCGCGCGCGGCTGATGGAGCGGATCGCTGCCGATCCAGCGCAGCGCGCGCCGGTTGCCCGCCCT
>NZ_DAOTWH010000070.1:0-5832 GCF_034435895.1 Chloroflexus sp.
TGGCGCGCGCGATCTTGCGCGCGGCCCGCACCGAGCCGCGCCTCGCGTATGTGAGCTGGACTGACCGGTTGGCGTTGCTGGTCGGGCGTTTGGCGCCGGGGTTGGTCGAGGCGGTGTTGGCGCGCGCGTTTGGCTGGGAAGAGCAGCAGTCATCAGCGAACAACCAATGAGTAATGCACTTGGTGTGATGTGTCGAAGTGAGCAGGTCTAAGAGGGTACGGCTGGCGCAGGATGCCTGAGCCGGAATGCACGATCACGCCGTCTAGGATATGAATGGAGTCATCTCGTTGAATGCACCGCAAGCCCTCTTACGCCAGCCGGCCCTCGATCCTGATGGCCGGCAATTGGCCTTCGTAACTGCCGGCGATGTCTGGCTGGCGTCGATCGATGGCGGCACCGCCGAACGGCTCACTGCCCATCCGGCCCGCCATTATGCGCCCCACTTCAGTCCCGATGGCCAGCGCCTGCTCTTTGCCGCCGGACGCGACGGCGCCGGCGATTTGTACATGCTTGATCTTGCCGGCGGTGCGCCGCGCCAGCTTACCTTTCAGGATGAGCCGTGCTATCCCGAAGCATGGGCGAGCGATGGCGAGGCGGTGTTCTTTTCCTGCAATATCGAGCAGATGGGCTATGCGATCTACCGGGTGAGTGTGCAGGGTGGTACGCCAGCGCCGATCTATCTCGAACCGTATGAACAGCTTGATCAAGTGGCGGTCTCGCCCGATGGCCAGACCTTGGCGTTTACCAACTGGCGCGAGCGGTGGTGGCGGCGCGGCCCGCATCCCTTTTCACCCAACGAAATCTGGGTTGGGCCGGCCCAACCTGATTACGGCGCGCTGCGCCAATTGGCCGGCCCGTTTGGCGAACGGTTCAAATATGCCGGTAAACTCGGCTGGCCCCTCTGGGAGCCGGATGGCCAAGGGTTGTACGTCGTCTGTGATTGCGATGGCTACGAGAACCTCTGGTACCTCCCGCTCACCGATGGATCGCCGCGCCAGATCACCAGCTTTCGCGATGGCCGGTTGCTCTTCCCGACCATCGCCCGGCGCAGTGGCGTGATCGTCTGCGAGCGGGGTGATGGCCAGTTGTGGCGGATCGATCCGGCCAGCGGTGAGGCGGCTCCCATTCCGATCCGGGTGCGGGTGGATACGAAACGCACGCCGGTGCGGATCGAACGCTGGACGAGCGGGTTTAGCGAAGTGCGGCTGAGTCCTGATGGCAAGAAGCTGGCGCTGGTGGCGCGCGGCGATGTCTTTGCCGACTTTGCCGATAAAGAGACCGAACGCGATCTGCGGCAGAGGCCGGCCTTCCGTATTACGAACACCCCGGCCCGTGAATGGTCGATTGCATGGACGCCCGACTCGCAAAGTCTCGTCTACCTCTCTGATCGGCATGGTGAGATCGAACTCTTTGGCTACGATTTTGAAACCGGCGCGGAAATGCAGTTAACCAACGATGGCCGGCCCAAGCTATTGCCGCGGATTGCGCCGAATGGCCATGCAGTCGCTTATATCCGCGATCGGATGGCGATCGATCTGCTAGAAGAGTTGGGCGGCCAACCGCGCGAGTTGTGCCGGGCGCGGTTTACGTCGCCGCCGATTTGTGCTGGTCGCCCGACGCGCGCTACCTCGCCTTCATTGCCCAAGACGATCACCTGTTTAGCAATGTCTACGTTGTGCCGGTTGCCGGTGGCGAGCCACGCCAGATCACCTTCTTAAGCAATATTGGCGGCGGCGATTTGCGCTGGTCGCCTAACGGCAGCTTCATCATCTTCACCACCGAACAATACCGGCTCGAATCGCAGATCGCGCGCGTCGATCTGCGTCCGCCGCAGCCGGTCTTCCGCGAGGCGGCGTTTGAACGGCTGTTTGAACGCGATAAGGAAAAGAAGGAAGAAGCATCCACTGACAGCAGCGAACAGAGCACTGATGAGGCAAGAGCAGCGAAACCGCCGGCTGAGCCGATTGTGTACGAGGGCATTGAGCGGCGGCTGCGCTTGCTGACGCCACCACAGATAAATGCGGTCGCCGGCCCGATCAGTCCTGATGGGAAAGACCTGCTCTTCTTGGCGTCGGTGGCCGGCAAAGTAAATATTTGGACGATGCCGCTCGACGAGCCGCGCGCCGGCCAGCCGCCGCGCCAGCTTACCGCCAGCGATACGTGGAAAAGCTTTTTGCAGTTTGCGCCCGACGGGCGGAGCTTCTCCTACCTCGAAGACGGGCAAGTGGTGGTGCGGCGTTTTCCCGGCGGCAACGAGCCAAGCCGGTTATCGCTGCGAGCCGAAGTCGAAGTGGATTTTCACCGCGAAAAAGAGCAAATTTTTACCGAGGCGTGGCGCGAGTTACGCGACAGCTTCTACGATCCGACCTTCCGCGGCCAAGATTGGCAACAGGTTCGCGCGCGCTTCGCGCCTTTGATTGGCGCGGTGCAAACTACCGAAGAGTTGCATACCCTGATCAACCTGATGGTGGGCGAATTGCGCGCCTCGCACCTCGGCAGCGGCTTCTATGGCTGGGAAAGTGATGACGGCTTTATCGGTATCTTCTTTGCGGCTGAACCACTGCTGCGCGAGGGCCGGTTAGTGGTGGAACGAGTCTTGCCTGATGGCCCCGCTGCGTTGGCAACCGAGCCGCCGCGTCCCGATGAAGAGCTGGTTGCGGTTGACGGAACGCGCTTGACGGCTACGCTCTCGCTGCACAAACTCTTGCTCCGCAGCGCCGGCAGGCGGGTGCGGCTCACATTGCGCGCTGCCGATGCAACCGAGCGCGAGATCGTGGTGCGTCCAATCAATGCCAGCGCTTACCGGCGGCTGCGCTACCGCGATTGGGTGGCGACCAACGAGCAGTATGTCCATACCGTTAGTCGCGGACGGCTGGGTTATGTGCATATTGAAGAGATGAGCTACGACGCTTACCAGCAATTTCTGGTTGATCTTGACGCTGAAACCCACAGTAAAGCAGGCGTGATCATCGATGTGCGGTACAATGGCGGCGGGCACACGGCGACCTTTGTGCTCGATGTCTTGATGCGGCGATCGGCATTGCGCAGCGGATTCCGTGATCTGGGTGCGACCGATGCCAGCCATCTCGCCGGCAATCGGGTGCTCGACCGGCCCACCGTCTTGGTGACGAATGAGCGGTCGGCCAGCAACACCGAGATGCTAAGTGAAAGCTACCGGCGGTTGCGCTTGGGGAAATTGGTCGGACGCCCGACAGCCGGTGCGGTGATCTGGACGTACAGCATTCAATTGCTCGATGGGGCATGGCTGAGTTTGCCGCGGTTGTATGTGGTCACACCGGAAGGCGAAGATCTCGAAGGCAGCGGGCGACCGGTGGATGTGGACATTGCCCGTCCGTTAGGCGAATGGGCCAGCAGGCGCGATCGGCAGCTCGATGCCGCTGTGGCAACGCTGCTGAAGGCCGTGCGGCGGCGCAAGTAGCCGCCAAGATTGCCAATCAACGGTATAATGAGACGTACAATAGAGCAAACTCGCAGCTTGGCAAGGTGATACCCTTTGTCGAATCATCCGGCGGCGCCGGCGCCAAACCGGTGGTTGCGCAGAAAAGTGAGGTTGAAGATGTCGACCCTCGCACCCCTCCGCTTTTCAGTCTGTCTCGATATGATCTTCACCGATCGCCCGTTTGAACAGCGGCTCGAACATATTGCCGATCTTGGTTTTCGCGCCTATGAATTCTGGACGCGGCGGGGCAAGGATATGAATATCACCATTGCCTTGCAGATGGCGCTGCGGTTGCACTGTGTGGCGATTGCCGGCAACTCGGAAGCATCGCCGAATGATCCCGACCAGCGGGCGCAATTCCGTGATGAGATTAGCCGGAGCGCGGCGCTGGCGGTTGATCTGGCGTGCGACAATTTGATTGTGCATAGCGGGACGGTGCGCGCTGATCTTGATCGCGCGACCCAGCACGCCCATTTGCTTGAAGCGTTGCGCGAAGCAGCCGAGACGGCGGCTGATGCCGGCCTCAATTTGCTGCTTGAACCGCGTAACCCGATCGACCATCCCGGCAGTTTTCTCTGGTCGTCTGATGAAGGGTTTGCCATTGTGCGCGAGTTGGGCTTGCCCCACGTGAAGCTGCTCTTTGATTGTTATCACCAACAAATTAGTGAAGGCAACCTGACGCAGCGGATTCTCGCAAACCTCGACCAGATCGGACACATTCACGTAGCTGATGTACCCGGACGCCACGAACCCGGCACTGGCGAAATTAACTACGAGCATATCTTCGGCATCTTGCGTGAACATAACTATCAGGGTTACGTCGGGCTTGAATACACGCCCCGGATCGATGCGGCGGCCAGCCTGCGTGCGGTGCGGATGATGGGCCAGTAACGTATATCTTTCCTCGCGCTTGCGTAAACGATGCGCACCGCTAGCAGCGGTGCGCATTCTCTTTGCTGCAAGCCTGCTGGCCGGCACGGTGTGTGAGTCATTGTTAGCTCCACTGCAACCTCACATTCATCGCGCGTTCATTTTGCTGGGTTAGGCTAGAGGAAAGTCAACCCTAGGTTGAGTGTTGGGTTTGTCTGGTGATGGGAGGGACGGATCGAGCGTTGGTTGGCAAGGGAAGCATCTTTGGGGATGCGCCATCTTATAGCACGTGGTCTGCTTACCAGCCCATCGGGTTGCCTAAAACGATCGTCTGCCGGCGATACAGGTTACTTCGGCTGTCGAAAGATACCACTTGGCGCCACGTGAGCAATATCGATACTATTCAATCAGCGACCGAAGAGGAACGGTAATGAAGCCCGCTTCTTTCAATCTATTCATCCGCGCAATGACTGTGGTTGGTCTCGTTGCGGTGCTGGTCATTGGCGTTGGTTTCATGCAGCCTCGGATGGCGCAGGCGAATGTGCCTCCTTCGGCCTGTTCGGCGACGCCGCTGTTTACCAACGGAACGTTTGTGACTGGAACCGGTAATGGCGCCGGCGGGGCGGATACGAGCTCGCCGGTTAGTCCTGATACCGGTTTTGGCTATCTCGCTGATCCAACGCGCGCGCAAACCACTCCTGACGGCGTTAATCGCGCCCGGCTGGCCGATGATTTTACCGTGACCGGCAATGGTTGGCGTCCGTCAGCGATTACACTGTATGCCTACCAGATCGGTAGCACCACCACCTCGCCGATTACCGGGGTGGTCAATCTGCGGTTGTGGAATGGCACTCCCGGCGCTGGCGGCACAGTGATCGCCGGGCCGGTTGATGGGACAATTATCACCAATCAATGGACGGGTGTCTATCGAGTTCCAGCAAATAATGTCTCCCAGACCGATCGACCGATTATGGCGGTCACGATCCAGTGGCCTTTTGGCAATGCCTCACTCTTGCCGGGAACGTATTGGCTAGAGTGGGGAGTGGCTGGTAATGCAGCGTTGAGCGGGCCGTGGACGCCGCCCACCAATGCTGCTGCCGGCGATAATGCCCGGCAGCTTAACTTGACCGGTGGCGAGCCGGGGACGTGGGCGCCGCGCGCTGATTACTCTAGCGGGCGGGTGGTTGGTTTGCCGTTCGTGATCTGTGGCGATCCGATTCCTACGCCGCAAATTACCTCGCTCAGCCCTTCCTCGGCGACGGCGGGTGGCAGCGCCTTTACGTTGACCGTCAACGGTAGCGGTTTTATTAATGGTTCGGGTTCGGATCGCTCCATTGTGTATTGGAACGGGAGCCCGCGTTCGACAACATTTGTGAGCAGTACCCAATTGACGGCGGCTATTACCGCGAGCGATATTGCAACGGCAGGCACCGTCAATGTGACAGTGGTCAATCCGGGTAATGTCACCTCAAATACTGTTACGTTCACCATCACCAACCCCG
>NZ_DAOTWH010000071.1:0-22176 GCF_034435895.1 Chloroflexus sp.
GCCAGCGCCGGCGCCGGGCCGCCGGCCAATGACCCGGCCAGAGTCGCCAAGCCGAGATCAGCGGCAGCCAGAAATGGGCGCAACGGCGCAAACGACTCGGCATAGCTAGGAGTCTCGATCCCGCCGGGAAGGAGGGCATCAGGGGTAATCGCGCCGGCGATCGCCAATGTATACTGCACCGTATCACCGGCGCCACACCGGTTAAGCGCCCAACGCGGACCTGCCGGCGGCTGGGCCTGCGCCACCGGAGCCGAGGCAAGGAACATCAACGCTGTGAGTGCGAGCAACAGCCGGTTTAGCGTCATCGCATCACCTCTGCCAATCGTTGGTTCAGAGGCTTGAACCGGCCTGCGGTTGGCCGGGTTGCAACAATTGTACTATATGATTAGCCGCTGCGGCGACGGAGGTGTGAACCGGCCCAGACCAGTGCGAAGATCAGCGTGCTGGTGAGTACAATTGCGGCGCCTGACGCAATGCTGAGGTAATACGAAGCGTAGAGGCCGACGACGCCGGCCAGCATCGCCAACAGCGCCGCTGCGATCATCATCGTGTGCATGCGATGGGTGAAAAAGGCGGCGGAGGCCGGCGGCGTCACGAGGATGGCCAAGGTCAATGCGACACCAACGGTCTGAATCGCAACCACAATTGCGACCGCCAATATTGTCAAGATTAAGAAATCGAAGAATCGCACCGGCAAGCGTAACGTTGCCGCCAGCACCGGATCGAATGTAATGACCATCAGCTCTTTGTAGAAGAGCGCAATCGCGGCCAACACCACTGCGCCAAACACGGCGATCCGCCACAAATCGCTCTCGCGCACACCCAAAATATTCCCGAACAGAACATGCGACAGATCGACCGCCGAGTTGCGCACGGTTGAAATCAGGGCCACGCCGAGCGCAAACATTGCCGCAAAGACGATCCCGATCGCGGTGTCTTCGCGCATGCGGGTTGCCCGGCTTACCGCGCCAATCGAAAACGAGCTGACCAGCGCCGCGCCCAATGCCCACCAAAAGAGCGCGCCGCGATCAGTACCGTTGATCAGGTACCCCACCGCAATGCCGGGCAAGATCGTGTGGGCCAGCGCATCGCCTAAAAAGGCCATGCCGCGCAAGACCACATACACCCCGACCACGGCGCAAACAAGGCCGACCAGCAGCGCGGCGATCAAGCCGCGTTGCATAAAGGGGTAGGCCAGCGGAGCGGTAAGCAGATCGATCATAGGGCGCCATCCGGGGTTGGATTGCAGCAGGTGTCGGCGACGGTCAACAGGCCGTCGCCGCTGCTGAGTAGATGGAGATGGCCGCCATAAGTGGCGACCAGATTGGCGGCGGTAAAGGCTTCGCGGGCCGGCGCATACGCAATCAGCCGCCGGTTCAGCAGCATCACCCGGTCAAAGTAGCGGGCCGCTTGCTGCAAATCGTGCAACGCCGTCAAAATCGTGACCCCTTCGGCGCGCAACGCCGCCAGCGCCCGAAAGATTTCATCTTGGGAAGGAATATCCAGCCCCACCAACGGCTCATCCATTAACAACAGGCGCGCTTCTTGGGCCAGCGCCCGCGCCAAAAAGACCCGTTGCTGCTGTCCGCCCGATAATTGCCCGATTTGGCGATCGGCGAAAGCGGCTAACCCAACCCGTTCGAGCGCTCGCTGCGCCAATAACCGATCGTGGCGCGATGGCCGGCGCAAGAGACCGATGCGTCCCACCCGTCCCATCAAGACCACATCGCCGACCGAAACCGGAAAGCGCCAATCGATTTGCAACCGCTGTGGCACATACGCGATCGTATTCGGTTCGGCCTGCTCGGCGCCAAAGAAGCGAATCTCGCCAGAGGTCATCGGTTGCAGGCCGGCAATCGCTTTGAGCAGCGTGCTCTTGCCAGCGCCGTTGGGGCCAACAATCGCGATCTTTTCGCCGGCCTGAATATCGACCGAAACATCGCTCAGCGCCTCGGTTTGGCGGTAGCGTATCGTCAGATGGCGGATAGCCAGCGCCGGGACAGTGGTGGCAACCGTCGCCGGTGTGGTCAGTGTAGAAACGGTCATCGTCAGCCTCAGCCAGATCGTTGGAACGGGTGAGCATGAGTCAGCCGTTCCGCATGTGTTGCCCGCGCATCGCTACCATTGTAGCCGAGAAATCGCATTACCCGCGCAGTGCATCGACCATCTGCGTAACATTGTAGCGCATATAGTCGATGTACGTCGCCCCCGGCCCGTTCGCGTCAGTCAGCGACTCGGTCAGCACGCGCACAATCTTCGCCCCCGTATCGCGGGCAATCTGTTCGGCCAGTTGCTGGTTAGCAATGTCGCCAACGAAAATCGCAGTGACGCCATAATCGGCAATCAGGTCTTGCAGCGCTGCCAACTCTTGGGCCGAAGGCGCGGCGCTGGTGCTGACACCGGGAACGATTGCGCCGACTTGTCGCAACCCGTACCGGTCAGCCATGTAGCCAAAGATCATGTGATCCGACACGATCAGCCGGCGTTCGGCGGGAATAGCAGCGAACTGCTCGGCGATCCAGCGATCAAGCTCATCGAGCTGGCGCTGATACTCGGCGGCGCGCGTGGTGTAGGTGTTCGCTCCGGCTGGATCAAGCCGGCTCAGCGTTGACGCAATCACATCAACCCATGCTTTGACGTTGGCTGGATTAGTCCACGTGTGGCCGTCCACCTTATCGGCCTCGTGGCTATGCTCATCATCGTGCTTATGCTCATCGCTATGTTCATCGTGGGCATGGCCTCCCGCCTCTTCCTCGCTCAGGGTGCGTAAAGCGAGATTTTCTGACAACGACACCACTGGCGCCTGTGTGCCCGAACTGGCTATCAGGCGCTCGATAAATTCTTCATAGCCCGCGCCAACGATAAAGATGGCCTTAGCTGCATTCACCCGTGCTAGATCCTGCGGGCTTGGTTCGTAACTGTGCCCGTCAGCGCCAGTCGGCACGATCGTATCAACCCGTACCCGCTCACTACCGACTTGGCGCACAACATCAGCCACGATGCTGGTGCTGGCCATCACTACAATCGGTTCCGCCGCGGTGCCAGCAGGGGTGGCAGTAGGTTGGCTCGCCGGGGTCTGGCTGCATGCTGCGACCAGTAGCATCGCGATGGCGATAATGGTGATGTGGTGTATCCATTTCATGGTATCTTCTCCCATTAATGAAACATTGTTTCAATAGATTATGGCGCATGCATGGGGAATTGTCAAATGAGGTGTCATCCCGTAGCGACGGCTGGGTTTCTCCACGGGATGACGTTTTTAAATGCATTGTAGAGACGCACGGTTGTGCGTCTCTACGGGGATAACATATCGATTAAACCACCAGCGATTACCGCATGATCATCGGGATGTAGATCGTATATTGCGGTGCAGGCGTGGGCGTGACCGTCGGCGTGGCCGTTGCCGTGGCGGTCGGTGTCGCGGTGGGCGTGGCGGTTGGTGTTGCGATTGCCACTGGCACAAAGTTGGCCACTAACACCCGGTTGCCGGTCGCCACAAAGCTGTAGCTGGCCGTGGTCGCCACCACGCTCGCGCCTTCCGTCCAGTTGACGAAGGCGTAGCCACTAGCCGGCGTCGCGTTGACCATCACCACTGCGCCGTGCGGGTAGGCGCCGTCGCCGCTGGCCGTGCCGCCAACCGCTGGCTCTGCGCTGACCGTGATCTGGTAGGTTGGGCGGGCGTCTACGTGGATGGCGAGCGCATCGCGCGCGGCCAGTGTGTAGTTGACAATCTGCCCGCTCCCGTTCACTTCAATCAGCGCACTAGCCGGGGCCGGCGTGGTCGTTCCCGGCAGCACGCAGATCCCTCCCGCGAAGTCGTACTTGGTGATGTCGCAGTAGAACCCGGCTGGCAGGCTGGTCTGGTAGGTGGAGGTGGCTGCCGCCGTCGTGTTGTTGATAGCGACAAAGCCGCGGTTGCCGCGTCCGAAGGCGATATGGTTGCTCGGCGCGCCGCCAATGTTTTGCCAGTTGGTGATCGGCTGGCCGTGGGTGGTCTGGCGGAATTGCACCATGTTGGCAATGCCCGGATGCCGGTGTTCGCAGACCCACTTGCCGAGATCGGCGTTCGTGACTGGGTTGGGGTAGGTGCCTGAGCAGTTAGCCGGGTAGTCGTTCGCCGTCTGGCCCGGCCCGTAGACCGGGCGGGTATCGGCCCCTAACCCCGGCCCCCACGTGACGCCGCCGTTGTTGCTGCTCGGCGGGCCAAGGCTGTCGCCGGCGTTGCTGGCGGGGTTGGTTGTCCAGTAGTAGCTCGACATCACCGACGGATGGCCGTAGGGCTGGGCCAAGGTGAAGATGTTGGCCAGCAGGTGGGCACGCCCGTCGCGGTGATCGACCACGCACGCGCCGCCGGGGCCGTGGCCGCGTTGGTTGTCGTGGTTGTCAACGAAGATCTGGGCGAACCGTGACGGCAACAAGCCGCTGGTGAAGTTTTGCAGGTCGCTGAGCGAGCCGCCGCAGGTGAAGGCGTTGCCCATCACACTCACACTGTAGGCAAACTCGGTCACGTCGCCGTAGGGGGTGTATTCCCAGTCCCGGATGCGCTCGGCGGGATCCATATCGATCACTTCGCTGAAGATGTAAGGTTTCCCGCCGCCGGGCAGGGTGAGGCCGTCAAGGATGGCGCCGATCTCATGGGCGGCCATGTGCTTGGCGGCGTCGATGCGGAAGCCACGTACGCCGGCGTTGAGCAACGCTTGCAGGTAAGCGCGCAGTTTGCTTTGCACCGCTGGCTTGCCGGTGTTGAGGTCGGGCAAGCCGGCGAGTTGGCAACGTTGCACCTGATTGCGATCCCGGTAGTTGGTGATTAGACAATCGGGGTGGAAGTCGTCGGGCACGTATTGCGCGCCGTAGAACCGGCTGCCAGCCGGTTGCGAGCGGTATTGGCTGCCGGATGTGCCGGTGGGCGGACTGCCTACTTCGATGTCGGCCATGTGGTTGATCACCGCGTCAACGATCACCGCTACGCCGGCGCTGTTACAGGCATTCACCATCTGCTGGAACTCGGCCCACGTGCCGCTGCGGCTGGTGAAGCGGCTGGTGTCGTGCGTCACCGGCTGGTAGCGCGCCCACCACGGGAAGTCGTTGGCCGGGTTGCCGCCGAGATCGGCGGTGGGCACGATGTGCTCATTCGGTGGCGAGACTTGCACGCCAGTATAGCCCTTCTGGCCGAGGAACGAGCACTCTTGCGCGACATCAGCCCAGCGCCATTCAAACAAATGGACGAAGACGCCGCCGTTGGGTTCGCTGGCGCTGTCACCAGCCGGGATGATGGTGATCAGGCCGTCGCCTTGATCGTCGTCGCCGGTTGCCGAGATGTTGTAGCTGTCAACCTTCCACTTGCGCCCGGTTTCGCTGGTCTGCTGGCAGTAGGCGGTGAAACCGTACGTGCCCGGTGCGAGGCTCTCTAGCACGGCGCGCGGGATCGTCGCCCGATATTCGTCGTTGTTGCCGATGTCCCGGTTATAGACCATCGGCAGGTCGCTCCACGGCTGGCCGTAGCGGCCCCAATGCAAGAAGCACGCGATCCCGGCGCCTTGGCCGGCTCCCGGCGTCACTCCCGCTTCGTAGACTTGCACAAAGACATCGAAGCCGGCAGGCGCGAAGCTGCCTTCGTTGATGGCATGGGCCACCCCGCCGCGCGGGAACATCAGCCCCACCCAGTCAATTGTGCTGGGCGGTTCGAGGGCTTGGGTCGAGACGAAGACCACCGTGGTGCGCGGCGGGATGGTGAAGGTGTCGGTGGCGTCGTTGAAGCTAGCCGTCGCAATCACCGGATCGTCATCGACGCCGTTGGTGTGCAATGGGTGCAGGGTGAAGCCATTGGCGTTGGGGATAGTGATCGTCTGGGTGATCGTGTTGGCGTTGAAGAAGACGAGAATGTTTTCCCAGTTCGGGTCGAGATCGGGCGTAACTTCGTCCGATAACCGCATCACAATCAGCGCATCGCGGCTATTGTCGGTGTTGTAGTGGCTGACGCGGGCATTGATCGCCGCTTCGGTAGTGAGGCGGAAGAGCGGCGAACTCATGCGCAGGCGCAGCGTCTCGCGCATGTGAGCGGCGGCGAAGTTCATGTCGGCAGGGGCGGGATCAAGTGCGGTGTTGTTCAGCAACGGCGTCATGATCCCCCAGCGCGAGTTGTTGTCCCACGCCGGTGGCAGGCCGCGGCCAAAGTTGTTGGCGCTGCGATCCCAATACACCCGGTTGAACCAGTCGCCTGAGTCGTAGCTGTTGCGGTCGAGCGATTTCGAGCGCAGGATGTCTTGGCCCATGTGGAAGAAGGGGATGCCTTGCGCTAGCCCGATCAGACTCACCCCCATGTTTTGGCTGCGCACGCGGTTGGCCATTGAGGTCACAGCAATGCCGCTGCCGCCGATCCACCCCGGATTGCCGCTGCTGTTGCCGTTGGGCAGCTTGAAGACGTTTTGGTCAAACAAGGTCTCGTTGTCGTGTTTTTCGACGTAGTTGATCGCCTCTTGCGGATCGTCGGTGAACGGGTTGCCCTGCCCATTCCAATCGGTACCGCTGCCGCGCAACGCCGAGCGCAGCGTATCCATCACTACGTGCAAATCGCTCTGGAAGCGATTGGGGTAGCCGTAGCCGTTCCAGTCGTAGCTGAGGCCATTGATGAACCCTTGCCGGCGAATGCCAACTGTGTCGGTGCTGTAACCGCCATGGGCCGCGTCCCGGATGACGTCGTTGAACAGGCCGATCCCGCTGCCGGTCATGTTATGTTTGTGGGCATAGCAGTGCGGGCAGGCGGTCAAGCCCTTGTCGCGGGCCGAGCCGAAATCCCAGCCTTCGCCATAGAGGTAGATCGCGCTGCCATCAACTCCATTGGCGCTGGGAGTGAGCGCCTGCAGCGCCGCCCGCACATTGAGCATATTCTGGCGGGTGTGCAGGTTCATCAGGTCAAAGCGGAAGCCATCGATCTTATACGCCGTCGCGAAGCGCACGATCGTATCGATCATGAGCTTCTCCATCATCGCGTACTCGGTCGCGGTGTCGGCGCAGCACGACGATTGGTAGAGATTGCCGGCGGCGTCGTAGCGGTAGTAGTAGCCGGGAACGATTCGATCCAGCACTGATTTGTCATCTTGCCCGCTGGCCGCGGTGTGGTTGTAGACTACATCCATCACCACGCGCAACCCATTTTGGTTGAGCGCTTGCACCATCTCGCGGAACTCAAGAATGCGCGCGACGCCATCGGGGTTGGTGCTGTACGAGCCTTCCGGCACGCCGTAGTGGTAGGGATCGTATCCCCAGTTGAAGCTGTCGGTCTGGCGGGCCGCGCCGACCGCCGCTTGCGGGTCGGTTGAGGCGCGATCGGTAGCGGGGTTGAACGAGATGGCCGGTTCCGCGCGATCGGCGGGATTCTCGATCACCGAGGCGATGTCAAATGCCGGCAGGAGGTGGATATGCGTCAACCCAGCCTGCCGCAGTTGCAGCAGATGGTTCATGCCATCTGAGAGGTTGGTGTTCGGGTGCGGGCCGCTTCCATCGTAGGTAAAAGCGCGATACGTGCCGCGATCCGCCGCTGCCACCGTGCTATCGTTGGCGCTGAAGTCGCGGATATGCACCTCGTAGATCACGATATCTTCGGGGTTGGTCAGCGCCGGCTTGCTCAACGTATCCCATCCTACCGGCTTCAAATCGGCGTCATCGAGATTGACGAACTGGCTGCGCACATCACCAGTGGCAGCGCCGTCTTGCGACAGGCTCACCGTATAAGGGTCGGTGACGAGATTGGTGACGACGGCATCGAGCTCCGGCACATACACCTCAACCGCAAACAGGTAAAACTGGCGATCCCACGTCGCGTCGCCGGTAACGCTCCACACCCCGCTTGCCGGGTCGAGCGTCATCGGGTGATCGGTGTAGGCCGTGGTGCTGGAAGTAGTGAAGCGGCGGAGAGTCACCGTTTTCGCCGTCGGCGCCCACAACCGCACCGTAGGCACGCCGCCGCTATAGCTAACACCGAGGGTTTGCGCAGTCGCATTCGCTGCGTACAGATCATCGAGCACTCCCTGAATCTGCACTCGCGTGGCGTCGATCCGGCTACCACTGCCGTTGTATGCCGCCACCACCAGTTGGCCGCGCAGCAAGTGGCGGGCACCGGCGGCGCTCAAGCCGGTCAACAGCCGGGTCAGACCATTCGCGTTAGGGTTCTTGACAAAACCGCTCACCGTACCGCTAGCGGTCAACGGTACATAACACGGCGCTGCCGGGGCTGGGAAGCTGCAGGTGGTCGCCTCGGCAGCGGTGGTCAAGCCGCCGTCGGGGTCATAGAGCAGGCGGAAGCTTGCCGCCGGGCCGCCATTCCACGCAATCGTGTTCAGATCAAGCCACAGCGCGCGGGCTTGGGCAGGAGTAATGGCGCTCGTGCCGCTGCTGACGGTATAGCTATAGTTGCTGCCGCCGTTGGTGTCGGCGTTGATCGTCATCAAATCGGCGTCAGCGCCGGCAATTGCGCTCACATTGCCCGAACTAAAGACGTAATAGCTAACCGTCGTGCCGGCAGTTTGCGAGGGGATGGTGGCGCTGAACGAGGCGCCGCTGCCAGCCATCTTGACCACCGTCGAACCCGCCCAATTGCCGTTGACAGCATAGCGCAGCCAGAGCGCCTGCCCAGTGGGAGGGGTGACGTTGGTGGTGGCAGTGACCGTCACCGCTTGCCCGGCGGATGGTGCAGACAGACTGCGGCTCACACCGGTGATAGTGGCTGGTGGGGCGCTGAATTGGAATACCACCCCGCGCCCGCCGCCATCCCACTTGAAGACATAATAGCTGCCAGCGACATGATTGAAGCGCAGATTGCGCTCGCCGCCGCCGTCAGTGCTGAGGCCGGTAAAAATTTGGCCAAACGTCACGTTGTTTGGCGCATCTTTACCGAACCATTGATTGGTTTGCTTAAAGAACTTGAATTCGCTGTTGGGGTCGCTAACATTGTTGACTTGGCCGCTGGTGTAGATAAATGTTCCACCCAGACTGGCTGACATCGTCCACGGCGTACTACCCCAATTGTTGAGACTGCCGCGCACCTCTTCGCCGGCGGCGGCAACAGGCAGGGGCAACATGAGGGCAATCAGGCCGGAGACGATCGTGAGGGCGAGGAGCAGACGCAGGCTACGATGATGCACGGCACAACCTCGTTGTCTAGCTTGAGAGAATGGCGCGACCTCGTTGGCGCGTATGACCGGTGACTAGGGTTGGGCCGATTATATCACAGATTGGTTGTTTATGCAATAGTATTGTTGACAACGATGCATGTCCCCCTGTAGAGCCGCACGGCAGTGCGGCTCCCGGCAATGCGGTAATCGCCCGATGGTGCAGGGCGTTGGCCGGCGTTTGGTGATCGTCCATCCCCCTGTAGAGCCGCACGGCAGTGCGGTTCCCGGCAATGCGGTAATCGCCCGATGGTGCAGGGCGTTGGCCGGCGGTGCGGCTCTACCCACCTCGTGATCTGTTACAATAATCGCATTCACCCGCCATCTCTAAAGATCACACCTATGCACACCTTTCACCCGCAAACCCCCGACTGGGAACCGCGCGTGCGCGCGAGCTTCGCCCGCCAAGGCCTGATGAGTTCGCTCCATGCCATGATCGAGCACATGCGTCCGGGAGAGTTGGCGATAACAATACCTGCCGATCCGGCTTACAGCCAGCAGCACGGCTACATCCACGGCGGGGTGATTGCCAGCATTCTCGATAGCGCCTGCGGTTATGCGGCGCTGACGCTCATGCCTGCCGATCGCGAAGTGTTGACGGTCGAATTCAAGATCAACTTTCTGAGACCGGCCCGCGGCAGCCGTTTTGTGGCCATTGGGCGGGTGGTGCGAACGGGCCGCACGGTGACGGTGTGCAGTGGCGAGGCGATGGCGATTGATGGCGACCGGCGCTCGACCATTGCGCTCATGCAGGCGACGATGTTTGCCGTGCCGGCAACGCCGGGATCATAAGCACTTCTCCATCACGTTTAGGTGCGGATAGCGTATGGTGCAGATGTGGTTGAAGGCTTTGCGATGCTTCGATTCATCCTTACCCCTAGCTCCGCTCCCACTGGCACGAGCGAGGGGGTTCTGTTGGATAGCCCACACACAAACTAGTGTTGTGCGTTGTCCGTCTTGTTGTTGCGCTTGCTGGCTATCCGGCAGCACCCGGCCCTGAAAGGTCGGGCAGGGGTACGAAGCCCGCTGCACGGGCTGCTGACCTTCACCTCAAGGTCGGACAGACCATCTGACCCAGCACCCGGCTCTTCAGGGCCGGGCTAGGGGTACGAAGCCCGCTGCGCGGGCTGATGCCCCCACCCCTTGACCCTCCCCTAGGGGGGAGGGGTGATGGGAAGTGCAGCACGGGGCTTTACGGCATCGCACAGTGATCAACGGTTGTATTCGGCCAAACGTTCTGTCCACTCCTCAACTGGCGTGGGAGAGGGGAGCGTAGAGCCGAGCGTTGAGGCATCTCACCGCGATCAATGGTTTTGCTCGACCAAATACTTTGTCCGCCCCGCAACTCCTCACGAGCGGGCTGGCTGCTGCACCCGCGCGGGCGCGTTCGTGATGGGCGCTATGACTGTTTCCCCCACTGGCATTCCTCCGTATTTTTCGCAGGGTGTAAGGCTCAATTGTGAATGATAATCCCCATTAGTAATCTTTTTAATAACAATATACGAAATGAGATAAAGAGGAGTCTATGCCTGTCTACATTCGCGACCGTCCGCCAGTGTTGCGCTTGGTGATAACGTTTGCGGCCACTAGCTACCTTTAGAGGTAGCTAGACACTCTCGGTTCGATTCGTCATAACCTCGCTTGAATTGCGGCGACCAAGTTCAAGGAGAACAAACGTGAACACGCTTTCCCCCAACACCATCTCCAACCCGATCCTCGATTTCTTCGCCTTTGTGCGCCGGCCCGATGCGGCGCATATCGTTGCCGCGCGGAAGGCGAAACTGCGCATCATCTTGAGCCTGCTGGGGTTGAGTATTCTGCTTGCGTTTGCCGGTAATCTGGTTTCGGCGTCGATCGAGACGTTTATTCCGATGGAAACCGAACACCTGATGGAGGGTAATAATGAAGAACTCTTGCGGTTTATGGCCATTGCCGGCATTCCTATCATCCCCTTCTTTGAAGAGGTGATGTTCCGGCTCTGGCTGGCTCCCAATCTGCTCTTTTTCTTTATCTCATTCAGTTTGGTGACGATCCAGTTTGCGCCGATGCCGTTTCTTGACTTGCTGCGCGCAGCTGGGTTAGAGGTCCTTGCGCCGGCGGTGAAAATCGGTTTCTATCTCGCGTTTGGCGGCCTGATCGTGCTCTGGTTCTGGTGGTGCGACCGGCGCGGGCAGCGGTACGCCGATTTCTTTCACCGCTACGTGGCGGTGTACTACTACGTTTCGGTGATTGTCTTTGGCCTGCTGCACCTGACCAACTACACCGCAGTGGAGGTTTGGTGGTATGCGCCGTTGTTGGTCTTGCCGCAACTCATCGGCGGCTTCATCTACGGTTATGTCCGGATCCGGCTCGGGTTCTGGTATGCCGTCCTGCTCCACATAGCGGATAACCTGCGCTTTACGTTGGGTGATGTGATGAATATGCTGTTCGGCCTGCTTGGCGGGGTGGTCTGGCTGGCGGTGCTCGTTCTTTCTTCGCTGGCGATCGTGGTGGTGACGTTTAAGCAGAGTCTAGTTTTAGGCGAAAAAACGTCGCTGCAAGCGTGATGCGCATCGCCAAGCCGGCTGAACATATCAAACGGTTCCCCCGTACAGGGGGAACCGTTTGGGTATCATCCTAGGTTCGGCGCCGGTTATGGCAGGGTCTCGTTGACATACCCCTGCAACTGAGGATGCAAGGACGGATCGCGTAACTTGCGCAGCGCCTCGTGCTCTAATTGGCGCACCCGTTCGCGGGTGAGGCGCAGGCGCTGGCCAATCTGTTCGAGAGTATGCATCGGTTCGCCGTCGAGGCCATAGCGCAGGCGCAAAATGTTGCGCTCACGCGGCGAGAGCTGGCTCAGCGCGGCTTGCACATCGGCCTGCAACATGCTCTCGCTCACCTCTTCAAAGGGGGTGGGTTGGAGCGGATCGGTCAAGATTTCGGCGAGCGCGCCGCCGCCGTCTTCCGTATGCGCTTCATCAAGCGACGCCGGCTTCATCCCAGCCTGCTCGGCCCGTTCGACCTGTCCGATGGTCAGGCCAGCAGCATTGGCCAGCTCTTCCAAGGTCGGTTCGCGGTCGAGCTGCTGGGCCAATTCTTGCCGCAGCCGCGACAGCCGGCTCAGCCGTTCCCCCAAATGCACCGGCAAGCGCACGGTGCGACTGTGGTCGGCGATCGCCCGCCCGATGCTCTGCCGGATCCAGTAGGTCGCATAGGTCGAGAACTTCAGACCGCGGCTGGCGTCAAATTTATCGACCGCGCGCATGAGGCCGACACTGCCTTCTTGAATCAGATCGAGCAAGGCCAGACCGTGGCCCTGATAGCGGCGGGCAATGCTCACTACTAGTCGCAGGTTGGAGTTAATGAGTTGGGCGCGAGCTTGCTCGCTGGCGGCAACCTGCGCTGCAAGCCGCTGCTTTTCGGCAAGCGGGAGCAATGGCTCATTGGCTAGCCGCTCGGCGGCGCGCCGGCCCTGCGCTATTGCGTTGGCCAGTTGCTGTTCTTGCTCGAAGCTCAATAGCGGCTCAGCGCCGATCTCGTTCAGATACAGCACAATCGGATCCGATGCGCTGCGACCAATCGTGGTTGGGTTGCTCATTGTGCCTCCTTGTGCGCCGGTGAAACCGTCCGGCGCGTGCGATGTGAACCGCCGAGTTTCATAGATGTAGGCGCAGGTGGTTGCCTCTGCGGTTTCCCGCGGTCACGTAAGCGTGGGCCGCGGAGGGTGCGGCGGGTGGGTGGTGCCGCGCTCTCTTGGGGCAGGCAGGTGGTGTGATGGGTAAGGGTGAAGATGCTAAACTGCCCACCGGTTCCTAGTATCGGCGGGCAGCTTAAAGAGAAGGTTAAAGAAAAATGAGAGGCGGATGAGTATTTGCGGCGCTGCTCTGGCAGTCCTAGCGCAGAGGGGGTGTATCAATGACCTGCCCTCTGCGCGCTTCAAGGGCAGACAGAACATACGAGCGTAGATGTGGTTGAAGGCTTTGCGATGTGCCGGTGTGCCCTCACCCCCGGCCCCTCTCCCACTGGCGCGGGAGAGGGGAGCGCAGGACTAAGCGTTGCGGCATTGCCAGCGATCAACGGGTGTGATTGACCACATGTTCTGTTCGCCCCGCAACCCCACTGGGTTCAAGGGCGGACAGAACATCTTGTCTAACACCCGGCCCTGAAGGGCCGGGCTAGGCTTACGAAGCCCGCTGCGCGGGCTGCTGTCCCTCACCCCCGGCCCCTCTCCCACTGGCGCGGGAGAGGGAAGGGTCGAGCTACGTTTTGAGGCATTGCACAGCGATCAACAGTTGCGCTCGCTCAAACGTCCTGCTAGCCCCTCAACTCTGCGACCCCTGTGCCCTCTGCGGTAAGGTACGCCTACCGCTCACTCATCGCCAGTTCGCGCCGTTTCTTCTCGCGGCGGCGGTCGTCGGCGCTGAGCAGCTTCTTACGAATGCGCCAACCCTTGGGTGTCACCTCGACCAGCTCGTCGTCGCCGATATACTCAATCGCGTCGTCAAGCGAGAGCTGGCGCGGCGCATCGAGCCGCACCGTTTCGGCGCCACGGTTGTTGCGCATATTGGTGAGGTGCTTCTCTTTGCAGACGTTCACCTCAAGGTCGTTGTCGCGAATGTGCTGGCCGACCACCATGCCTTCGTAGACCTCTTGGCCGGGAGTGATGAAGAAGACGCCGCGGTCTTGCAAGGCGTGAATGGCATACGTGGTGGCAACGCCGCTTTCGGCAGCGATCAGGCTGCCGTTAGCCCGCACCTCGATCTCGCCCGCGTATGGCTCGTAGCCGAAGAAGATACTGTTCATGATCCCAGTGCCGCGGGTGGCAGTAAGGAAGAGCTGGCGGAAGCCGAGCAGGCCGCGCGTCGGCACAAGATAGACATAATGAACCGAGCCGTCTTCGCTGATGCGCATATCGCGCATCTGGCCTTGCCGCTTGCCAAGAAGTTCAACCACCACTCCTTGATACTCGCTCGCCACCTCAATCTCGACCAGCTCCATCGGTTCGAGCCGGGCGCCATCGGGGGCTTCGCGGAAGATCACTTCCGGCTTCGAGACCTGAAACTCATAACCCTCGCGGCGCATGGTCTCGATCAGAATGCCGAGATGCAACTCGCCGCGCCCGGCGACGATAAACACATCGGGGCTATCGGTCTCTTCCACCCGCAACGCCACGTCGCGCTCCATCTCTTGGAACAGGCGCTCGCGCAGTTTGCGCGAGGTGACGTAGGTGCCCTCGCGCCCGGCGAAGGGGCTGGTGTTGACGCCAAAGGTCATGCGGACAGTCGGCTCTTCGACCTTAATCGGCGGCAACGCTTCGGGGGCGAGCGCGTCGGCGATGGTGTCGCCGATGGCGGCGTCGGGGATGCCGGCAATCGCGATAATATCGCCAGCCTGCGCCTGCTCGACCTCTTGCCGTTCTAGCCCGTTGTACACAAAAATCTGGCTGACTTTGGCCGGCGTGATCGCGCCGTCGCGCGCGATCCGCACCAACGGCTGCCCTTTGCGGATCGTGCCGCGCACCAGCCGTCCGGTGAGAATCTTGCCTTTATACTCGTCGTAGGCGCTGGTGGTGACGAGGAACTGCACCGGCCCCTCGACATCAACCGTGGGTGGCGGAATGCGGTCGAGAATGCACTCGAAGAGTGGTTCGAGCGAGTCGTGCAGCTTGAGCGGCGAACGCCCGGCGTGGCCGAGCAGAGCATTGGTGAAGATAGTGGCGAACTCGGCCTGCTCGTCGCTTGCGCCGAGATCGACAAACAGGTCAAAGGTCGCATTGACAACGTGGTTGGGGCGGGCTTGCGGACGGTCGATCTTGTTGACGACCACGATTGCCTGATGGCCGGCCTGCAACGCTTTGCGCAACACGAACTTGGTTTGCGGCATCGGGCCATCGACGGCGTCAACCAGCAGTAACACGCCATCAACCATGTTCATTACCCGCTCAACCTCGCCGCCGAAGTCGGCGTGGCCAGGGGTATCGACGATATTAATCTTGACGCCGCGGTAGGTGACGGCGGTATTCTTGGCGAGAATGGTAATTCCTCGTTCGCGTTCGAGAGCGTTGCTATCGAGCACGCGCTCTTCCACTTGCTGGTTTTGGCGGAAGATGCGGCTCTGCTTGAGCATTGCGTCAACGAGCGTCGTTTTGCCGTGGTCAACGTGAGCGATAATCGCGATGTTTCGCAGGTCGGTGCGCTGGATCATACCTTTTCCGTAACGTGGGCCGCTGCGCGGCGTGAAAAACGCTCAGGCCGAACCTGAGCGCGACGATGCCACTTCTATTATAGCATGGTTGCAGGGCTGGAATGCCTCAGCAAATACTTGGTATAATACCGGCATCAACGCTCTTTCAGTCTTATAAGGAGACGAGATCGTGACTACCGGCCGCCGTCGCGCTGTGTTATTCGCGACTTGCATTGTTGATCAGCTCTACCCGACCGTCGGTTTGGCTGCGGCCGAGCTGTTGGAACAACAAGGCGTGACCGTTGAGGTGCCGCCTGATCTGTTATGTTGCGGCCAGATGGCGTTCAACGCTGGCTTTCGCGATGACGCTTACGCGGTGGCCGGGCGCACGCTGGAGGTGTTGCGCGGCAAGGGCGATGTGGTGATGCCGTCGGGATCGTGCGCAGCGATGATCCGCCACCTCTACCACGAGTTGTTTGCGCACACGCCATTTGCCGGTATGGCTGCTGACCTAGCCCATCGCACCTACGAACTCAGCGAGTATCTGGTCGATGTGTTAGGCGTGACCGACGTCGGTGCGCAGTTCAATGGCCGCATCACCTATCACGACGCCTGCCACGGCCTGCGGTTTCTCGGCCTCGGCGCGCAAGCGCGCGCGTTGCTGGGCCGGGTGCGGGGGGCGGAGGTGGCGCCGTCGCCGGGGTGCGAACAGTGTTGCGGGTTCGGTGGCTTGTTTGCGGTCAAGCAGCATACCATCTCGACCGCAATGCTCGACCGCAAGATCGAGGCGATTGCCTCCACGAACGCTGATCTGGTCGTGACCGGCGATGTGTCTTGTATGACCCAAATCGCCGGCGGATTGTCGCGCCGCAACCTGCCAACCCGCGCCCGCCATTTGGCCGAGGTGTTGGCGAATATGGTGGATGCGCGATAAATCCGGTTTCCGGGGGAACGCCCCCGGTCTATCGCCTGATAAATCAATCATTATGGATTGTTCTATCACCTAGAAATCACCGCCATGCCGCAAACCATCGCCTTTTTCGACCGCGTTGACCACGCCCTGCACGATTCGTCGTTGCAGACGGCGCTGCACCGGGCAACGACGCGCTTCATCGGCAACCGGGCTGGCGCGATCGGCGCGCTGAGCGATGCTGACCGGTTGCGCGATCAAGCCCGCGCCATCCGTGCCCACGCGCTGGCTCATCTTGATGAGCTGTTGCCGCAGTTAGCCGCCAATGTCGAAGCGCGCGGCGGCCATGTGTGCTGGGCCAGCGATGGCGAAGAAGCCCGTCGCTATATCATCGAACTGGCCCGCGCGCGCGGGGTGCGCAGCATTGTCAAATCGAAGTCGATGGCCTCGGAAGAGATCCATCTCAACGAGGCGCTCGAAGAATCCGGCTTCGAGGTGGTCGAGACTGATCTCGGCGAGTATATTATCCAGCTTGCCGGTGAAACGCCGTCGCACATCATCGCTCCCGCCATCCACAAAACCCGTGAGCAGGTGAGCGAGCTGTTCCAACAGCACCTCGGCATGCCGCCGACCACCGAAGTGCCGCCGATGATCCGCACGGCCCGGCAGGCGCTGCGCCAACGCTTCTTGCAGGCCGATATGGGCATTAGCGGGGTCAATTTTGGTGTGGCCGACAGCGGCGCAATCGTGATTGTCGAGAACGAGGGCAATGCGCGTCTCTCGACCACAGTGCCGCGCATCCACGTGGCAATTATGGGGATCGAGCGGATTGTGGCCCGCCTTGCCGATCTGGGTGTGATGCTGCAAGTGCTGGCCCGTTCAGCCACCGGCCAGAAACTGAGCGTCTACACCAGCCTGATCAGCGGCCCGGCCCGCCCCGGCGAAGAAGACGGCCCCGAAGAGTTTCACCTGATCTTGCTCGACAATGGCCGGTCACGGATTTTAGGCGGCCATTACGCCGAGTCACTGCTCTGCATTCGCTGTGGCGCCTGCCTCAACGCCTGCCCGGTCTATCAGGCGATTGGCGGTCACGCCTACGGCGGCGTCTACTCCGGCCCGATCGGCGCTGTGCTCACTCCGCTGCTGCAACCTGATCTACCCGACGCTTACCTGTTGCCGCAAGCCAGCTCGCTCTGCGGTGCCTGCCAAGAGGTCTGCCCGGTGCGGATCGCCATTCCTGACATGCTGCTGCGCCACCGGGCCGATGCGGTGAAGGCCGGCAAGTTTCATCCGGTCGAGAAGGCGGCGATTGCTAGTTATACCCTGACGATGACCCACCCGGCGATCTACAATGCCGGCGGCAAGGCTGGCCGGTTCTTCAGCCGCATTCTGGCCCGCAAGGGTCGCTTCCGCCGCTTGCCGCCGCCGCTACACTTGTGGACGAAACAGCGCGATTTTCCGGCCTTGCCGCCGAAATCGTTCCGTGAAATGTGGGCCGAACGGAAGAAACAATGCTAATCGTCATCGTAGTGTAAGGACAGGTTTGTAACCTGCCTCTTTTAGCGGATATGCGTATCACCATCCACGCCGAACTACCAGACACTCATGATGCGCTGGCGTTGATCGAAGAACTGGAAGCCGAACTGGCCCCGCTCTACCCGCCGGAAAGCCAGCACGGCTATAGTGTCGAGAAACTTATTGCGCAAGGCGTCGCCTTTTTCGTCGTGCGGGTGAACGGCGAGGCCGCCGGTTGCGGTGGCATCCAACTGTACCCTGACTATGGCGAATTGAAGCGGATGTATGTGCGGCCAGCGTTTCGCGGGATGGGGCTGGCCCAACGGTTGATCGACCATCTGGCCGCGTATGCGCTGGCGCGCGAGTGCCGGCTGCTGCGGCTCGAAACCGGTACATTGCAGCATGCGGCGATCCGCTGCTATGAAAAAGCCGGTTTTTATCAGATCGGCCCGTTCGGTGAGTATCCCAATGATCCGTTGTCGTTATTCTACGAACGGCGACTGTGAGGAGAGTCGCAGAGGGGGCCAAGACGCAGAGGATGATACCCGCCAAGGCGCAAAGGACGCAAAGAACGATAAACGCAAAGGCGCAAGGATCGCAAAGGGCGCAGAGGTTTTTGGTTGTTTTCAGTAGTAGGTTTTTGCCAGCCCTTTATCGTTCTACGTGCCGGGTTGCTTTGGGTTTACCCGAGTAGCGTTATGACCGAATTCATGTTCATAAGGCGCAGAGGGGGGCAAAGGGGGAGAGGATGATACCCGCCAAGGTGCAAAGGATATAAACGCAAAGACGCAAAGGTTTTTGGTATTCTCATTAGCATACTCTTGACACCCTTTATATCTCTGCGCACGTTGCGACTTTTTGATAGGAGATGTTATGAGCCGTGAACAGATTCTCGCTAATCTCCGTACCAGCCTTAACGCCAACCGGCCATGGTTGCAGGCCGAGGCGGAACGGATGTCGCACGAAGCGCCGCCGTTCGTGTTGCCGGCCCAAGATGATGTGGTTGGTCAATTCGTCGCTGAGCTGGCGAAGCTGGAGGGCAAAGCCTATCGGGTGGCAAGCGCCGATGATGCGCTGGCGATTATTGACCGTCTGATCGAAGAGACGCACGCCACCAGCGTCATCGGGTGGGATCTCGACCAGATTGGCTTGCCCGGTTTGCCGGAATTGCTGGCTGCCCGCGGGATTACGCCGGCGCAAGCCGATGTGCGTGGGGAAGGGCGCAAGGCGCGGCTGCAGGAACTGGAACCGATTCCGATCTGTTTGTCAGGTGCTGAGCTGGCGATTGCCGAGAGCGGTACGCTGCTCTTGCGCCATGGCCCCGGCAAGCCGCGCATTGCTTCATTGCTAGCGCCGTGCCACATTGCGGTGATCTTCCAACACCAACTGGTGCGCGGCCTCGGCGAGGCGCTGGCGCTGCTGGCCCAACGCTACGGTGATGAGATCTTCGGCCCGACCAGCAACCTCACCTTCATCACCGGCCCGTCGCGCACTGCTGACATCGAGATGACCCTCTCGCTCGGCATTCATGGCCCACCGCAGATTCACGTGATTGTGGTCGAGGGGTAGGGCTGCGGCGTGGGCAATGATGCTGAGGACGCAGATGAACCGCAAACCACCGATTTTTGTCACCCGCCGGCTGCCCGACCCAGCGATGGCGATCCTCGCTGAGCATTGCACGGTTTCGCTGTGGGATAACGCCGAGACTCCTATCCCGCGCGATGAGCTGTTGCGCGGCGTGGCCGAGGCGGAAGGGTTGCTCTGCCTGATTACCGACCGTATCGACGCCGAGGTGATCGCCGCCGCGCCGCGGCTGCGCGCCGTGTCGATCATGGCGGTCGGCTACGACAATATTGACCGCGAAGCGCTGGCGGCGCGCGGAATTACCCTTACCAATACGCCCGATGTGCTGACCGAGACCACCGCTGATCTGGCGTGGGCCTTGCTTTTGGCCGCTGCCCGCCGGGTGGTGGAGGGCCACAAGCTGATCGAACGCGGTGGGTGGGGGCCGTGGCACCCGTTGCAGATGGTTGGGCAAGATATCTACGGTCGCGTGCTGGGGGTGGTTGGCGCAGGCCGGATCGGGCAAGCGGTCTTGCGCCGGGGCCGTGGTTTTGGTATGCGGCTGCTTTACCACAACCGCCGGCCTAATCCCGAACTTGAAGCCGAGTTGGGGGCCGGCTATCGATCACTTAACGATCTGCTCGCCGAGAGTGATGCGGTGGTGGTGACCGCCCCCCTCACCGCCGAGACCCGCGGCATGTTTGGTGCGGCCCAGTTTGCCTTGATGAAACCTACCAGTATCTTCGTTAACGTTGCTCGTGGGCCGCTGGTGCGCGAAGACGAACTAGTCGCAGCGCTCAGCGCCGGTCGTCCGTGGGCCGCCGGCCTCGATGTCTTCGAGCGCGAGCCGATTGGGCCGGATCACCCGCTGCTTGCCTTGCCGAACGTGGTGCTCACCCCGCACATTGGCAGCGCCAGTGTCGCTACCCGCGTGCGCATGGCGACTCTCGCCGCCGAGAATCTGGTGGCGGTGTTGAGCGGCAAACCGACGCCGCATGTGGTGAGGTAGCCTCTGTCTATCCTAGAATGGCACTGGTTCGGTTATGATGATCAAAAGCACCAACAAGCAAAAGAAGCCACCAGCTAAGATGAGACCTACTAACTGCATGATTAACATTGCCGTCAGGCATCACTTCCCCTCTGGCGCCCGTCCGATTCTTGCTTGCACATTGCGCGCTTCGTTCCAGAAGACGATATTCGCAATCAGACCGGGAATATACAGCACAAAATAGAGAACGAGCGTTAAGATGGCCTTCGAGGTAAAACTCTCTTCTTTGATAATGTAGACCGGCGGCGGTTGGGGAGGACGGTAGGGGGAGTTGGGATCATACATCTTGCATCTCCTCTCAGTGGTAAATATGGCTGCGACGAGGGCAGATACGTAATGAGTTGCTAGGATTAGAGTGTTTAACTTCACAATAAAAGCATACCTCTTTGAGACTTAATAATATCTAATCAATTTCCTCTTGTCAATCGTTGCGATGATGCAAAAAAGTTTAGCCTGACGTATAATCTTTACAGTCATGAATACCTTGCAGGATTCGTTGCTTTCTGGCGGATTTGGCGGAATGTTACGTTTCCCTCGTGATTGTCATTGGGTGACGATGGGATGATGAGGCGCCGTTCTGCGGTATTGCTGGCGGTTGTTCTCGCGGGGGTTGTGATGATCTGTGGCATCGGCAGTCTTGCCGTGCTGTTGGCCAATCCCTTCTTTAGCCCGGATCGGCTGACCGAGGCCACCCAACTCTCGCCGGAGCAAGCGGCGCAGTGCCGCCACACGCTCGGTCTGTGGCCCGCTACGCCGGTGACGTTTGAGTATTATGCCTACCGCGACGGCTTTCTTGACGATCAACTCACTTGCCGGTTCCGCGCAGCGCAGAACGAACTGGCTGAGCTGTTCGATCCGGCTTTAGTAGATGTGCAATACACTGGCGCGCAGCCGATCCGTCCGGGTGAGCATCTGCGCCTGCGGATCGAGCAGGTTGACGCCGAGACCATTCTCGTCACTGGTGAGTGGTACACAATGTGATGATGATTATGCTCATTCTGCGTTCTCTACGGTGCAACCCTTCGCCCAACGCGCCATTTCCGGTAAGTATAGAAATAACATAATGTTGCCTATGCAGATCGAACGCTATGCCCCAACTCGACGGCATTCTTGAGCGGATTACCTATCAGAGCGAGAGTACCGGCTATACGGTTGCGCAATTGCGCCCCGCTGGCAAACGCGATACCGTCACGATTGTCGGCCAACTGCTCGGCGTGCAACCCGGCGAACAACTCATCCTCGAAGGTGAGTGGCGTGACCATCCGACCCATGGCCGCCAATTCAGCGTGCAACGCTACCACACCCGCCTGCCCGCCACCATCGACGGCATTCGCCGCTATCTCGGCAGCGGTCTGATCAAAGGGGTTGGCCCGGTCACCGCCAAACGGATCACTGAAACCTTTGGCAAATATACGCTCGACGTGCTCGACCGCGAGCCGGAGCGGCTGCGCGAGGTGCCGGGGTTAGGGCGCAAGAAGGCTGAACTGATCGCCGCGGCGTGGCGAGAGCAGCAGCGGATCAAAGACTTGATGCTGTTGTTGCAAGACCTCGGCCTGCCAACCGGGGTCGCGGTGCGCATCTACAAACATTACGGCGACGATGCATTGGGGGTGGTGCAGCACGAACCGTACCGGCTCGCCGATGAGGTGGATGGGGTGGGGTTTCGCACCGCCGACGCGATTGCCGCCGGTCTCGGCATTGCCCGCGACGACCCGCGCCGGATCGCCGCCGGGGTGCGGTTCGCGCTCGGCCAAGCGTCGGATGACGGTCATTGCTATCTGCCGTGGCGCGAGTTGATCGAACGCGCC
>NZ_DAOTWH010000072.1:0-2601 GCF_034435895.1 Chloroflexus sp.
GCTCGTCGCCAACCGCCGCGCTCGACCCGCGCGCGCGCGTTGTTCAGTTTCCTGTTCCCTACCCCTCTGCGCCGGCGACTATTGCAAACCGCCCTGCCGTGGCTCAGCCGACGATTAGACCTGTTGCCGACTATCTTTTTTGAAACCGGCCCAGCTCTCGGCGAATGGGCGCGATCGTAGTGCCCGTTTCCGCACCACGCCGGCCACCCCGCGCCATCCCCAATAATGCCCGATCACCTGCGTCTCGCCGCGCTGCAACGCCCGCCGCAGATCGGCGGCGCTCGTCCCGGCAAACAGTGTGCGCCCGTAGCCGATCATCGCCAGATCGTGGGCGTCACTACCGCCGATTTGGGTCAACCCCAGCGATTGCGCTTTCTGCGCTGCGCGCCGGTTGTTGGCCGGATTCCACAGGCTGGCGTTGAACACTTCGAGGCCGTCAAGCAGATGCCAATCGAGATCGGTGCGTTCGGGGCCGAGCAGATGCCGCCGCCCTACCGATGCGACCAGCGCGCCGAAAGGATGGGCCGCAAACGCTAGCCCGCCCTGCTCATGCACGAACCTGACCGTTGTAGCCAGATCGATCCCGGCAGGAATCGGTTTCTCGATGAACAGTGCCAACACGTGCCCGATCGCAGTCGAGATTTCACATCCTACGATCACGTCTATCCCATACCGCGGCGCTAACCGGCGCGCTGCGAACGCCCCTTCGAGCGTGTTGTGGTCGGTAATCGCAATCACGCGCAAATCAGTTTCTTCCGCTACATACGACAACACCGCCTCAGGAGAGGCGGCGCCGTCGCTGGCAGTGGTATGGATGTGCAGGTCGGCGGCGTTGTAGTGCGAAATCACGGGTTACACTCCTTCCCCCATGCTATCTATCCTGTGGCGAGTGTAACCCGGTTTGATGAAGCTGGCATCACGGCAAGGTCAAGCCAAGATGAAGAACAAGTAAAGCGTTAGGTTTGATCACACTGTCGTGCATACAGAGCATAGTAGTGCTCACTGCGGGCAATTTACCTCCCCGGCAACAAGGTGTACTCGGCCACTGCTCGCCGTTCGCTGCGGTTGCCGAAGGCGCTAATCGCATAGCGGCCCGCCGGGTCTTGCTCGCTCAGGTAGAGTTCGGCGGCAAAACTGCCATCGCCGGTTGCCGTCACATCACCCAGCCATTCGGTCGAGTAATCGGGTAAGGTGGCCCAGACCGTGACCACTTCACCGGGTAGAAAGCCGCTGCCCTGCAAGCTCACCGCACTGCGTTGCTGGCTGCTGCCCGGCCCGACGGTAAGTGTAGCCGTGCCGTGGGGGCGCAGTGTATCGCCAGCCACGACCTCGAAATCGGCAATACCGTTGCCGCCGCTCTGCAAGCCGCGCACTGTCAGCGCGTAGCGCCCGACCGGGATGCCGTTGCTGACGATGGCGAGGCCGATCCGGCCTTGCCGGTCGGCGGTTTGCGTTCCTAGATCGGCGACGGCGTTGTTCGGGTAGCGCAACCAGAGCGCCACCTGTTCACCCGGCTGGTAGCCGCTGCCGCTGAAGGCGAACGTTGCGCCTTGCGCTTGGGTAGGCTTATCAACCGTTAACTGCACCCCAGCCGTCACACCGGGGGCCGGCGCCATCTCAACCTCAAGGCTGGCATACGCTTCCCGTCCGCTCTGCCAGCCGCGCGCCGTGTAGGTGTAGCGACCGGTGGGGGTGAAGGTCGCGCCGAGGAAGTCAAACAGGTAAGGGTGGTTAAAGCGACCTTGCACGTCGATCGTCACCACCGCCACGCCATAGACGGTATAGTCAGGGTAGGTAATCCAGATGCTGGCCGTCTCGCCGGGCAAAAAGCCACTGCCGCTGAGGGTGACGGTCGTATTCTGGTGCGCCACGGCGGGCGAAACGGTTAAACTGGCAGTTTGCGCGCCGGCTGGCCAGCTCCAGATCGCAATGATCAGCGCCAGCGCGCCGGCAAAGACGAGCGTGAAGGGAGTGAGCAACGAGCGGTTGATCATCGGCATACGCGCCTCCGTGGTGACGAACAATCAACGTTTCCACGCTTACGAACGATGATCGCGCTGGTTGCTTGCCAACCGGTAGATTACGGGAAGCTGACGGGATTGGGAGGATAACAATAGCCGCAAAGGGTGCAAAGGCGCAGAGAACGCAGAGGGCGCAAAGAGTTTGGGCATGTTGATCATCCTCTGCGTCGCCTGCGGTAAAACAAGCCCTTACTCCCAGTCCCTCTCCCACTGGCGCGGGAGAGGGGCGCTACTGCATTCCGCGCCAGCGATGCCTTCCCTGCCATCCAGCGGCTCCCCCTCTCCTAACGTGCGGTGAGCGAGGGGACTGGGTGGTGAGGGTAACTCTCCCCTCCCCCAGCGGAGGAGGGGCGGGGGTGGGCCAGCAACTCGCGCCGCAGGTTGCGCACTCTTTGCGCCACCCTTCAGATCTGGTTCACTGTTCTGCCTTCCCGGAGCCGGCTCGTGCCGCTGGAGCGAGAGATTGCTTCGGTCAGGCGCCACCCAGCGCGGTTGGGTGCTGCCGCTCCCTCGCAATGACAACGAAAGTGGTGACACTTGCCCCAAAACCTCTCCGCGCCCTTAGCGTCCTTCGCGTCTT
>NZ_DAOTWH010000073.1:0-3751 GCF_034435895.1 Chloroflexus sp.
TCCCCCTGTGGCCCCGCCTTGTTGCGGTCGTAGCAGCGCAGGCCATCACCACAGCACCGGTTGGCGACCCCGCCGCGGTCGCGCACTGGTACGGTCGTAGCAGCGCAGGCCATCACCACAGCACTGGTTGGCGTTCCCCGCTGCGGTCGCGCACTGGCACTGGTACGGTCGTAGCAGCGCAACAATTACTCACCCGCCAACAAACCTCAAAACGCCCTTCACTCACTCATTCGTTTATTCGTTTAACCATTCGTTGTCTTGTCTAGCGAGGCGTGATCTGCGTGACCACGCCCATAATGTAACTCACTCGCACCGGATCGCCTGCCTGTGGATGCGGGTAGACGCTCTCGGCCCCAATCCGAGCCCGGATCGCTTGGGTTTCGCCTTCGTGGTGGAACGTGACGTCGTAGAAGATGGTGCCGTGAATATCAATCCGCTGCACTTCAAGCAGCACGGCTTCGCGAATGCCAGAGAGGATCATCGTTGGCGGCTCCTATGCTGGTATTATATGGTCATACGGCAGGTTTCAGACAAAGAACCACCGCTTTTGATGCGGTGGTTATTGTGCTCAACAAGACGTATACGACAGATATTATACCGCGTTTTGTCACATGCTCAGATGGCAGATTGGCTTGGCGTCGCCGTCTCGTGCCCGCCGGTGCGTTGTGGAGTTGAGGCTACGACCAGCTCGCGGGCGAAATCGCGAATGAAGGTCGCTACTTCACGTGGGCGTTGTTGTTGCGGCATGTGGCCGCAACGGGGCAAGAATACGACCCGCGCTTGCGGCAGATTGGCGCAGAAGAAATCGCGTGATTCGCGCGGAATGAAATAATCGTCTTCACCCCAGATCATCGCCACCGGCACCCGTAGCGCGCGCAGATCCTCCGGACGCAAGAGCGCATTTTCGTCGAGCGCGGCGACGAATTGCCGCACCGGGTCGCGCCGGAAAATGGAACGCAACCCCTCACCTGCAACGTAGAGCGGCAAGGGCGGGCGGCCATACATCTGGCGCAGCACTTTCCGCACGGTGCGCCCATCGGGCAGCTCGATCGTCTGCAGGAACGGCTCCCACGACTCGCGTCCGCGCAAGATGGCTCCTCCCGGCGCCAGCAAGACGATGCCGGCGACCAGTTCCGGCGTGGCGAGCGCCACTCGCACCGCGATCCAGCCACCCATCGAGTTGCCTACAATCAAGGTTGGTCGCCCAATCACCTCGCGAATCATCGCCTGCACCAACGCCGTCTGCTGTTCGATGGTGGCATAGCGCTGGCCGGGCGGAAAGCCGCTCAAGCCAAACCCAGCCAGATCGAGCGCATAGACCGGGCCGATCGCGGTGAGCTGCCGCATCACGAACGACCACGTTTGGGCGCGGTCGGCGATGCCGTGCAAGAGCAGCACCGGCAGGTTGCCTTCACCACGGGCCGGCATAGCATAGTAATGGGCGCGAATTCCGGCCAAACGCCGTTCGTGGTTCGTCGCGCCTAACCGCAGCAGCGCGCGATGGCTCAGGCCGTAGATCAACGGTACTGCTGCGGTCGAAAGCGGGGTGAAGAGCCGTCCGACCTTCATTCATTCCTCCTCGCTGGCATAGCCACACGAGACGCCGGCCCCGGCGGTGCAGACCAGCGGCTGCATGGTGCGCCCGGTGCGCATGGCGTAGCCGGCGATCATCGCAGCGACAAATTCATCTACCCGATCGGCTTCCACCAGCGACACCGTGCTGCCGCCAAAGCCGCCGCCGGTCATCCGGCTGCCGTAACACCCCGGCGCAGCTAACGCCAACTCAACCAGCGTATCGAGTTCAGGCACGCTGACTCGATAATCGTCACGCAGACTATGGTGCGATTCAACCATCAACTGGCCCATCTTGACCAGATCACCGGCGGCGAGCGCATCGGCGGCGGCGAGCGTGCGCTCATTCTCACTGACGACGTGGCGCGCGAGGGGCAGCAGGTCGGGTGGCAAGAGATGGCCGTACTCGGCCAGATCGGTCAAGCGCACGTCACGCAGGGCTTGGATCTTGCCCAAGGCCGGCTTGAGCAAGCGCACCGCCTCTTCGCACCCGGCCCGGCGCTGGTTGTACTCCGAACCGGCCAACCGGTGGCGCACACCGCTATCGCAAACCACCACTCGCACGTGAGCCGGAATCGGTACCGGGCGATAGCTCAGGTCACGACAATCGATCAGTAGCGCATGGCCAGCTTCGCCTAACGCAGCGATCAACTGATCCATAATCCCGCACTTCACGCCGACGAACGAATGCTCAGCGCCTTGGGCCAGCAACGCCAGCTCTTCGCCGAGCAGATTGATATTGTTGAGCAGTTGGAAGGTGTAGCCAACCGCCACCTCCAACGCCGCCGAAGACGAGAGTCCGCTACCGGCGGGCACATCACTGTCAATCAAGAGATCGGCCCCGCGCAACGACAGATCACGAGCCAGCAATCCCTTGGCAACCCCGCGAATGTAATTGACCCACTGGCGTTGCTCGTCACGCGCGATCTGGTCGAGGTCAAACTGATCCTCTTCACGGAATTTAACGCTAAACACGCGCACGATTCGATCAGCGCGCGGGCGGGCGGCGACATACGTGGCCCGATCGAGCGCCATCGGAAAGACGAAGCCGTCGTTGTAGTCGGTATGTTCGCCGATCAGATTCACCCGTCCGGGAGCGCGCGCAATCCGGGTGGGAGGCTGGCCGAAATACCGCTCAAATGCGGCGTAGAGGGCAGATAATTCAAACATAGCGATTACTCCTCAGCGGCGTCAATGCCTGTTGCGGAGTATAGCACCTTTTTGCGCCGCGCCGTCAACAACATCGAGCTGGGTAGGTCTAACCTCATCATTGCGCGCGCGCTGCTGGCGCAGATCGTCGGGGCTATGCGCCGGGGCAAGGAAGGTCACGGCTAGCGCCACCAGCGCAAAGATCAGCGGCGCGGTGAAGACCGCGGCCAGCGCGGCAGCCAGTGCGAGGCGTGGTTCGCCGGATAACGTCACCGCGGTTGCGCCCTCACCGATCAGCGCATCAACCGGAATAGCATCGGGTTGCAAACCGCGCGCCGCCAATTCCGCCGCTAACCGGCTCGTCAATAGCGTGCCGAGCGCGGCCACGCCAATGGTGCCGCCAATCGTGCGCGAAAACTGCAAACTGGCTGTCGCCGCCCCCAACACATTGCGCGCCACCGTGCTCTGCACCGCAATCAGGAACGACGGAATGCTCGCGCCCATCCCGATCCCCATCAGTCCCAACCCAATCGCCAGTTCTAACCGGCTCATATCGGGCCGGATGCGGGCCATCATGAACGCGCCAACCACAAAGGTCGCCATCCCGCCGATGGTGAGCGTGCGATAGCTATACCGCAACAATAGCCTGCCGCCGATCACACTGGTAAAGACCCACCCCAGCATCATCGGTGTCAGCGTTGTACCGGCCTCAGTCGCGCTCGCCCCCAACACGCCCTGCACAAACAGCGGCACATAATTCATACTGCCGAACAAGACCCCGCCGGCCAGAATGCCGTGCGCGCAAGCGACGGCAAACATGCGGTCGCGCAACAACCGCACCGGCAAGATCGGCGCCGGTGCGCGCAGCTCGACCACGACCAACAAAGCGAGCGTAGCGATCGCTGCGCTCAGCATCGCCATCCCGGCCAGCGAAGCCGGCGCCTCAAGGCCGAGCAAGAGCAACACCACCCCTACACTCAGCAGCGCCGCGCCAGCGTAATCGATCGGCGGACGCTCGCCGGCGGCTGGC
>NZ_DAOTWH010000074.1:0-11637 GCF_034435895.1 Chloroflexus sp.
CCACGCTAGTGGGTGAGGGTATGGGGGTGAGGGATCACCCCTCCCCCAGCGGGGGAGGGGCCGGGGGTAGGGGTAAATAACAAGTACCAATAGCCACGAAGAGCGAAACCAGAGAATGTCCATATCTGTGCGTTTTGCGTCTATTCGTGGCCATTCCTCATCCCCCATCCTTGCGCGATTGGTGCAAACGCAGTATAATCAAACAAATGTTCGTACAAGGAGGTGGATGATGACTAGCCAGCCGGTTGCTGCCACGCCAATCGTCTACCCCGATAGTGACGGGATGCCAATGGCAGACAATACCAAGCAGTTTCGCGCTATCGTCACCATTCAGGGGAATCTTGACGCACTGTTTCGCGAGCGAGCCGATGTGTTCGTCGCCGGCGATCTGCTCTGGTACCCGGTGGAAGGCCGGCCCGACATCCGGCGCGCGCCGGATGTGATGGTCGTCTTTGGCCGGCCCAAAGGTGATCGCGGCTCGTACCGCCAATGGGAAGAAGATAACATCGCGCCCCATGTGGTGTTTGAGGTGTTGTCGCCGGGGAACACCCTCACCGAGATGGCGGCCAAGTTGGAGTTTTACGATATTTATGGGGTCGAGGAGTACTATTTGTATGATCCTGACACCGGCGATATGAGTGGTTGGCAACGGATTGATGGCCGGTTGCGGGTCATTCCCGAACTCGATGGCTGGGTCAGCCCGCGGCTAGGGGTGAAGTTTAGCCGCACCGCCGATGGCATCCAGCTGTATTGGCCCGATGGGCGGCCATTTGTGAGTTTTGTCGAGTTGCAGGCCCAAGCCGAGCAAGAGCGGCAACGTGCCGAGCAAGAGCGGCAACGCGCCGAGCAAGAGCGGCAACGCGCCGAGCAAGAGCGGCAACGTGCCGAGCAAGAGCGGCAACGCGCCGAACGGCTAGCAGCGCGTCTACGCGAGTTGGGCATCGATCCAGAATAACGGCGTCGCCACTTCCTTCGCGCATCATCACCGAAAACCGAGTACAATAAGGGCAAGGTGACGTTGCGTGAGGAAATCTATGCCTGAATATATCGCCACGATCGGCCTTGAGATCCATGCCCATGTCCTGACCGCCTCGAAAATGTTTGACGGTTGCAGCACCGATTACGCTGGCGCGCCACCCAATACCCGCGTTTCGGTGGTGAGTCTCGGCTTGCCCGGCGCGCTGCCTGTGCTCAATGCCCGCGCCGTCGAATTGGCCGCACTGTGCGGGTTGGCGCTGGGTTGCCGGGTCAACGAACGCTCGATCTTCGCCCGTAAGTCATACCCCTATCCCGACTTGCCCAAAGGTTTTCAGATTACCCAATACGATGAGCCGCTGTGCAGTGACGGCGCGATCGAAATCCGCACCGCCGCCGGTGAAGTGCGCCGGATCGGGATCGAACGGCTCCACATCGAAGAGGATACTGGTCGCTTGGTTCATGGTCCCGACGGCGCATCGTTGATCGACTACAACCGCAGCGGGATGCCGTTGATGGAGATCGTCACCCGCCCTGACATCCGTACGCCTGAAGAGGCTCGCTTGACCTTTGAGAAGATCCGCCAGATTTTGGTCTGGATCGGAGCCAACAGCGGCAATCTCGAAGAGGGGGCGTTACGCTGCGACGCGAATGTCAGCGTGCGTCCGGCTGGCACGGATCGGTTCGGCGCCAAGGTCGAGATCAAGAACATCAACTCGTTCCGCTTCGTCGAACGGGCGCTGGCGTATGAGATCGAGCGGCAGCTTCGCGTGCTCGAATCCGGTGGCGTGGTCGAGCAAGAGACGCGCGGCTGGCGCGAGGATTTGGGGCGCACCGAGGGTCAGCGCTCGAAAGAGTATGCCCACGACTACCGCTACTTCCCTGAACCGGACATTCCGCCGTTGGTGCTGGCGCCAGAATGGATCGCCGCTCGCAAAGCTGAGTTGCCCGAATTGCCTGACGCGCGCCGCGCCTGCTTGATGGCTGCCCACGGCCTCTCATGGCAAGATGCTGATCTGCTCACCCAAGAGCGGGCGATTGCCGATTATTACGAAGCAGCGGTCGCCACAGTCAACCGGCCCGATGGGGCGAAGGAAGTGGCAAACTGGGTGCTGAATGAAGGCTTTCGGTTGTTGAAAGATCGCGGTGAGCCGGCGACGGCGTTGATCGACCGTATGCCGGTGAACCGGCTGGCAACGCTGATCGATCTGGTGCAACGCGGGACGATTACGCGCGCGGTGGCCAAGCAACTGTTTGAAGAAGTGTTCGCGACCGGCGCTGATCCGGCGGCGTTGGTGGCCGAGCGGGGCCTGACCCAGATTAGCGATGACGGTGCGTTGTTGGCCGCAGTGCGGGCCGCGCTGGCTGATGAGAAGGCGGCCAAAGCGATTGCCGAGTACCGCAAAGGGAAAGCGACCGCCATTCAATTTCTGGTCGGGATGGTGATGCGGGCCACGAAGGGGCAGGCGAACGCGCAGCGGGTGCGTGAATTGTTAGAGGCAGAACTCGGATGACGCTGACAGGGGATGAGTCAACCGCGCTGAACCCGCTCACCTTGCTCGAGTCGGCGCGTGAGAAGTACACGCTAGCGCGCGCTCGCCGTGAGGTGCCTGAATTGGCGTTGCTTAGCATTCACGGCGCTATCGAAGATGCGTTGCGCGCCCACCTATTACGCATCAATTCACCAGCGGCGCTTGGCCCGTTTGCCGGCGTACTGGCTGCGATGCAGGCTCTTGAGCGAGTGCCGCTCAGCGCCGAAGAGGTGGATGCGGTGCAACGCCTCCACCGGTTGCGCGGGCGGATTGCCCGCGGTGAACATCTAGCCGTCACCGGCGAGACGCTGGCCGCCTATCAGCGTCTCGCCGTCATGCTGTTGCCGCGCTATGGCGTGCAGGCACTGCCTCCAACCGAAACGGAACGACCTCGCCCACGCCCAACCCAACCAATGCGCGCGCAGACCGCCTTGCCCGACGATGCGCCGGTGCGGGTGCGGTTGCGCGACCGCCATACCGCCTATGATGAAGAGCGCCGCATTCGTGCTCTGGGCAATCGCGCGTTTGATGAAGAGACGTCGCGCCGGCCATTAGTGCCGGGTTGGGTCGCGCCAACCCTGATTATCGTCAGTATCTTTGTGATCGGGCTGGCAATCGCTCTCAGCCTGCAAAGCCCAGCGCCGGCCGTTGTGTTGACGACGCCGGTGGGCAATCCCTCGCCGCTTCCAACCGAATTGGCGGCGACGGCTCCACCAGCGATCACCTCTCCCGAACCGGCAACGACGGTAGTGACGGAGCCGGCGGCCACGGCTGCACCATTGCCGTCGCCGGAAGGATTGGCAATTGGGCGCACGGCGATCGTCAGCGCCGAGATTCCAGCGCTCAATGTGCGTGCCCAGCCGAGTATCGCCTCCGTCATTACGTTGGTCTTGGCGCCGGGGACGCAGGTCGAAATCATCGGCGGTCCGGTCGAGGCTGAGGGCCGGGTGTGGTGGCAAGTGCGCAGCGCCGGGATTGAAGGCTGGTGCGCCGGCGATTTCTTACAGCCGCAGTGAGGCCAACATATTTGCAACGAGGCTGAGCGCATCCTCCTGATCGAGTGCTGATTTCCGCGCAGCGCACGGAATGACGCGCTTGTGGCAATGCCATCGGTTCGCCCAAATTTGCTATAATAGGAGAAGTGCGAGTTTGCCGGAGTGGCGAAATGGCAAACGCTGCGGTCTTAAAAACCGCTGGGGGAAACCCCTTACGGGTTCGAGTCCCGTCTCCGGCACCATTTCCCCCTTGTAACGTATCAGCCTGTTGAGAGGGACAGAATATCTGTAAAGGAACCCGGCCCTGAAGGGCTAGGTTATGCATGCGAAGCTCGCTGTGTGGGCTGATGGCCCTCAGCCCTCTTCCTCCTTTCCCACCTTACGGCGGGAGGGGGAGAAGCCGCTAGATGGCGGACAAGGTCTCGCCGGAGCGGAACATAGTAGCATACCTCTCCTGCGTCAGTGGAGGGGCGGACACAACATTTGGCCGAGTACAACTGTCGCTGTGCGATACCTCAACGCTTGACGCTGCGCTCCCCTCTCCCGCGCCAGTGGGAGCAGGGCTGGGGGAGAGGGATCACCCTTCCCCCAGCGGGGAAGGGGCTAGGGGTGGGGGCAAAAGCGTTGCGCCCTCACCCCCGGCACTGAAGGGCCGGGCTAAGGTTACAAAGCCTGCTGTGCGGGCTGATGACTCACCCCCCGACCCCTCTCCCACCTAACGGCAGAAGAGGGGCTGGGGGTAAGGATGCCCAACAACCCTCTGCGTCTCTGCGGTAAAAAATCCCCTGCGCCTTTGCTCACGTTGCGCCTGTGTGGAGACAGCAACGGAGCGTCGAGCGCGCTTTCACTAGCGGCCCGCGCTCTGCAGGATGGCTCCCGGCGTTACCTCCCCTGTCGCTTCTGATCGATCCGCTGCTCGGCGGCTAGCCGTTCGAGGTCGTAATCGTGCTGGTCAACAAACCGCATCCCGGCGGCGAGGGTGGGATGCACCGCGCTGATTGCCTGAAACATCCTCTGGGCAATCTGGCGGTAGGCGGGGTGGCCTTGGCGCGCGCTGCGCAGTTCGATCAGATGGTAAGCTTCGCGCAGATTGAGCTTCACTCGCCAGCGGATGCGGAAGGCGAACGGCACCGCGTATTGCGCTTCATTGGGGAAGTCGCGTTGCAGGTCGGTTACTAATTCGGCGGCCTGCTCAAGCGCGGCCCGGTACTGCAGCGCAACGCCGATCAGGTCAAGTTCTGGCGGGGTGACGTAGCCGTGGCTGACGGTAAAGCGCTGCCGTTCTTGGGTCAGTACGCGGTGGCGCTGGAGATCGCGGTAGGCGCCGATGTCGGCCAAGATATCAAAGGTGTAATACGGCTCCTCGAAGGCGCGACCGGGCCGGTGGAAGCGGCTGGCCCGCTCGCCAACGGCGGCGGCGATGATGGCCTGCCGTTCATACGCCGGCATCGTTCTCGCATGGGCAAGGATCGCATCCAGCGGCAGATCGAGATGCGGGTAGAGGATAGCGGCAACCGTCTTTTCTTCCGCTTGTGGATCGTAATCAACCAAGCACACTGCAATCTCTGAACCCTCGGCCGGTGCGATGTCGAGCTGCGCAGCCAGCTTTGCCGCCTGTTCACGGATAGAGGCGAGATAGGCGGCGTAGGCCTTGCCGCGTTCGCTGCGCGCGCGCTTGACAAAGGCCGGAATGACATAATCCAGCTCGGTTTGAATCGCCTCGCTCAAAGCACGCGCTTCGGCAAAGGGGGACGCAGCGAGCTTGATGATCAGATGCTCAAAGGCGCGGCCATTGCCAAACAACCCAACGTTGGTTTGGGTTGCCAGCGGCAACAACCCGCGCAACAGATCGAGCGCCTTGGCCTGAATCGCATTGCGGTAGGCGCGTGGCGTCGTCGCCTCATCGCGGGGGAACATCGCTTGCAGCCAAGCTTGCACCGGGCCGAGCAACGCGCTATACGTCGCGAAGAGATTATCCATCGTCGCCGTATAGCGTTCCGCAAACGGCGATGCCATCAGCGCCGGTTCACGCAGGTAGAGGTAACCATCCGGCCCCGGCAGATCAAACCGGACATAGCGGGTCGATTTTTCCAGCGGCGACAGGCCCAACCGGCTGTCTTCGAGCAGCTTGGCGGCGATGTTGCTCACGCCTTCGCATGCTAAGTGCGCGCCGCCCAATTCGGCCACCGAGTCATCGCCATACCCAATCAGAACCCGCTCGTAGAAGGACTCGGCTTGGCGCGCGGCGACCAGTTGCGCCGCCGGACTATCGCCCACTGCCGACACAATCGCGGCGAACCCTGACTCTGGTTCAGTGATGAATTCGTCGAGCAAGAGACGGCGCAAACTCTTCGTGCTGCGGCTATAGCGCGCAAACAGCGCCCCCTTCACCACTTCCGGCAAGTTTCGCAAACAGAAGACTGGCCGGTCAACGTTGGTCACAAACGGTTGGAGCAGGGCAATCTCTTGCGGTGTGAATTGTTCAGTCGTGTGGGTGAACATAATTTGTCCGAGTGTCTTCGTTTGAACCTTGGCCCATCATACCGCATCTTTACCATGTACAAAACGAGCCTCCTTCCGTGAATTGGGCGCGAAAGGGAAGGGCTTCCGCTGAAGAAGGAGATTGCTTCGGCGCAAGGCAGAGCAACGCTCTGCTCCTGCACCTCGCAATGACAATGGGGAAGCGGGAGGGGGCGCGCCGGGGCAACGCGGTGCGTCGCCCCGGCACCTCGCAATGACAACCGGGGGGCGAGAGGGGGCACGCAGGGCAGCGCGGGGCGCATTTTGCCTGTCATTGCGAGGGCGCGGAGCGCCCGAAGCAATTCCCTGCTCTAGCGAGGGCGGTCTTCTGACAGGCATGTCTTTTGCTGAAGGAGGAGATTGCTTCGGCGCATAGGCAGCGCGGTGCGCTGCCTATGCACCTCGCAATGACAATGGGGAAGCGGAAGGGGCCGCGCAGGGCGTCGTCCCATGCATCTCGCAATGATAATGGGCGTTTCGTTCTTTTAACATTCCGGTCATAACTCTGTGTTACCATAGCAAGAGAACCAAAGGATTCTTTGCGGAGAATGACATGACCACCGTCTACTTGATCCGTCATGGCGAGACTGACTGGAATATGCAGGGACGCTGGCAGGGCCATGCCGATATTCCGCTGAATGAGATTGGCTACCGGCAGGCGCGTTTGTTAGCCAACCGGCTGGCGCGTGAGGGGGTGACGTTTGCCGCTATCTATAGCAGCGATCTGTCACGCGCTTATCAGACGGCGTGGGAGATTGGTGCGGCGCTGAAAGTGCCGGTGCAACTGTTGCCGGCCTTGCGCGAGATTGATACCGGACGTTGGAGCGGTCTTACAACTAATGAGGTGCGGACGCAGTTCCCCGATGAATGGGAACAGATTATGCAGGGCCGCGATCTGCCGCGCGGCGGCGGTGAGACGGTGGCGGCACTGCGACGGCGGGTAGTAACAGCCGTGGAGGCGATGGTGGCCCAGCATCGTGGCCAAACGCTGGCCTTTGTCACCCATGGCGGCTGCGTGCGGGCTTTGTTAGCCCATGCCGAAAACTTTCACGACACGCATTTTGGCCGGTACCCGCATATCGGTAACACGTCGATCACGATTCTCGAAATCGGTTACAAACACTGGCGGGTTAAAGCGGTGAATGATATGAAGCATCTGGAAGCGGAGCATGAACCAGCGTTGGTCTCGGCGCCGCCTGATGATGCTGAGTTGCCGAGCCAGTAACGGGTTTGTGATGGATTGGCAGGTGGCGTTGAGAGCATCATAATTGCGGCTGAGCGTGGGAGCCATGCTCTGCGCTATCCTGCTCTGCTCGTGGTGGCAGTGTGCGGCAGTTGCCCTGCCGCACTCCATAGATTGAGCATGAAAAGTAGTAGGTGCTCACATCTTGCTGGTGATGGCAGAGTGCAGCAGTCGTACTGCCGCACTCCATAGGTAATTGCTACTTTACCCAAATGCTTACCGCCGATCACATTGCCAATACGTATCGCGTCGAAACGCCGGAAGGCGTCATTATGACCTACACTACCGCCGGACTGGCCAGCCGGAGTTTGGCGGCAGTGATTGATTATACGATTTTGATCACGTTCCTGATGATGGCTGCCATGGTCGTGGCCACCAGCAACAGTATTGGTGTTGGCAATGAAGACCTAGTGTGGGCGTTGTGGGCAGTGTTTGCTTTTGTGCTGAATTGGGGCTATTACGTCTTCTTCGAGTTGATCTGGAACGGCCAAACGCCGGGTAAACGGTGGCTGCGGTTGCGCGTGCTGCGCGAGGGTGGCCGTCCGGTTGATGGCGCAGCGGTTGTGGTGCGTAACCTGATGCGGGCGATTGACTTTTTGCCGTTCGGTTACGGCATTGGTTTGCTCACCATCTTTATCGATCGCCATAACCGCCGGTTGGGTGATCTTACCGCCGGTACGGTGGTGGTGCGCGAAGGCAATCTCATCACGCTTGACCAAATCTTGATCCCGGTCAGGATACAGGTGCCGCCGCGTGCGACCGATGCGCCGCCAACGCCGTTGTTGCCGAACCTCGAGCGATTATCGCCAGCGGATATGGCGCTCGTGTTTGACTTCTTGCGCTGTCGCGATGCGCTCAGTGAGGATGCGCGCCTCGCGTTGGCTGGGCAGCTTGCGGCCTTGATGCGCCAGCGTCTCGAATTGCCCCCGGCTGATGGTCTTCCCGAACGGTTTCTTGAGCATGTGGTGCGCGAATACGATGTTTTTCAAGCGATGATGGCGCGCCAATCCGGGTGATCGGGCGTCCAGATTTCAAGGTTGGGCAAACGGCGAAACCACATCTCTTGCCGGCGGATGAAGGCGTGGGTGTCGAAGCGCAGCCGTTCGATGCAAGCGGCAAGATCAGCAGTTCCGGCAAAGTATGGCTGGAATTGGATGTAGCCAAGGCTTGACATCGCCGGCAACGACCAATCGTAGCCGCGGGCCAGCAGGTTTGCGACCTCTGCAACCAAGCCGGCAGCGATCATGCGTTCGATGCGGGCATCGGCGCGGGCATAGAGTTCGGTGCGTGGCCGGTGCAACCAGATCGTGCGCGGGCGGAAGGGAGGCGCTTGCCGCTCTTGCAGGTGCGAGATCGGTTCGCCGCTGACCAGATAGACTTCGAGCGCGCGTATGACCCGCCGCACGTTGGTGGCCGGAATGCGCGCCGCCGCGACCGGATCAACCGCGGTGAGGCGGGCATGGAGCGCGGCAGCGCCCTCTTGTGCCGCAACGTGCTCAAGTTCGGCGCGTAGCTCTGGCTGGGGGGCGACGCGCGGAATCTGCCAGCCTTCCAAGACTGCCGCCAGATATTGCCCGGTACCGCCAACCAGCAGCGGCGTGCGCCCGCGGGCTTGAATATCGGCGATCGCCGCTAGCGCCAGATCGTGAAATTCGGCCAACGAAAACGGCTGGTCGGGGTTGCGGATGTCGATCAGGTGGTGCGGCGTTTGCGCGCGTTCGGCAGGGGTTGGCTTGGCGGTGCCGATGTCCATGCCACGGTAGATCTGGCGCGAATCGGCAGAGACAATCTCGCCGTTAATCTGCTGCGCCCATGCGACCGCTAATTCGGTTTTACCCACGGCGGTGGGGCCAACAATCGCAATTAATTCTGGCAAACGATCCTCGCTGTTCATTGGCGATAAGCGGTAAATAGTGTGATCTGCCTGCGGGCCGTCCGGTGGGCCGGATCGAGTGCAGGCAGTTTGGTTGTCATTCTTCCATAACGCATTGCGTTATAAAAAGTGCAACAGTGTACCACTCCCATGCTACAATACCTTTAGCGCCGTATGTGCAGCGCAGCGGCGGCACGCATCAGCTCAGATGCTCGAAGGTGTTTAATCTGCCGTATCTGCTCTGTTTCCTCTGCTGCCAGAGCACGAGCGATGCCGGAGGTTAGTATGAACGAACAACGTGTTAGCCAGTCGATGCCGCTCACCATTACGACCCGTGATGGCCGCGTGTTGCGCGTGCGCAGTCTTGCCGCTGCGGATGCTGAACTGCTCGAGCGGATGTTCTATCGCTTGTCGCCGGAATCGATCTATCGCCGGTTTTTCATCGCTGCCGAGCATGCCTCGCCGGAACTGGTGCATAAATCGGCGCAACGGTTGGCGGCGATTAATCCGCGCCGCGAAGTGGCGTTGGTGGCGCTGGCCGATGAGCATGGGCGCGAGGAGTCGATTGCGGTCGCCCGTTTTGCCCGTTTGCCGCATAACCCCAAAGCGGCTGAAGCGTCGATTCTAGTGCGTGATGACTATCACGGGACTGGGGTTGGGCGTAAAATGCTGGAACTACTGCTCGCCGAGGCGCGGGTGGCTAACCTTGAGCGGCTGATCTTTTTGACGCACGCCGATAATATCGCTATGATCCGGTTGGCGACCGGGTTGGGTTTGCCATTCCATGGCCGGCATGCCGATGGTTTGTATGAAATCCATCTCCTGTTACAGCCGCAGGCCACGCCGGTGTTTGAGTTTGTCGGAACTGCGTGAGGATAGGATTATGGCAGAAAAATCTGGCTGGAGTTTGTTACCGATGGCGCTGACCGGCGCCATTGGTCTATTAGGGGGGATCGCCGGTATAGCGTACTATGTTAGTTTGCGTGTGAATCCGCCATTGCGCCATTTTCTTGATAGTTATACGTTTACGCCGTGGGAGCTGGGGGTACCGTTTGAGACGGTTGAGTTCCGCAGTAACGATGGTCTGCGGCTAGCGGGCTGGTGGCTGCCGCGTCCTGAAACGAATGCGGTGATCGTCGGCAGCCATGGCCATTCAGGGAGCAAGGACGAGCTGCTTGGCATTGGCAGCTATTGCTGGCGGGCCGGTTACAATGTGCTGCTGTTTGATTATCGTGGCCGTGGCGAGTCGGATCCATGGCCGCGGACGCTGGTGAGCCGCGAGGTTGATGATCTGCTGGCTGCCTTGCAGTATGTACGGCAGCGCGCGCCAGATGCTGTGATTGGGGTGATTGGCTATTCGATGGGTGCGGCGGTTGGGATCTTGGCGACGGCTCGCGATCAGTCGGTTAAAGCGCTCGTGGCCGACAGCTCTTTTACTGCTGGCGATGATGTAGTAGCGCATAGCATTACGCAGGTGTTGCGGATCCCATCTGGTCCCGTTGTGCGGTTGGCTGATGCAATGGTGGCTCATCGCTATGGCTATCGCTTTAGCCAAGCCCGCCCGATTGATGCTATCGGCCAGATCGCGCCCCGTCCGGTGTTTATCATCCATAGTGTCAACGATCCGCTTATTCCGGTCAACCATGCGCGCCAGCTTTATGCCGCCGCTCGTGAACCGCGCTTTTTGTGGGAAGTTGCTGATGCGCGGCATTGCGGCGGATATTTTTCCGATCGTGAGGGGTATTGCCGGCGCGTCGTCGAGTTTTTCGACCAGTATCTGCGTAGCGTCGAGGCATAAGCGGCATGCGGTTTGACATTCTTACCCTCTTTCCAGCCATGTTTCAGGGGCCGCTGACCGAGAGCATTCTCAAGCGGGCGCAGCAGGCTGGCAAGATTGCCATTCACTTGCACGATATTCGCCAGTGGGCGACCGATCGCCATCGCACCGCCGATGATACGCCGTATGGCGGCGGCGCCGGGATGGTGATGAAAGCTGAGCCGTTAGCGGTGGCGATTCGGGCGGTGCGTGCCGCTCATGAGCAAGCCGGGCCAACCATTCTGCTCACGCCTGACGGCGAGTTGTTTACCCAGAGCATGGCGCGCGAATTAGCGGCCTTGCCGCGCTTGATCCTCGTCTGCGGCCACTATGAGGGGATCGATGAGCGGGTGCGCGCGACGCTGATCGACCGCGAGATCAGCATCGGCGATTATGTGTTGACCGGCGGGGAGCTGGCGGCGATGGTGGTGGTGGATACAGTTGTTCGTTTAGTGCCGGGCGTGATCGATAGCGAGTCGATCGTCGAGGAGAGCCACAGCGATTTTTTGCTCGAATACCCGCACTACACTCGTCCAGCGGTTTGGGAGGGGTTGAGTGTGCCGCCGGTGTTGCTTTCCGGCCATCATGGCGAGATCGCGCGCTGGCGGCGAGCCGAGCGATTGCGCCGCACGCTGGCCCGCCGGCCCGATCTGCTGGCCCACGCCGCGGCGGCTGGGGTCTTG
>NZ_DAOTWH010000075.1:0-2683 GCF_034435895.1 Chloroflexus sp.
TGATACTCATCCGCCGGACGCAACTCAACCCCCGGCGGCAACCGGTTCGCCTGCCGCAACGCCGCCTGCTGGCGTTCGCGCAGATAGCGCTCGAGCGCCATCGCATCGATCTGGAAGGCATAGCGCGTCACCGCGCGCCCAGCTATCTGCTCCTCACCCAACGGCTGCACATCGCGCACCGCATTCAAATACCCCAACACATCACCGCCGGGCGCAAACAGATCGCCAAGACCGCTGTACTCCTCCCAAGCCCCCTCACCTTGGCGCACCCACGTCTGCCCGGCGACAATACGCAGCATCACGCTGCCCTCACCGGTCTGTACATTCCCACCCTGCGTCCACAATCGCAGCTCAGTCGTCTCAGCCGGCAGATCGGCTTTGCCTTGCAGATAGATTTCGTGCCGATCGGGAGGCTGGCCGGCATTCATCGGCGAAGCGACCGGGTCGGCAACAATCGTCGCCGTAGCATCAAACCGGTAACCGCCGGCGCTCAGCGCGCGCTGCCACGCGGCCCGGATCGGATCCGGGTTCGCCGCTGGATACAAGCGCACAACCATCAACAGCAGAAACAGAGCAATCAGTGCAATCGATACAACAGACGCAGAGAGCGCAAAACGGCGCGGCTGGCGCATAGCGAAACCTCCAAAACATCGAGTGACGGCTAAACAGAGCGACGAAAAAGCGACGAGCTAGCAAAACAATGTTTTGGCCATACCGAGAGCAGGTGCGCGCCGGTAGAGGAAAGAGAAACGTACCGGTTCGTTATCCGGTGGCCACACCTTGCAGAGGCGCAGACTACCTGCACACAGCACGCAGAGGACACGATCGAGGGTACATTTCGGTATGCGCTAGCGGCAACGCCAGATCGAATTGGGGCAAACGGTGTCCTTTTACGAATGGTTAAGATCCCTTGTTCGCCAGTGTACAAGTTTGGCGTAACAAAAACATTACAAGCGCCGGATCGCCAGCGCTTCTCACTACGGAGTGCGGCAGTCCAACTGCCGCACCCCTATCATTGCGAGGGCGCACAGCGCCCGAAGCAATCTCCCCCTTCAGCGCAGACCAATGGCGGGCAGGTACATCTTCCGCCGAAGCAGGAGATTGCTTCGCCGCCTCTGGCGGCTCGCCCTGACATCGGGGGAAGCAGGAGATTGCTTCGCCGCCTCTGGCGGCTCGCCCTGACAACCGGAGCACAGGTTCGCCGGCCTGCTTCCTATGGAGTGCGGCAGTCAAACTGCCGCACTCCATGGCTTCGTGGCTATTCCCCAAAGCGCCTGCCCAAGCTACGCAAACCCCTTTATACCACCCCTTGATACGCCGTGATCACCTGCGCCACCAACCGCTCTGGCGCAAACCGTTCGCGCACCGCCCGCCTCCCGCCAGCGATGAGGCGTTCTCGCAAGGCTTGATCGTCGAGCACGCGCAGTATCGCGCCGGCCAGCGCCTTGGCATCGTTGTACGGGATGAGCAAGCCGCCTTCGCCATCACGGATCAGTTCGTTAATCACTGGGATGTTGGTACTGATGACCGGCACCCCTGCGGCCATCCCTTCCAACACCGGCAAGCCAAACCCTTCGTAGCGCGAGGGGAACGGCAAGACGGCGCTGGCCCGCAAAAGAGCCAATTTCTGCTCTTCGCTCAGCGTGCCGAGAAAATGGATATTGGCCGCCACGCCAAGCTCGCCGGCTAGCCGTTGCAGTTCGGCCCGTTGGGCCGGGTTGTGGGTGACAAAGACGAAACTAGCCTGCGGGTAGCGGGCAATGATCGCCGGCATCGCCGCTACCAGTACGTCGTAGCCTTTGCGCGGCGTAAGCTGGCCGATGTAGGGAATGATTGGCGGGGTGAACGTGGCTGCCAACGGCGGCGCAGGCCCCTCCATAAACGCCATATCGAGCCAGAGCGGCACAACCGTCATGGGTTGGGTAAAACCGAGTTCACGCAAGACCTGCGCTTCGTGCTGCGAGCAGGGGATGAACGCCGCCACATCGCGCAACGGGCGATGAATCGCGTAGTTGTGCCAATGATCGCGCCACCGCCAGTCGCGCAGGCTGCGTTTGAGCAGTTGCGGCACGGTGTAGATGAGCCGTTCGGGGTGGATTGCCGATTCGTAGGGCCGTTCCCGGTCGGTCACCAGCCAACGGTCATGGTACGGGCCAAGCCACGTCCACACTACCGGCGCCCCGCGCCGGCGCAGCCAGCGCACCGCTTGCAAGGCCAGCACATTGCGCGGGTGAATGACATGAGCCACATCAGGCAACGGCATCGATTCCAACGCCGCGATCGTCTCGCGCCCCGGCCAGAGCTGCGGCGTCACCCGCCGCACCTTAATGCCATCAATCTCTTCAGCCCGCTCGGTCAAGCCAAGGTGCGGTTGATCGGGTTGCCAATAGGTCAGCGCCATCACCTCATGGCCAGCCGCTACTAACGCTTGGCCCAACGTTCGTTCGGGCCAATTGCGGAACGCGCGGCTCACGCCGCCCAAACCGATAATCAGAACGCGCATGATGTTTTCCAAACGTAATTCGGCAGGGGCGCACAGCCGTGCGCCCCTACAAGGCCCTTACGCTCTCTCCAACCACTGCCCGATACACCGCCTCAATCCGATCCACCACTGCTGGCCACGCAAATTGGCTCGCCCACGCTGGGGCCGCTGCGGCCATCGCCGCCCGACGGCCCGGATCGG
>NZ_DAOTWH010000076.1:0-23674 GCF_034435895.1 Chloroflexus sp.
AGCCAATGGCCGGACTCGAACCGGCGACCGGCTGTTTACGAAACAGCTGCTCTACCGACTGAGCTACATTGGCATTGTGCCGTACAGGATTGTAGTCGAAGCGGGGCAGTTTGTCAAGCGAGAAGCTGCCAACCGCAAGTATGAAGCGACAAGTGGCGCCTAGCCCTGCAGAGTTGGGGATAGCGGTATAGCCACAAAGGAACACCAAAAGACACAAAAATAAACATCATATTTTTATGTCTTTTTCATTGTTTCGTAGATATTTCCCCTCCGCGTTCTCGGTGCTCTCTGCGGTAAGTATCTTGTCCTCACCCCAGCCCCGCTCCCACTGGCGCGGGTTGAGGTACGGACAGAACATTTGATTGATTACAACGGTTGAACGCTGTGCGATGCCGTAACGCCCCGTGCTGCGCTCCCCATCACCCCTCCCCCAGCGGGGGAGGGGCAAGGGGTGGGGCATCAGCCCGTGCAGCGGGCTTCGTAACCATAGTCCGGCCCTGCAGGGCCGGGCGAATGCGGGCCGGGTTTTGTAAACGGAACCCGGCCCTGATGGGCCGGGTTTCCTGCTCGATCAGATGTTTGCCCTCCCCGCTCACCTGCGTACAGGAGAGAGGGGCTGCAGCCGGGCAGATGCGGCCAGCGGTTGAACTAATGGCTGTGCGCCGCTTCCAGCTCCTTCTTGTACGCTTCGACGATCTGGTTGACCAGATGCGGCGGTACCTCTTCGTAACCGGCAAAGCTGATCGAGAAGCGGCCACGGCCCTGCGTCATCCCGCGCAGATCAGTGGCGTAACGCTGAATCTCGGCCAGCGGCGCTTGGGCATGGATCACCGTCTTGCCGTTTCCGTGCGGCATCATCCCTTGCACCCGCCCGCGCCGTGTGCTCATATCGCTCATCACGTCGCCGGCGTACTGGTCGGGCACGATGATCTCCATGCTGTAGATTGGTTCGAGGATAATCACGCCGGCCTTCTGCGCGGCCAAGCGGAACGCCTCTTTCGCGGCGGTCTTGAAGGCGATTTCCTTCGAATCGACCGGGTGCTCTTTGCCGTCGAAGACCGCGGCGCGTACATCAACCACCGGGTTGCCCGAAATAATCCCCTCTTCCATCGCCTCGCGGATGCCCTTCTCGATCGCTGGCATAAAGCCGCGCGAGATCACGCCGCCAACGATTTCGTTGACGAATTCGAGCGGGTCTTCACGGTTGGGATCGGGCGGCAGCGGCTCAACCCGCAGCGAGACATCGGCAAACTGGCCGGCGCCGCCGGTCTGCTTCTTGTGGCGGTACTGGGCTGTGGCAACCGTGCGGATCGTCTCGCGGTACGGGATGCGCGGCAGCTCAAGATCGATATTCACGTCGAACTTGCGCTTCATGCGCTCGGCGATAATCTGCAAGTGGGTTTCGCTGAGGCCGCTGAGCAAGGCCTCGCCGGTGCGCGTATCACGCGAGACGTGCAGCGACGGATCTTCCTCGACCATCCGGCTCAGCGCCGAGCTGAGCTTATCAAGATCGGCGCGACTGCGCGGTTTGACCGTTGCGATAAAGGCCGGCGCCGGGAATTCGATCGGGCTGAGCTTCAGCGGGCGCGACGGCAAGCAGAGCGTGTCGTTGGTCTGCGTCTCGCCGAGCTTGGTGAGCAAGCCGATGTCGCCGGGGCCGACTGCCTCAACCTCAATCTGCTCTTTGCCGCGCACGATATAGACATGCGCAATTCGCTCCTCTTTGCGGGTGCGCGCATTCATCAATGTCATACCGGCGCGCACTTCACCCGAAAAGACCCGGAAGTAGCTGAGCTTGCCGTAGGTGTCAGATACGGTCTTGAAGACCAATGCCGCCAGCGGTTCGTTGCGGTCGGGCCGCAGCTCAACCTCAGCCTCGCTATTCGCATCGAGCGCGGTGGTCGTCTTGCGTCCAGCCGAGGGGATCGAGTCGATCAGCCCGTTGAGCAACTGGGCAATCCCGACCACTTCCGTCGCCGAGCCGCAGAAGACCGGCACGATCGAGCCATCGGCAATGCCGGTGCGCAACCCCAACAACAGCTCTTCGCGGGTCAGCGCATCTTCACCGCCTTCGAGATACCGTTCGATCAGATGATCATTAGTTGCCGCAATTTTATCAATCAGGGCCGTGCGCCACTCGTGCATCAGCGCATCGAGTTCAGCCGGCACATCGGCCTCGATATAGCCGCCGTCGTGTTTGGGGCTGGTCAGCCATGCCCGCTGTTGGCGCAGCGAGATAATGCCCTTGAAGTCTTTGCCGGCCCCAATGGGCAGATGCAGCGGAATGACCGCGGCATCGAGCACCTCACGCGCCTGCTCGATCACGCGGTAGAAATTGGCATTCTCGCGATCGAGCTTATTCACGAACAGAATGCGGGGAACGCGCTGCTCCACCGCCATTTCCCAGAAGAGTTCGGTGCCAACCTCGACACCGGCGCTGGCGTCAAGCACGATCACTGCGCCATCGATCACGCGCATCGCCGCCGCGGCTTCGCCGGCGAAATCGGCGGCGCCGGGCACGTCAATCAAATTGATCTTGTCGCCGTTCCACTCGAGCGGTAAAACGCTCAGAGAAATAGACATCCCGCGTCGTTGCTCGTCGGGGTCGTAGTCACTGGTGGTTGACCCGTCCTCGACGCGCCCCATCCGCGGGATGGCGTGGGCCGTCATCAGCATTGCCTCGGCCAGCGTTGTCTTCCCGCTGCCGAGGTGACCGAATATGCCGATGTTGTGGATCCTTTCCGGTTCGAACGCTCGCATGGCTGTCCTCCTTGACGCAAGCCCGCGCCCGATGGGCGTGTGCTGGAAAGGAAAAAATTTTGTTAAGAACAGATTATCAGGGTTAGCATGGTTGCGTCAAGAGGTAACAACGCAACACAACCTTTGCACAGCCAATTCACAGGTCAATGGTACCGTAGAGACGCAGGCCGTGCGTCTCCGTAACGGTGGAGACGCACGGCCATACTTTTCCATGAAGGGGAAACGCACGGCATAGGATTCCCCTGATTGGGGAGACGCACGGCCGTGCGTCTTTACAATTACTTGGGGCGGATGACCAGCACCGGCGTGGGCGCAACCTGCACCACCTTTTGAGTGACGCTGCCGAACACCCAGCGGCTAATGCCGCTGCGGCCATGGGTTGCGATCACGATTAGATCGACATCGTGACTCTCGGCGTATTCGATAATCGCTTCCGCCGGCGGCAACGCACTAATCTCAGTGTGTACCTGATAGCCTTCGCTCTGGAACTGCTTGGCGATCTGATTGAGATACTCTAGCGCCTCTTGCTCCATCGTGGTGATCGCGTCAGCCGTGGTCGCCAGCATGCCGCTGTAATCAACGCTGGTAGTAAAGATCGGCGGCACTGCCCGCAGCAACGTGATCTTCACCGTGCCTTCGTTGGCGGCGAGCGCGTGAACGTGGGCCAGCACTTGCTCGGCCAGCGCCGAGCCATCGAGCGGGACGAGAATGTGGCGGTACATCGCAACCTCCTTGTTGCTAGACCATTTAGGGGCCGATATCATCGAGCGGGCGCGGGTTCCAGCGCCGGTGACCTTCGATCACCTGCGCTAAGCTGCCGTCAGCATTGAGCAAGAGGCGGAGGGAACGGCGCAGATCGCAGCTTGGCACGGTGCAGACCGACGGATCGGCCATGTCGTAAGGGCATTCGCCCACGTTCTGGCATCGCGCCACCGAAACCGCGTAGCGCGGGCTGCCCGGCGGCCCGTCGAGGGTGCGCAAGATCAGCGGTGCGTATTGCAGATCGGGCGCGATTGTGCGTAGATGTGCGCGGGCGCGCGCGATCATCGGATGCGGCGGTCGTTTCGGTCGTGCCATAGCCTGACTCTTCCCGCTCGAAGCTAGTGCCAACAGTCATTCTATGTACACGGTATCACAAATTCGGCCAAAGAGAGGACAATAGCTCACAACCGTCTGTGAAGATTTTTGGACTAATGTTCAATCTTTGATGGTTCAGAATTTTCTAGTAAGTTTGTTAGTGGTACAGGTGTGTAAAGCATTCCAGCTTGTCTTGTTGTAAGATGCTTTCCAAGCAGGTGGCGAAGTTGTATTGGAACGTTGCGCTGTTGGGTTGGCAGGCGTTGTGTAATTAATGTCGCCGCCAAGCTGACGCTTTACTGTGCAATCGGTTGAGAATAGGGAAGGTTATGCAGCGAAGGCGGTTATTCGAGAGTAGCGTACTCGTTTACGCCAATGGCATCGATCGCGCACTAGCCACATCGCCTACGTAGGCGATCAATCTAGGGCAGTATGACAGAGTCCGCTTATCAATATGGAGCTGGATTACCTCAACCGGCACGGCCATAGCGTGTAGATTTGCAGGTTGGGTGTGTCAGAGACAGAGATCATGATCCTAATCTTGCTACATCTTGAGGCGGTTCGATAGGACGAACCGCCTATAGTACATCTCGCCAGCTCGGCAGAATTAGGCTGAGTACTACCAATATTATCACGGCATCCATCGCTCAAGCCGGTAGGCACTGTCCCAGAACATCCATTCCAGTCGCGAGGAATGCACAAACGCTTCGCGCATGCAGTTTCTATGCGCTTCAGAAGCATGATCGGCAACAGTATCGGTCAGAGTGATAGCGCGATCAACCCATTCGCTGAATTCGTGTCCGGCATAGGTATCAATCCATTTCTGATAAGGGTTATTTAGGGCTGCGCGACGGTAGATGTTGTTTCCGACTTCGCGGTAGATCCAGAAGCAAGGTAACAAGGCTGCCATTCCTTCAGCGTAACTTCGGCAAGAGACCGTTGCAAGCAGGAAGTTTGTGTAAGCAAAACAGGCCGGCGCCTGCTGGCGCATGGGCAAATCAATGCCAAATTCGCGAAAGTATGTATCGTGCAGCGCGCGTTCAACCACAGCTACACCCTCAGCAAAGCGTACAAACTGAAGCATTGCTTCCTGATCTGGTGCGCGCCCTGCCATAATCGCTAACGCGCGCGCAAAATCCGCTAGATATAAGGCATCCTGTTGGATGTAGAAGGCAAACTTTTCACGCGGCAGCGTTCCTTGCGCTAGCTCTTCATTGAACGGATGCTGGATGATGGCCTGATAGATGTCGCTGATTGATGACCAGAGCGTTTTGGTGAATCGCATGATAGTGCTCCCTTTCTTAAACAATGCATGCATCTTTGGCGCATAGACCTAGGGAAACTTCATTCCGTAAGGGAGCGTTACTGTAGGTTTGGAGGAGATGTTGCACCGCAAGGAGGAGACAATCTAGCAACTGCTAAGGTGAGCAGACGCTGGCCGTTCCGAATTCCTACGCCGGTATTACCCGGATCAGGTGCAAAGGGTGCCATCTCAGCCTCGCTATCCTAGCGAAGCGCCCCCTCGAAACGGTTTGGAGTTGTTGCAAAGGGTACCATGATCAATCGCATCTGTCAAGGCGGGTTGGTGGTTAACTCTTTCTCCGCTGAATTGTCGCTTTGCTTATACTTCGTGATAGGAAAGGTTGCGTTAGTAAATGATCTAACCAACCACTGGCTACTGTTGGGTGGTTGTGGGTCGCACTAGATGACGAGACACGGTTGCGCATGGGTAGTCTTGCCGGGATCAGTGTCGTTTTCTTGAATGCAGTAGCTCAGCGATGCGGCTGCGCGCGTTGCCGGTGGATGTAGTCGCAATGGCTTAACGCTGAACCAGCGAGGGTGTGCTGCTCTGGAATGGAAGGCTTGTTATTCATATCAACTGGTTACTTTTTAGTGAGTAACACATTTGACAATCTTATGATTCGTGAAAGATTTTAACCTTTTGACAACTGATTGACAAGAACGACTGATTTGTTTTATACTGAAATTACTGTCTCAATATAAAATCGTCTTTTTAATGGGTTCTGTGCTCGTTGGTTCACTGCTTTTGATGCTGTAAAGTGCCAAGTAAGAGGTATGCATGCTCAAGGAATTTCGCGAGTTTATTAGCCGGGGGAATGTGCTCGATCTTGCAGTTGGCGTGATTATTGGCGCGGCATTCACTGCGATCATTAATTCACTGGTCAACGATATCATCAATCCGATCATTGGTTTAATCGTTGGCGGGCAGGCCGATTTTCGTAATTACTTCATCCCGCTGGCCGGCCAAACCGCAACGACGCTGGCCGAAGCGCAGGCGGCGGGGCCTGTGCTGGCGTATGGAGCGTTCCTAACCGCTTTGATCAATTTTCTGTTGATTGCCTTCGTGATCTTTTTGATTGTACGCCTCGCCAACCGGATCCTGCCCAAACCCGTTGAACCAGCCGCGCCGCCGGCGCCGCCAGAAGCGGTGCTGAGCGAACGATTGCTGGCCGAGATTCGCGATCTGTTGGCGAAACGCTTGTAGCTCTCCAGTGGTTGGGTAGAACGAGGACACGGGTACACGCGGATGTCACAGATTTTCACGGTTTCGATCCGTGTCCATCCGTCTCAATCCGTGCGAACCCGTGTCCTACTTCTCACGGCCTCTAAAATGAAATGGCCCGATCACCCAGCGTCGTGCCCGGCCAGATCCGGATCCCGCGTTCGAGTCGGTTGTCTTGCCCAATCTGGCATTCATCGCTAATGATGGCGCCATCGGTTACGTACGAACGCTCACCGATGCGGTTGCCCGATCCGAGCACGCAATTGCGCAGCGTGGCGCCCTCCTCGATCACATTCTCATCCCACATCACTACGCCTTCAATCTGGCATTCCGGGCCGATGTCGCAGCGCGCCCCGATCACGGTCGGGCCAATAATCCGCGCGCCGCGGCCAATGCGCGTGCCGTGACTAATCACTACCGGGCCGACAATTTGGGCGCTGGAATGGATCTCAGCCTTGCCTTCGACCCAGATCCGTTCGCCAATCTGCTGGCCACGGAAATGGTACTGCACTTTTCCGATCAGAATATCGTGGTGGACATCGAGGTAGGTTTGCGGTTTGCCGATGTCTGTCCAATAGGCGCGAGAAGGGAAGCCATACATGGGGTCGCCGGTCTGCAACACGACGGGGAAAAGACCGCGCTCAAACATATAGAACTGGTTCGGCGGCACGTAGCGGAACATCTCTGGCTCGATCAGGTAGGTGCCGGCGTTGACAAGGTTGGTAGTAATGTCTTCCAGCCGCGGTTTTTCGAGGAAGCGGCGCACCCGGCCGTCACGGTCGGTTTCGACCAAGCCGAACTGGGTGGGATCATCAACCGGCGTCAGCGAGATCGTCACCTTGCTGCCGCGTTCGCGGTGAAAATCGAGCATCGCCTGCAAATCGAGATCGGTCATCACATCGCCGTTAAAGATAAAGGTGGTGCCGTCAAGCAGATGCTCGACATGCTTAACGGCGCCGGCAGTGCCGCGCGGTTCAGGTTCTTCGATAATGTGCAGCTTCATGCCTAAGCGGGAACCATCTCCAAGCGCAGCGCGGAAGCGGTCAGCCAGATACTGCACGGCGAGAATCGCTTCGCGGATGCCATAATCGCGCAAACGCAAGAGCATCCACTCAATGAACGGCTGATTGACCAGCGGCAACATCGGTTTCGGCGTGCGGCAAGTGAGGGGGCGCAAGCGCGTACCCTGACCGCCAACCAGAATGACTGCTTTCATAGCATTGTTTCTGTTGATAGGTTTGCTAACTAAACGATATCCGATACGGCTAGGCGCAGTATAGCGCCGATAGACCACAAATAGTTTACCAATCGTTCGCGGCTTGGTGACGATTTTCTTAGCCGGCAGCCGCCAACGCCTCGGCGCGGACCCGTTGGCGCCAGTAGGTCAAAATATCGTGCAGGGTCTCGGGCAGGGTATAGCGCGGCTGCCAGCCGGTGCGTGCGCGCAGCCGGCTCGCATCACAGACGACGAGCGGAATATCGATCGGGCGCATCAATTCAGGGTTGAGCCGCACCTCGACCGGCGCCGTGCATTCGGCCAAGAGCATATCGAGCAACTCGCGCACCATAACGGCCTTTCCTGACCCAACATTGTACACTGCGCCGCTCTCGCCGTGTTCGGCTAGCAGCGCGTAGGCCGCGACCACATCGCGCACATCGGAAATATCGCGTTGCGCAGCAAGATTGCCCACCTGCACGACCGGCGGTTGCAAACCGAGTTCGATGCGAGCGATTTGGCGGGCAAAGGCCGCGGTCACAAACCGCTCGTTTTGGCGCGGACCGATATGGGTAAAGGGGCGCACTCGCACCAGATCAAGCCCATGACTGTAGTGGTATTGCAAAGCCAACAGGCTCTGGGCCGCTTTACTGACGCCGTAGGGGCTAGTTGGGCGTAGGGGGGTGTCCTCATCAATCGGTAAATCGGCGGGATCGATCTTGCCGTACTCTTCGTTCGTACCGATCACCAGCACCCGGGTGGCCATACGGTATTCGATCAAGGTCAGAAAAATGTGGAGCGCGCCGAGGGTATTGGCGGCCAAGGTGCCGGCTGGATCGCGGAATGACTCAGGCACGAAAGGCTGGCCGGCCAGATGAAAGATGACATGTGGCCGAACTTGGACAAGCGCGCGCATCGTCGCCTCGGCGTCGGCCAGATCGGCTTGCACCAATTGCACCTTGCCGGCGAGTTCGGGCAACGTGAGCGCAGACGAGCGCGACAACCCCCATACCTCCCAGCGTCCGCTGATCAGCAAATACTCGGCAAGATGGCCGCCGACAAAACCGTTAATTCCGGTGATCAGTACACGCATAATCGTGATGGCTGCAATCAACACGCTGTGCTGAGATTATATCGCGATTGATTGTGCATTTTATTGACAGTGATTGTGCAACATGCTACAATATTGACAACATTGTACCACGCTTAGCGTAAGGCTTGTGCAGCGCCACATATATTTGGGCAACGCACACGCCATTGTGAACCGTGGTGCGATATGGATCGGGTGTAAAGATTATGCGCCATCGCTACAGCACAGCTTGAGCGCTGGGAAGGGCCGCGGAACGATGGCACCGCAACATTTTCTCTCCCAATTTTCAGACAAGCCGCGATACAACACCAAGGCTGTCGCACAGGAGACAGGCGTGCCGGCCGATACCTTCCGCGCATGGGAACGCCGCTATGGTGTGCCGCGCCCACAGCGCACCGAAGGCGGCCACCGCCTCTACTCCGAGCGTGATATTGCCACGATTCGTTGGCTTCGGGATCGCACGGCGGAAGGGTTAACCATCAGCCAAGCGATTGCGCTGATGATTGATGGAAGCGAGACGAGTCTCTCGTGGCTGAATACCGCGGTTGATACGGAACCGCACACGTGGGAACGAATGCAGGCGCGGATCATCAACGCGCTGACCGATTTTGACGCCACCCGCGCCGAACAGATTCTGGGTGAAGCATTCGCGCTTTACCCGCTCGAAGATGTCTTCCTGAAGCTGATCCAGCCGGCCATGATCGAGATTGGCGAGCAGTGGCACGCCGGGCGGATTTCGGTGACTGCCGAACATTTTGCTACCCAGTTCATCCGGCGCAAGTTGTCGAGCCTGTTTAATACCTACAACGTGACCGAAGGCCGTGGATTGGTGGTAGTAGGCTGCGCTCCGAGCGAACAGCACGACCTCGGCGCGCTGATGCTGGCCGTCTTCCTTGTGCGGCACGGTTGGCAAGTCGTCTATCTTGGCCCGGAAGTGCCGGTGAAAGATCTGCTCGATGCGGTGCGCCACATTCAGCCCGATTTGGTCTGTTTGTCAGCTTCGACCACCGAAACCGCCACCCAACTGCTCGAAATTGGGCGCGCGTTGCAACAATTGCCGCCGCCAGCCCCGCTCTTTGGCTATGGCGGTCGTGCGTTCAACCTCAACCCGATTTTGACGCATAAGATGCCGGGCACTTTCTTGGGGCGCGATGCACAGGAAGCGGTGGAAAACGTCGCGGCACTCCTAAGTCGCAGTCGCTAATGGTGTGCGAGGACGGCAAGCGTTATTGGCGATCCGAGCCAATAACGCTTGATTCGGTCTTGCCCGTACGCGCAAGATTGCGTATAGTACAACTAAGCGTGAATATGTGACAAAAGGAGTGCGGTGTGTCGCTGAATTCGATCTCGATCATTACGCGCGGGAACGGATTACCGGTCAGCCAAGCTCTGTCGGCTGATGAACAGCTTGCCCAGCTCTTCCATCTCAGCGATCTGCCTGCCTCGTCTAACGCTGATGAACTCCCGCCGCCACCGGTGCGTTCGCTGGCTGAGGCCTACGCCATCTGCGACCAGATTATCCGGCGCCATTCCAAGAGTTTTTTCTTCAGCACGCAGTTTTTGCCGCCGCCCCAGCGCCGGGCAGTACGGGCCTTGTATGCCTTCTGCCGCACGACCGATGATACGGTGGATATGGCAACCTCTGATCCAGCTCGCGCTCTCGCCGAATGGGTGCGGGTTGCCCGCCGTCCGCGCCTTGACACGTCGCACCCGGTGCTCTTGGCATGGGCCGATACCTGCCAACGCTACAATCTCGCTCCTCATCTGATCGATGAGTTGTTGGCCGGTGTCGCGATGGATCTGACGATTTCGCGCTATGCCACCTTTGCCGATCTCTGGCTCTATTGCTACCGGGTCGCCTCGGTCGTGGGGTTGTTGGTCATGGGGATTACCGGCGCTGCTCCCGGCGCGACGCCGTATGCGATTAAGCTGGGGGTGGCGTTGCAGTTGACGAACATTTTGCGCGATATTGGTGAAGATGCGGGCCGCCAGCGCGTCTATCTGCCCGAAGATGAGTTGGCCCGTTTTGACCTGACCGCTGATGATATTTTGGCCCGCGTTTATGATGAACGGTTTATCGCGCTGATGAAGTTTCAAATTGAGCGCGCTCACCGCTTGTACGATGAGAGCTGGCCCGGTATTGCGCTCTTGCCGGTTGAGGTGCGCTTTGCGGTTGCGGCTGCGGCGTGCGTTTATCGGGGTATCCTTGATAAAATCGTCGCAAACCGGTATGATTCCTATACCCGCCGCGCGTATTTGACCTTGCGCGAGAAGGTGGCATGCTTGCCGCGCATCTGGTGGGATGTGCGCCGGTTGGAGAAGCAGGTCCGTTGAGGGGACGGTCTGGTTTGTACTGACTAAATGCAAAAGATGGCTCTGTGCTTGAGCATCCGCCCGTTAGTGATGTTTGCACTGAATAGATGCTATTCAAGCCTAGAATGGTTCTATGACTGCATACGTCTTATCAACGCCGCAGACGATCCGCCCGTGGCCGCGCTGGGTATTTGATCTCTTACTGTGGATTCTCTTTCTCGGCCCAATTGCATCGCCGCTCTTCCGCGCGACTGGGTTGCTGCTGGTGAGCGATGCCGGGGTGCTGGCCCGCGATCTGTTGGCAGCCTATATTTGCCCGACGCCGGAGCGTTCGTTTTGGTTGTTGGGCTGGCCGATGGCGGTTTGCGCCCGATGCTGGGGAGCGACGATCGGTCTCTGGCTGGCGCGCCTAAGCATCGGAGCGCGCGCGCCAGTGATATTGCGCGCCTATCGCTCGCTGGCATGGCCGTTGCGGTTCGTTATCGCTGCCCTGCCCTTCTTGCTCTGGCCGCTTGAGATTGTTGGTCACTACAGTGGCTGGTGGTTTGCCCCCCTCTGGTTGTTGCTGCTCAATGGTGTGCAAGCCGGTTTTGCCGCGGGTATCTTCTTTGCTTCGGTTTGGCCCGGCTTGTGGCCAGCGCCGTCACGTATGGCGGGATAATGTCTGGCGCGGGACGCAACCTACAATGATGAGGCCGGCGAGAGGGGTATCCTGACAACCTCTCGCCGGTTTTGTTACCCTTTATCATGTGGTGCGGCTATGCGTCACCTATCGAGGAGTAGGTAGCCGGTTGGCGGATGCGCCGGCTGTGGGTGCGCCGAATGCACCGGTTCCAGTATTGGGGAGGAGATGCATCTGCTCCATCCACACGCTTAATCAAGTGAGGAGATCGCCTTATGCGTTTCTGGTTGTTGATATTGTTAGCCTTCCTCTTCACCGGCTGCGCGCGCGCCGATGTGCCAGCTTCACCGGCAGCCGTTGTGCCAACGCCGACAGCGCCGCCGGTGCGCCCGACCGATGCGCCCTTACCGCCAATCGCTTCTACGCCGGTGGCGCCTACGGCTGAGGCTGCGTTGACTGAGTACGAACAACGGCTGATCGCGCTCTACCAACGCGCCAGTCAAGCCGTGGTGAGCCTCGATGTGGTCGTTGATCCAAGCGCCAATTTGCCGCCGGGCCATCCGCCGATCACGCCTGATGGGCCGACCGGGCAGGGTTCTGGCTTTTTGTTCGATGATCAGGGCCATATTGTGACCAACCATCACGTGGTGGACGGCGCAGTGCAGATACAGGTGCGCTTTGCCAATGGGGCGACGGTGATTGCCGATCTGATTGGCAGTGATCCCGATAGCGATTTGGCCGTGATTAAAGTGACGAGCTTGCCGGAGGGGATGACGCCGTTGCCGCTGGGTGATAGCCGGGCGGTGCAAGTGGGGCAGACTGCGATCGCGATCGGCAGCCCGTTTGGCGAGCAGAACACGCTAACGGTGGGGGTGGTGAGCGGTTTAGGCCGCACTTTGCGCGGGCCAACCCGCAGCTTTGGCAGTTTCAGCATTCCGAACGTCATCCAGACCGATGCCGCGATCAATCCCGGCAATTCGGGTGGCCCGCTGCTCAATCTGCGCGGCGAAGTGATTGGGATCAATACAGCGATTGCGGTCAGCCTCGGCGGGCGCGATTTCGAGGGGGTTGGCTATGCGGTGCCGGCGCAGACGATTGCGCGCGTGGCGCCAGTGCTGATTAGGCAAGGACGGTACGACCATCCATGGCTTGGCGTGAGTATGACCACGGTTGACACGCTGTTTGCCAACCGGTTTGGGTTGCCGGTCAACCGTGGGGTACTGGTGGGAACAGTCCAGCCGAATAGTCCGGCTGAACAGGCTAGGTTGCAGGGTGGCAATACAACCGAGACCTATCGCGGTCTGCCGGTGCGGATCGGTGGTGATATTATTCTGGCGTGCAATGGCGTGCCGATCGTTTCCAGCGACCAACTTATCGGCTTGCTTGACCAGTTTACGGTTGGCGAACGGATCACGCTGACGATTCAGCGTGGCAACGAGCAGCTTGAGGTGCCGGTGACGTTAGCGGCGCGACCGTAATCGACAACGCTTCAGCGGCGGGCCAGCGGCCCGCGCTCTGGGATGGGGGAAGGCGTTGCGAGGGGCTGGGGTGCCCTCACCCCCAGCCCCGCTCCCACTGGCGCGGGTTTAAGGGCGGACAGAGCATCTGATCTGGCGCCCGGCCCTTCAGGGCCGGGCTAGCTTTACGAAGCCCGCTGCGCGGGCTGCTGCCCCCACCCCCCACACCCCTCCCCCGCTGGAGGAGGGGTGTGGGGTGGGCAGCATGGGGCTTTGAGGCATCGTATCGCGATCAACAGTGGTGATCGACAAATGTGCTGTTCACCCCGCAACGTTTAGACGGGGGTGATGGCGGGCCAGCGGCCCGCGCTCTGTGACGGCAGTGACGGCGGTGGTGCGCCTATAACCGGCAAGGTGCGGTAGAATGACAATAACAGAGCGAGGCAAGCGCCCCTTCTCGCTGGAGGAGGTGGCCGGTAGTATGAAGAGTGAGCAGCGATGACAATCCCTATTATTACCGATCTCGATGCCGCTCGCGCCGGGATTTTGCGGCGCATGCCGCTGGACGATGATGCCGCAACGACCCGTGTCGTCGCCGAGATCATTGCCGATGTGCGGCAGCGAGGCGATAACGCGCTGCGTGAGTACACCTTGCGCTTCGACGGTGTCGACCGGACGGCGATTGAGATACCGCGGGAGCGGTGGGCGGCGGCGGCAGCCGATCTCGATCCGGCGTTGCGCCGCGCGCTATTGCTGGCGATTAGCGAAATTCGCCGCTTCCACGAGCGGCAACTCCGCAACTCATGGGTCGAATTTGGCGTCGAAGGAGCGCTGGGGCAAATTGTGCGCCCGCTCGACCGGGTAGGGATATATGTGCCGGGAGGGGTGGCGCCGCTGCCGTCATCGCTGATCCACGCTGCGGTGCCAGCGCGGGTGGCCGGTGTGCGCGAGATTGTCGTCTGCTCGCCGCCGCAGCGCGCTACCGGCGAACCGGCGGCAATTGTGCTAGCGGCGGCCCATTTAGCTGGCGTTGACCGGGTGTTTGCAGTGGGTGGCGCGCAGGCGATTGCTGCGATGGCCTATGGCACTGCGAGCATTCCACGGGTGGATACGGTAGCGGGGCCGGGCAATCGGTACGTCATACAGGCGATGCGGATGGTGTACGGAACGGTGGGGGTAGTCAGCCTGCCGGGGCCGACCGAGACGTTGATTATTGCTGATCAGACGGCTAACCCGCGCGCAGTAGCCGCTGATCTGTTGGCGCAGGCCGAGCATGTTGAAGCCAGCGCCATTTTGCTGACCACCGATCAGGTCTTGGCCGAACAGGTGCAGCAAGAAGTCGAGCGGCAACTGGCGGTGTTGCCTGACGCAAACGCGCGCGCGGCGCGCGAAGCGGTCACGCAACGCGGCGGGATTGTGTTAGTGCCCGATCTCGCGACGGCGTTTTGCTTGGCCAATGAGTATGGCCCAGAGCATCTCTGCCTGCTGATTGCAGATCCGTGGCAGTATGTGGGAGAGGTGCGCAATGCCGGCGGCGTCTTTTTGGGTGAAGAGTCGTTTGAAGTGTTGGGCGACTACGTAGCCGGGCCATCGCATATCATGCCTACGGAAGGCACGGCGCGTTATGCTTCACCGGTCAATGTTGATAGTTTTCGTAAAGTCATCTCGCTCGTCGGCATCAATCGAGCCGGTCTAAGCCGGATCGGGCCGGCAGCGATGCGGCTAGCCGAGGCCGAAGGTCTGTTTGCGCACGCGGCAGCGGTGCGGGCGCGGCTTGAATCACTCGATACCGACGGGAGGGAATAAGATGTCGGGCTTTTTGGTGAGCTTTGTCAGTATTTTATTTACCGTACTGTTCTACGCCATTTTGGGGCGGGTGCTGGCCTCGTGGATTGATCCGCAGGGCAACTTTCCAGTGACCCGCTTTCTGCATGAGATTACCGAGCCGATACTGGGGCCGATCCGGAGCATTATGCCCAATTTCGGCATGTTTGACCTCTCGCCGATTGTGGCAATGCTCGTTTTGCAACTCCTTGAGCGCCTGATCATTAGTGCAATTCGGTGAGACGACGGTGGGGTAAACCCACCACTGTGAGCGGATGGGTGAATGGCTGATAAAACCTTTCCGATAAGTGCGCGGCGAGCTGGCAACGATCGGCTATTGCTCGCCGTGGTTTTTCTGGCCGGGATCGGCACGCTCGGCATCGAGATGGTGATGCCGCGTATGTTAGCGCCCTTTTTTGGCACTTCCCAGCCGATCTGGGCCGTTGTGATCGGGATGACGCTGGTCTATTTAGCGGTAGGCTACCGGTTGGGCGGGGTGCTGGCCGACCGGCGGCCCGATTGGCGGCTCTTGTTTCAATTGATCGGCTGGGCCGGTTTGAGCTGCGCGATCATTCCCTTTATTGCCCGCCCGATTCTAAGCGTCGCGCAAGGCGCGCTGCGCAATGTCGCTGCTGGTGGCTTTTTAGCTGCGCTGATCGGCGTCATTTTACTGTTTGCCGTGCCGGTCACGCTGATGGCAATGGTAGGGCCGTTTGCCATCCGGCTGCAACTGCGCCAAGCCGAAGACGTCGAGCGGGCCGGACGCACTGCCGGTACCATCTCGGCGCTCTCGACCATCGGCTCGATTATCGGCACCTTTTTGACCGTTTTGGTGCTGATTCCAACCATCGGCGTCGCCAGCACGCTCTTCCTCTTTGCCGGCTTCTTGGTCGTCCTCAGCCTGATCGGGTTACGCGATCCGCGCGGTTTGCTATTGGTGGCGACCGTAGCGCTGCTGGCCGCCGCGTACCAACTTAATACCGGCGCGATCAAAGCAGCCGATTGCCGCAACTGCCGCTTGATTGCCGAATATGAATCGGACTACAACTACATCCAAGTGGCCGAGCAAGAGGTTACGTATGCGAGCGGCACCGTTGACCGGCGGCGGGTGCTGATTCTCAACGAAGGGTTGGCATTGCACTCGATCTACCGGTTGAAATACCGCGAGACCGGCGACCCGCTCGATCTGCTGACCGACGGCGGGCCGTGGGACTATTTCACTGTCGCGCCGTACCTCTACCCTAACACGAACCCGGATGATATTCGCTCGTTGGCGTTGCTAGGGGCAGCGGCGGGCAGCATTGCCCAGCAGTTTCTGGCGATTTACGGGCCGGATACGATCATCGATGCGGTGGAGATCGATCGCAAAATCAGTGAGGTTGGGCGGCGCTACTTTGACATGGCCGACGGTACCGCACAAGCGCCCTATTTCACGACCTACAACGATGATGCCCGCTACTGGCTGGGGCAGACTGACCGGCAATACGACGTGATCGGCATGGATGCCTATCACCAGCCGTATATTCCCTTTCACCTGACGACGGTTGAATTTTTTCAGGAAGTGAAAGCCAAGCTGACCCCACGCGGCGTCGCCGTGGTGAATGCCGGCCGGCCAGCCAGCGGCGATGATCGGCTGGTGAATGCGTTGGCCGCGACGATGGCCGCTGTCTTCCCGCAGGTGTACATTATCGACACCCGGTTTAGTAATGCGATCGTGATTGGCGTCAACCAGCCGGTAGGAGACGGCGTGGTCAATTTTATTGAAAATGCGGCCCGGATCGACATACCGGCCTTGCAACTAGTAATGTACTGGTCACTCTATGAAGGCCGGTTTGGGCCATTGCGCGAATTTACGCCGGCGATGGCGCAATTTCGACCTTTCACTGATGACCATGCGCCGGTAGAACAACTGATTGACGGCCTGATTTTCAGTGAAGCGGGCAAAATCGCTCAGTAGCGGGTTGACAACTTTGCGCAACTCATGTTACCTTTATATCGGTTAGCCAGACTGTTTCGGATAGGATCGAATTTGATGGGCAATTCGCCGTTGCAACACCGCTACCGTACCTGTTCGGCGTTAGCCGGGCAAGCAGCCTGTTACTGCGCGTCACGTCATCGGTGCCGGCGCAGTATGGGCGGCGACAGTGCGGTGTTGCGCGCGATTCGGGCTGTATCCTCCGCAAACCGCATCAGGCCGCTCTAGCGCGGGGCCATGACGCCCCCGGGCAAGAGCCTTTGTTATCGTGATAACATCGGTTCATGTTAAGGGGGGTGTCACTTGGCACAGCGAGTCCTCGTTTTGAACGCAAGTTATGAGCCGCTGCAACTGATTTCAGTGCGGCGCGCGCTCGTCCTCCTCTTGCAAGAAAAAGCCGAGCTTGTCGAGGCGGCGATGCAGCATCTACGCGCCCAATCGGTCACGTACAGTGTCCCGCTGGTCATCCGGCTGGTGCGGTACATCCGCATTCCGCGCCAACTGCGGCTGCCCTGTTCGCGGCGCGGCGTCTTTGCCCGCGATCGCGAGACGTGCCAGTACTGCGGCCAGCAGCCGGGCCGGGCGCACCTGACGATGGATCACGTGGTGCCACGCTCGCAAGGCGGGTTGACGACGTGGAATAATGTCGTGACGGCCTGTCGCGATTGCAACCATCGCAAGGGCGGGCGTACCCCCGAACAGGCGAACATGGTATTGCTCTCGACGCCGCGCCAGCCGCAGTATCTGGCCTTTGCCCTCCTCGGCGAGCTAGAGCGGCACGATGTCTGGCGCAAATATGCCTACACCTAAGCGCCGGCTGGGTGATCACGGTGAACAGATTGCCGCCGCCTATCTCGAACAGCGCGGCTACACGATGATCACCCGCAACTGGCGTTGTCGCAGTGGTGAAATCGATCTGGTCGCCCGTGACGGCGACCAGATTGTGTTTGTGGAAGTGCGCACGCGCCGCGATGAGTATGCGCTGGAATCGATTACGGCGCACAAGCGGCAACGATTGATCACCCTTGCGTACCACTACCTCGCTGAGCACAACATTTCCCCGACGACTGACTGGCGGATTGATGTGATAGCCTTGACCATCACCGGCGGGAGCCTCGTGGTCAGCGATCACATCATCGCGGCGATTGGCGAAGAGTAGCGCCAGCCCGGCTCGCCATCTTACGCAAATTTGTGCATATCATCACAATCCAAAGGAGCTATCGATCGTGTATCATGGGGTTAATTGACGGGCGCGGCCTACTTGAGGAACTGCGCCAGCTATGCTATATTACGAACAAGATTTGACATTTAGAGAAGTCGTAGCATTACTCGCCGCGAAACAGCGGCTCGCTATCAGGTTGTGGGGCTTGGGCAAACGTGCCGGCAATGATAGCGCGCAACCGGGCTATCGGGCATGTGAGGCGAGCAATGCTCTAGAAATGTTTGCTGTGTGGAAACGCCGTTGACGATTGTGGGTCATCTGGCCCCTGATCTCGACTGCCTCACCGCAATCTGGCTGTTGATGCGGTTTGGCCCGGCGAAAGATGCCGACTTGCAATTTGTGCCGGCCGGGCGCACGTGGCGGGATCAGCCGGTCGATTCTGATCCTCACATCATTCACGTCGATACTGGTGGTGGCCGGTTTGACCATCACCAAACCAACGATCCGACGCTCAGCGCGGCCGAGCTGGTGCGGCGGGCCGTCGCGCCAAACGATGAAGCCTTGCGCCGGTTGGTTGATCAGGTGACGCGGATCGATCATGCCGATTACCGGCCGGGGCAGGTCTTTTTCAATATTACCGATTTAATTGCCGGCTACAATGCGCTCTATCCCAACCGGCCCCATCACGTTGCGCAGGCGATGCTGGCCAATCTCGATGCGTGGTACGAGCACGAGGTGCGCCAGTTGCGGTTTGAGCAAGCGTTCCAACACCGGCTCGAATTTGACACGCCGTGGGGGTTAGGGATTGCGGTGCAGAGCGCCGACGGCGGCTCGTCGCGGCTGGCGTTTAGCTATGGCGCGGTGCTGTTTGCCTACCGCGACCGGCGCGGCTATATGGGAGTAACGGCCCAGCGCCGCTCGAACGTTGATCTGCAACCGGTGTACGAAACGCTGCGCCAGTGCGACAGCCAAGCCGACTGGTACCTGCACCCCAGCCATCGTCTCTTGCTCTGCGGCACGCCGAAAGCGCCGCCGCGTCACTTCTCACAGCTCTCACTCGAAGAGCTGGTTGAGATTATTCGCCGGCAGTAGCATCGTTGTTTTGCCACGGCGCAGCATTGGCTGCGCCGTATGCCACTCTTTCCCCGCTTGCCACGGCGCTCTGGCTTGGACGCCGTAACCCCAGTGCCGCTCCCGTTGTCCGGCGGAGCAATATGCTATAATTGTGAGGAGAAACATCCGAACAACTGTAGTGGAAACCTTTGTGCGCGATTTCACCTCATTTGACGACATCTTTAGCCGCCCGCCGAATGATAACTTCGAGCTGCTCAAGGCATGGGCAGGGACGACGCTGGCCTTCGCGATTATGCAGACCGGCGCATCGAATTTGCTGAGCGGCGAGTTTGTCACCAATCTCATCGTAGCTGCGATTGTAGCCGGGATCGGGTTCGTGCTGCACGAATTAGCCCACCGGGTGGTGGCGCGCGGCTACGGCGCGCAAGCCCATTTTATGGCCAACGATCGCTGGTTGCTGTTGTCAATTCTGATTAGTTTCTTGGGTGTCTTCATCGCAGCGCCGGGAGCGGTCTGGCATCGTGGCAAACTCAACATACGCCAGAGCGGGATTATTGCGTTGGCCGGGCCGGTGACCAATCTGGTGTTGTCGGTGCTCTTTCTCTTCCTCTTCATTCCGGTCATCGTATTACGGCCGCTGTGGTTTGATCTCTGGATCACCATCTGCTATGTAGGCTTTCGGTTCAACGCTTGGATCGGTCTGTTCAATATGATCCCAGCCGGCCCGTTTGACGGCGCGAAGGTGCTGGCATGGGATTGGAAAGTCTTTGCCGTCACCGTGGCGATTGGCGTCGGCTTGACCTTCTTACTCAGTGATAGCGCACTGTCTGGGGTATTGCAGACGCTGGCCCGGATGTTTTAGACGAGGATGCGATGCGTACTCCCTTGATTGCCGGCAATTGGAAGATGTACAAGACGATTGGCGAGGCGACGGCGCTCGTGCGTGATCTGCTCGCCGGTCTCGGCCTGCTGGCCGATCGGGAAGCGATTGTGTGCCCGCCGTTCACCGCATTAGCTGCGGTGGCGCCGTTGGTGGCCGGCAGCCAGTTGGGGTTGGGGGCGCAGAATCTTTACCCCGAAGCGCAGGGAGCTTTTACTGGTGAGGTATCGCCAGTGATGCTGGCCGACATTGGCTGCCGGTATGTGATTGTCGGTCACAGCGAGCGGCGGCAGTATTTTGGCGAGAGCGATGCGTTCGTCAATCGGAAGTTGCGGGCAGCGTTGGCGCATGGCCTGCGCCCGATCGTCTGCGTTGGCGAGAGCAAGCCCCAGCGCGACGCCGGGCAGGCCGAGCCGATTGTAACGGCGCAGGTGCGGGCGGCGTTGGTTGAGGTGACACCGGCGCAGATGGCAGATGTGGTGATCGCTTACGAACCGATTTGGGCGATTGGCACCGGCGACACGGCGACTCCGGCGGATGCGCAGGCGATGCACGCTGCGATCCGGGCTACGCTCGCCGATTTGTACGGCGCTGACATTGCCGCGACGGTGCGGATCCAGTACGGCGGGAGCGTGAAGCCGGACAATATTGACGAATTGATGGCCCAGCCTGACATTGATGGCGCGCTGGTCGGCGGCGCCTCATTGCAGGCTGCCAGTTTTCTCCGTATTATCAACTATCAGTAAATGGAACCTGAACGTAGCGCAGGCCAAGGCTGGGTAGGCGACGGTTGCGGCAACCGTCGCCATTTGTGCTTGTATGCCGCAGGCAGCGCATCGCAGAGGCGCAACCTGTGCGGAATGTTCAGATTGCGTTCGTGGTCATTACAATAGAATATAGATTCATCGCTTAGATGCAATCTTGATGGCAAACGACACTCATGCAGGAACTGTTGATCATTATTGCGCTGGCATTGGCGAATGGCGCCTTTGCCGCCACCGAATTGGCGGTTGTCTCGGCGCGGCGCGGGCGGCTTGAGCAACGGGCCGAGGATGGCAGCCGGGGGGCGGCGATCGCGTTACAATTGCAAGACGACCCCGATCGCTTTCTCTCAGCGGTGCAGATCGGGATTACGCTGATTGGCACGTTGAATGGCGTCTTTGCCGGCGCAACTTTGACCGGCCAACTTGCACCGTGGATCGCCGGTTATCCGCTGTTAGCGCCGTATGCCGACCAACTTGCTCAATTTCTGGTGGTGCTGCTAGTGACGTATCTGTCGCTGGTGCTGGGTGAGCTGGTACCGAAGCGGATCGCGTTGCAGAGCGCCGAAGCCATCGCGACCCTGATGGCGCGCCCAATGCTGTTGCTGGCCCGGATCAGCACGCCGATCATCGCACTGCTCAGCTTTTCCACCCGGTTGGTTTTGACCATGATCGGGCGGGCGAATGTGGAAGAAGAGCGCGTTACCGAAGAGGATATTCGGGCGCTGGTGCGGGAAGGGGCGGAAACGGGCGAGGTCGAACCACAAGAGCAGCAGTTTATTGATCGGGTCTTCAAATTCAGCGATCGGGCCGTGCGCCACATTATGACCCCGCGCCACGAAGTTGAGATGGTGGAAGCCCACCGTACCCTCGGCGAGGTGATTGATGAGTTGCTCGCTAGTGGATACTCGCGCTTTCCGGTCTATGAAGAGACACCCGATCAGATTGTCGGGATCGTGCATGTGCGCGATTTGTTACTGCTTTACCGCAAGAAGGGCGAACAGGCATTAGTGCGCGAAGCGATTTCGCCACCGCTCTACGTCCCCGAAAACAGCCGCGCTTCAGCGTTGCTGACCACCTTTCGCCGCAGCCGCCGCCACATGGCGCTAGTGGTGGGTGAATTGGGCGGGATTGAAGGGGTGGTGACGTTGGAAGACGTGCTGGAAGAAATTGTCGGCGAGATCGATGATGAGTACGATGACGCTACCCCGCCGCCGATCGTGCGGCGTGAAGACGGTTCATACCTCGTAGAGGGTTCGTTGCCGATTGACGAAGTGCGCACGCTGCTCGACGTCGATGAGTTGCCTGACGAAGAGACCTACCGTTACGAGACACTGGCGGGGTTGGTGATCAGCCTCATCGGCCAAATCCCTACTGCCGGCGACGTGGTGCGGTGGGGTGGCTGGCGATTCGAGGTGGTTGATATGGACGGGTTGCGAGTTGATAAGGTGTTGATCGCGCGCGAGCCAGAGACGGGCAATAAAGTGGCGCCGGTGGCGTAGAGAACGGTGGGGCGGGGGTGGCTGGCAATCCGCCCCTGCGGGTGGGTTCAAGGGCAGACAGACCATCTAATCTGGCACCCGGCCCGGAAGGGCTGGGCGATGGGTACAAAGCCCGCTGCGTGATTGAATAGCCACGAAACGACACAAAAGGCACAAAAAGCTAAGCGGTTTTGCATCGCTTGGGTGGCTTTGTGATTATTCTGCTCGGTGGCCTTCACCCCCAGCCCTGCTCCCACTGGCGTTCAAGGCGGCCAGAACGCATGAGCGCAGATGTGGTTGAAGGCGTTGCGATGCGCTGGTTTGTCCCACCCCATTACCCCTCCCCCGCTGGGGGAGGGGTGATGGGGAGTGCAGCACGAGGCTTTACGGCATTGTACAGCGATCATATGGTGGGGGCGGATTGCCTTCCGCCCCTACCGGTGGGTCGCACCGCTGTAGGTGGGAGACGCACCGCCGCGCGGGGACGCACCGCCGTGCGCCTACAATCTTTTCACATAATCAAATCAAATATCACAACGCACCGCTGTGAGTGAGAGACGCACGACTGTGCGTCTCTACTGGGCCCACAACGGCCAGCGGTCTTGGGCGGTGTTTTGGGTGACTTGTTGGGTTATCGCCCCATCGCTGACGTTCAGGATATAAATCTCGAAATCGCCGTCGCGGTCGCTGGCGAAGGCCAATTGGCGGCCATCGGGCGACCACGTTGGTGCGTCATCGGTGGCAGGGTGGTTGGTCAGGCGGCGGACATTGCTGCCATCGGCATTCATCACGTAAATCTCCCAGTTGCCGTCGCGGTCGCTGGCGAAGGCGATTTGCTTACCGTCGGGCGAGACGCGGGCAAAGCGGTCGTTGGCTGGGTTGTTGGTCAGGTTACGGATGTTGGTAAGTTCGGCGAAGAGTTGGGCTACCACCTGCCGCCGGATGATTGGCTGGTAGCGCAACTCGGCCCGATAGATCTCGAAATTGCCGTCACAGTCGCTCACCCAATAGACCATGCGCCCGTCTGGCGACCATGCCGGCGTTTCGGAGCGACAGGCTGGCAGATCACGGGATAAACGCATCGCGATAGGCAGACTGCCGGGGGCCGGACCTGACCACAAGTTAAGGTCTGGGCGACCGGTGCGCTCTGAAATAACGAGAAGCTGGGTGCCGTCAGGCGATACCATGGGGTTGAATTCATTGACGGGTTTCGTGAGAAATTCCGGTAATGCGTCTGGCGGCTGTTCGAGCTGATCGCGAACGTCGATAGCGCTTATACGAGTGGCTGACGCACCCGGCGCTGTCTCACCGATGCTAGCAGCGATACTGTTGAGTGCATACACTTGGCGATAGGCTGGTTGATCGCGCCGCGAGTCGACCGCCAACATCTGTTGGGTAGGATCCCAACTGCGCAGCCACGAATAGGCAACCGTTTCGGCATTGTTAAAGGTAAGGCGT
>NZ_DAOTWH010000077.1:0-29571 GCF_034435895.1 Chloroflexus sp.
GCCGTCCCGAAGCGGGCCGGGTCAAGACGCGCCTTTGCCCGCCGTTAACTCCGGCGCAGGCCGCGACGCTCTATGCCGCGTTCCTGCGTGATCTGGTCGCGCTAGTGCGCGCAGTGCCCGGTGTGCAACCGCTGATTGCCTATGCGCCGGCTGAGGCGGGTGATTATTTCGCGGCGCTGGCCCCTGATATTGCTCGTCGTTCGCAAACCGGCGCCGATCTCGGCGAGCGGCTGGCCGCCGTGACCGATGCCGCACTGGGTGAAGGCGCGCCGGCAGTGCTGGTGATTGGCAGCGACAGCCCCAGCTTGCCGCCGGCCCATATCACCCAAGCCGTTGCTGCGCTAGCTGGTGGCGCTGATCTAGTGCTGGGGCCGGCGGAAGATGGCGGCTACTATTTGGTTGGGTTGCGCCGGCCCGCCCCGGCCTTGTTCACCGAAGTACCTATGAGCACCCCTACCGTACTGCGCGCTACCCTCGTCGTCGCCGAGCAACTGGGCCTGCGCACGGCCCTCATCGATCCGTGGTACGACATTGACACCATCGCCGATCTGCGCCGGTTGCGCGCCGATCCGGCTCCGCTGCGCCATACCCGGCCCGTGTTGGCTGAGTTGCTGGCCAGCTTGGCGGAGGAACGCTAGCCTCATACCACCGCTATCCGCACCCGCGGTACGGGCCGGTTCCACTCCGAGATGCGCTCGCCAATTACCACGCCACCCATGCGGAGGTAGAAACCGAGCGCATTGGGATCAGCGTCCAGCTCGATCTGCGCTACGCCGCGCTCGCGGCATACAGCGATGGCGTAGCGCAAGAGCAGCCTACCAACGCCGCACCCAATCCATGCCGGCGTCACCCATAAGTCTTCCAATATGGCCGGGGTCTGCTCGATCAAGAGCCGGCCCCAGCCGATCGGGGTTGTGTCAGACCGGGCCACAAACACCACATCACGCTCGATCGCCGCCGCGGTGATGATCGGCGTCGCCGCCCAAGCCTCGATCAGGTGGCTCGGATAGCCCCAGTAGCTCTTGGCTGCAATCGCGATCTGGTGCAACGTGGCGGCTTCGGCGGGCTGGGCGCGGGTGATAGTGATCGGTAGCATAACGATCCTGTTGCTAAGATGATTGACTTGTCAAAAATCTTGAAAACGGCGATAATTGAGACGGCGAAACGGCGTACCGGCGGCAGATGCGATGCCCTGCCGCAAGCCATCACGACGAGACATTGTAAGGTGTCTATGCCAACCGAACCTAGCCAACCCGGCCCACGCATGGGCGAATTTGTGGCGATGATGGCGCTAATGACCTCGCTGGTGGCGCTGTCGATCGATGTGATGCTGCCGGCGCTGGCCCAGATCGGCGCCGATCTCGGCGTCCAGCACGAGAATGCCAACCAGTTGGTGGTGACGATGGTCTTTTTGGGGTTGGCGATCGGCCAACTGCTCTACGGGCCGCTCTCGGATAGCATCGGACGCAAGCCGGCCATCTACCTTGGGTTTGCCCTCTTTTTTGCCGGGTCGCTGCTCGCGATTGCAGCCGTTAACTTTCCAATGATGCTGACTGGCCGGTTGCTGCAAGGGTTGGGGGTAGCCGGACCGCGCGGCGTGTCGATGGCGTTGATCCGCGATCGGTTTGCCGGGCGGGCAATGGCGCGGGTGATGTCGTTTATCATGGCCGTATTCATTATTGTGCCGATCGTTGCACCAGCGCTAGGGCAAGCGATCTTGCTCGTGGCAGCGTGGCGAGCGATCTTTATCGTCTTGTTGCTGTTGGGGATGGTGGCGTTGATCTGGTTCGGTTTACGCCAACCCGAAACCCTGCCCGTTGAACGGCGCGCGCCGTTGTCAGTGACGCGCATTGGGCTTGCCTTCCGCGAAGTGCTCAGCCACCGCATTGCGCTCGGTTATACGCTCATGGCCGGCGTGGTAGCCGCCGTCTTGCAGAGCTATCTCAGTTCGGCGCAACAGATTTTTCAGCTCCAGTATGGGCTCGGCCCGCTCTTCCCGTTGTTTTTCGCGATCAATGCGCTCGCCATTGGGTTCGCTTCATTCACCAATGGCCGGCTGGTTATGCGTTACGGTATGCGACCGTTGCTAACCATTGCGCTGCTGGTCTTTGTGGGGGTGACGCTCGTCTTTGTAGGGGTGGCGCTGGCGACCAGCGGCCAGCCGCCGCTGTGGCTCTTGATGGCCTACCTCGTCCCGTGCTTCTTCTGCCTTGGCATCCTCTTTGGCAATATGAACGCGATGGCGATGGAGCCGCTCGGCCATATTGCCGGCATTGGTTCAGCGGTGGTTGGCTCGCTCTCAACCTTTGTCGCCATTCCGCTCGGCGCGATCATCGGGCAGGCCTACAACGGCACCGTGACGCCGCTGGCCATCGGATTTGCCGCGCTGGCGCTCGGTGCGTTGGGCTTGATGCGCTGGGCCGAGCGCGGGCAGATGGCGGCTGCGCCTGACACTGAACCGGTGGTGTGAGCAGCAAGGGCAGGTTTCCGCTGCACGTGCCTAAATAGGGCGATGCCCCGCGCTACCTGTGCCAATCAATTCCGCTGTCTTATGGAGCACATACCCAAGCAAGGGGCATCCGCTCTGGCGATGGCCGGATGACGAGTGCGGCAGGCAAACTGCCGCACTCCATAAGCTGCTCACCAGACCGCTTCCAGCATCGCCAACAACTCTTCTGGTGTCGCCGGACGCGGGTTGTTGAAGATTGCCGGCTCGACGGCGGCCAGCTCGGCCAATTCGGGCAACGCCTCGCGCGGCACGCCAACATCGCGCAGTCGGGTGGGCAAGCCGCAGTCGGCGGTCAGGGTATGCACGGCGGCAATGCCATCAGCGATCACCTCGGCGTCACTGCGTCCGCCGACGTTGACCCCCATCGCGCGCGCAATCCGCACATAGCGTTCAGGCGCGACTTCGCTGTTGAAGCGCATCGCCGGCGGTAAGAAGATCGCGTTGACGGTGCCGTGATGCACTGGGAACTTGCCACCCACGGCATGCGAGAGGGCATGGACAACGCCAAACAAGCTGTTGCCGCAGGCGATGCCGGCCATAGCTGCGGCAATCAGCAATTGGCTGCGCGCTTCGATGTTCTCGCCGTCATGCACTGCGTCGCGCAGGTATGTGGCGATCATATCGATCGCGGCCAGCGCCAGACTATCGCTGAAGGGGCTATTTTCGGTCGAGACGTAGGTCTCAATCGCGTGCGAGAGCGCATCCATGCCGGTGGCCGCGGTGAGGCGCGGCGGCAGGGTACGGGTCATCATTGGGTCGAGGATGGCCAGATCGGGAGTGACATAACGGCTGACGATACTGATCTTGCGGTGTTCCGCTTCGTCAAGTATCACCGCGATCGGGGTCACTTCGCTGCCGGTGCCGGCGGTAGTGGGGATGGCGACCAGCGGCGTGAGCGGCGTCTCGATCACATTGTAGCCTTCGTAATCGGGGATCGATCCTCCCAAGGTGAGCACGATGCGAACGCCTTTCGCGGTATCGATCGGGCTGCCGCCGCCAATGGCAATCAGCAGATCGGCGCCGGCGGCGCGGGCCTGCTCGGCGGCTTCAGCCACTTTCGCTACTGATGAATTGGCCGGCACGTCATCAAACACGCCGACAATCTTGACAGGGTCAATGCCGGTCTTAATCGGTGCGAGCAAACCGGCTTGCACCACCCCTTTGTCGGCCACGATAAACGCGCGGCGCTGCGGCAACGCATTGCTAATCACCTGCCCCAATTCGGCGGCCAGCCCGATCTGGTAAAGCACGCGCGCGCCAAGGCTGAATTCAAAAAAGTCTTGCATCGCCCCGTCCTTTATCTGTCAAAAGAGCACTGCTACGCTCATTATACGACCGGGGGGAAGAGGGGTAACGCCAAGGCGCAGAGGGAGCAAAGGCGCAGAGATTTTTAACGCAAAGACGCAAAGAACGCAGAGGACGCAAAGATTGGTGAGATGGTGATTGTTCGCTGTGTCCTCCGCGTCCCGTTAGTCCCCCGCCCCCAGCGGAGGAGGGGGTCAGTGGGTGGGGGTCATCTCCCAGCGGGAGCAGAGGCCGGGGGTGAGTGCCACGCCCCGCACCGTTCCAATCAGATATATGTTGTGTCTTTTGCGTCTTTTTGCGGCTATTCCTCTCGCTTCCCCGCCCCCAGCGGGGGAGGGGAAAGGGGTGGGGGCAACAACTCAACCACCCATCTGCATAGCGCGCAATTCCTCGAGCGGGATATGGCAGCGCAGGCGATGACTATCGCCGGCTTCTCGCCAAGGTGGTTTTTCTGTGCGGCATATATCGCCGAGCGCGCGCGGACAGCGCGGCTGAAACGGGCATCCAGTGGCCGGCGCTGCTATCGTGGCCTCGGCTTCGCGGAGGCGCACGCCGCGCGGGTTGGTGGCCGCCAGCAAGGCTTCGGTGTACGGATGCAGCGGCGGGTTGAGCACTGATGCCACCGGGCCTTCTTCAACGATCTCGCCGCGGTACATCACTACGACATCGTCGGCCAAGTAGCTCACCACTGCGAGGTCGTGGGTGATGAAGACATAGGTGATGCCGGTGCGCTCTTTGATGCTGGCCAGCACGTTCAATACCGCTGCCTGCACCGAGACATCGAGCGCTGAGACCGCTTCATCCAGCACGAGCAGATCGGGCGTTGCCGCCAGCGCGCGGGCTATTGCCACCCGCTGTTTCTCGCCGCCGCTCAGTTGGTGCGGACGGCGGTTGGCGTAGTCGGGTGGCAAGTTCACCAGTCGCAACAGATCAGGTACTCGCTTGGCCGCCGTTGCGCCATCGAGACCTCCCAGCCGGATTAGCGGCCTGATCAGCGCCTCGCCAATTGTCAGGGCCGGGTTGAGCGCCTCTTGCGGGTTTTGCAGCACCATCTGCAAGCGCCGCACCTGTTCGCGTGGTCGTTGTTCGATGCGCGGCGCCAGCGGGATGGCGAGCAATTGAATTTCACCTCCCGACGGCGGGGTCAAGCCGATGATGCAGCGGGCGAGCGTGGTTTTGCCGCTGCCGCTCTCGCCGACGACCCCAAGCGTGCGGTTGCGCTGCACGGTGAGGTCGACTCCCGCCAACGCCTGCACCGCCGGCGTAGCCTTGCCGCGTACGGCATCCACCAGCGACCGGCGTTGCGCAATCGTTTTGGTGAGATGATGCGTTGTCAACAACGGCGTTTTGTCCGGTGCGGGGATGGCAGGCGCTGGGGCCGGCGGCGCGAGGTCGAAGGTGAGGTGTGACCAGTAATGGCAGCGGGTGGCGTGATCGGGTGCAATCGTAAGCAATTGCGGTCGTTCGCGCTGGCAACGGTCGTCGGCCAGCGGGCAACGCGGTGCAAAGACGCAGCCGGCCGGCAGCGCGCCGGGGGCCGGAATGGTTCCTTCGATCGGTTGCAAGGGATGGTAGTCGTAGCGCAGGCCGGGGTGCGGCAGACTGCGCAACAATCCTTGGGTGTAGGGATGGCGCGGCTGTTGAAACAGAGTGCCGGTCGGCGCGATTTCGACCAGCTCGCCGGCGTAGAGCACGGCAGTGCGGCTGGCGATGCGGGCGACAAGGCCAAGGTTATGTGAAATGAAAAGCGACGCTGGCTGCCGCTCGGCAATCAAGTCGGCCAGCAAATCGATGACCGCGGCTTCGGTCGTCACATCGAGACTCGTGGTCGGTTCGTCGAGCACCAGCAGGCGCGGCGCGCCGTGCAACGCCATCGCGATCATCACGCGCTGTTGCATACCGCCGCTGAGTTCGTGGGGGTAGCTGCGCATTACCCGCACTGGGTCAGCAATTTGCACGCGGGCCAACAGCGCAGCGGCTTGCGCTTCAGCAACGGGACGTTTGCCGCCGATCGCTTCAACCAGTTGCTCGCCGATGCGCAGGGTTGGGTTGAGCGCCGCCAGCGGATTTTGCGGCACCAACCGCAGGGATCGCTCCCAGAGCGCGCGCAAGGCTGCCCCTTGCGTTTGGGTGAGATCGATACCGTCGAGCAAGACCCTCCCGGCGCTGATCCGGCCATTCGCTGGCAACGCGCGTAAGATCGCCAAGCCAAGCGTGCTCTTGCCGCTGCCGCTTTCGCCGACGATGCCTACTGTCTCGCCGGCGGCGACGCTTAGGGTTATCTCGCGTAACACCGGCAGCCGTTGCCGGCCAGCGTGGTATTCAACCGCAAGGTTCTCGACCGAGAGGACGGAAGCTGCCATGACTGCTCTCGCCCAATGCAGACCGAAGGGGTGCAAAGATGTTTGCCGGCGCAGCGCGAAGCTGCGCCGTGTGCCTGCTCCACCGCTTATGAGTCGCTGATTGCCCGGCGCACCCCTTCGGCCATCAGATTGACCCCAATCACCAGTAACGCAATCGCGGCTGCCGGGACGTAGAGCGACCACGGTGCGAGCGCGAATTCATTGCGCGCTTCCAGCACCATCAGACCCCAGTCGGGGCTTGGCGGTTGCACGCCGACGCCAAGGAACCCGAGCGAGGCGACCAGAAAGATCGCGTATGAAAAGCGCAGCGCCGCTTCGACCGCCAGCGTTGGCGCCACCAGCGGCAACAACTCGCGCCAGAGAACGTACCCCAGCCGTTCATCGCGCATGCGCGCCGCTTCGATAAAACCGCGCGATTTCAGTGTCAAGACTGAGCTCCGTACCACGCGGGCCACGATCGGGGTATACACCACCATCATCACCAGCAGCACGTTCGCGCGCGAAGGGCCGGTGGCGCCAAGCAAAATCAACGCTAGTAAGAGGGCCGGCAGAGCGAGCAAACCGTCGAACAGGCGAAAGACGGTCTCCTCCAGCCAGCCTCCCAGATACGTAACACTGATCCCGATGAATGCTCCTAAGATCACCGCCAAGACGGTGCCGCCGCCAGCCAGCGCCAGAATATCGCGTGCGCCGTAAACGATCCGGCTAAACAGATCGCGGCCCAGCCGGTCGGTGCCGAAGGGGTGGCTCAGCGACGGCGGTTGGCGGATGCGTTCGGCATTTTGCGCAGTCGGGCTATACGGTGCAATCAACGGCCCAAACAGGGCCAGCGCCAGAAAAACGGTCACAATGATCGTCCCTGCCGCGGTTGCCGGATCGGCGAAAAAGGCGCGGCCTAATTGCTGAACATTCATGGTTCTCGCATGCCGGCAAACACCAAAGTACGTTCGCTCTTGCCCATCTTATACCGCAATGGTCGCCAGATCGGTGCGGCCCGGAAACGCCTTCGCTACATACCCGCGCAACCCTTCGCGGTGCGCGCTGAGTTGGGCAAAGAAATAGGGAATGATAATCGGGCCGCGCTCGATCAAGATCCGCTGTATTTCGCGGTACGCGCGCACTCGCTCGGCTTCATCGAGCGTGGTGCGGGCCGTGGCGGCCAGTGCGTCAAATTCGGCGTCGCTAAAATGGCTTTCGTTCCACACCGCGCTGCTCACCAGCATCACATCAAGGTAAAACTGCGGTACCGGGCGCGAACCCCAACCGGTGATGCCCAGATCAACCTCTAGCCAGCCGTTGTCGCCGTAGTAAACGCTCTCTGGCTCGACGATCACATTAATGTCGATCCCGGCTTCGGCCCACTGCTCTTTCAACACCACTGCCAAATCGGGCCGATCGCCCGAATCGGGCACGTGCAGATCGAGTTTCAGCCCGTCAGGATAACCTGCACTCGCCAGCAACGCGCGCGCTGCCGCCGGATCGCGCGCCGGGAGCGGCGTCTCTTCGGAGTAGTAGGCGCTGAAGAGTGGCCCAATCGGGCTGTCGCGGCCCACCGCACCCAAACCGGCTTTCACTTGACGGAAGATCGCTTGGCGGTCGGTAGCCAGCTTGAGTGCGCGGATCACCTCAGGTTTGTTGCCCGGCTCCCGGTCGGCGCGCAACCGCACCAGATCAAAGCCGTTGGTCGGCGTCTGCACGGCTACAATTCCCGCGGTTTGTTGCAAGGTTTGGAACAGCGGCGTTGGCATGCGCAACACGAGATCGACCTGCCCGCCGCGCAGCGCATCAACCGCCGCCGCCTGATCGGCAAAAAAGATAATCTCAAGGTTGGCGACTGCCGGCTTGCTGGTTTGGAAATAGGCCGGATTCGCCGCGAGATCGATCCGGTTCTCGGTGCGATATTCCACTACTTTGAAGGGGCCGGTGCCGTTGAAGCTAGTGGCCGGATTCGTCGTGCCGGCCCGGAGGATCAAGGCGTGATTATCGGACAGATCGTAGAGGAAAAATGGATTGGGCGCGGATAGTGTGAAGACGACAGCATTATCGCCGTCGGCGGCAATCTCGGCGATATTGGCGTAGAGGTCAGCAGTCGGCAATTGTAGCGCAGGATCGCGCAAGCGATTGAATGTCCACACCACATCAGCGGCGGCGAGGGGTCTGCCATCGTGGAAAGAGATGCCGCTGGCGAGCGCCAGCCGGTAACGCAAACCATCGTCACTAATCGTCCATTCGCGGGCAAGGCGCGGAATCACGTTATTGCCGGTGTCAATGTCAACCAGATAGTCGTACACGTGGTTGAGAATGAGGATTTCGGCGTCTGCCGAAGCGAAGGCCGGGTCAAGCTGCACCGGAATTTCGCTCGCCACACGCAACTTCCCGCTAGGGCCGCCGCCAGCAGGAGCTGGGGTGGCGGTGGGTGCAGGCGCTGGCGCCGTGCCGCTGCAGGCTGCCAGCGCCGTTGCGCCGGCTGATAACCCCAGCGCCAACCCAAGGCGCAAAAACGCACGGCGACTCATCCGCCCGGCCAACACCTCAGATCGGGCCATCTGCAACACGTGCAGTCGCTCGTCTGATTGATTCATCGGTTCGTCCTTTCGCTTCAAAATGCGGCTCTCAGCGGATGCTACCTCCTACGAACGGGGTCCAGACCTAATCTATAGTGTGCGGCAGTCCCACTGCCGCGTTAGCATTGGGCCAGCGCCTATATGGCTTGCGGCAGTCCCACTACCACAATACCTCTCCGGCCATAGCCGTTGCGGTGCGGACAAAACATGCAGTCACACCCACCCGTTGATCGCAGTGCAATGCCGTAAAGCCCCGTGCTGCGCTCCCCATCACCCCTCCCCCGCCGGGGGAGGGGCAAGGGGTGGGGCATCAGCCCGCGCAGTGGCCTTCGTAACCATAGTACCGGACAGATGGCCTGTCCGCCTCTTCTCCCGTGCCAGCGCCTATCTGGAGTGCGGCAGTCGCACTGCCGCAATGCCTCGCCGGCCATAGCTGTTGAGGAGCGCACAGAACATGTAGTTGCACCCACCCATATGATCGCTGGGCGATGTCTCACCGCCCGGCTCTCTGCTCCCCTCTCCCGCGCCGGTGAGAGCGGGGCTGGGGGCGAGGGTGCAACAACCCTACCAACCCCACGTGCCGGGACCGCCCTTAAACGGCCCGACAATATCGCTGGTAATCCAGCCGCCGTAAAATCCGCCCGGTTGCGGAGTCACCAGTTCATCATCGACATAGCAGGCATCCATCGGGCCGGCGTAGAAGGCGAGATACCCGCGGATGGGCGCGAAATCAGGCGTGGGGTCAAGGTACGACCACGCCGCTTGCATTGCGCTGCGCTCGCCAACCACCACATCGTAATAAGTGGCGATGCCCTTGAATTCGCAAAACGATCGGGCCAGATTGGGGTGCAGGAAGGCCATCTGCACATCAGCGGGCGGCACATAGTAGACCGGCGGATGGCTGGTTTCAAGCACCCGAATCGCGCGCCGGCTATCGACCAGCGTGATCCCGGCCAAGATTACCCGGATCCGGCGCGAGGTCGGTTCGAGCCGTGGCGGGCGCGGATAGTCCCAGACCGATTCTTGGCCGGGGCCGGGCGGAATGCGTTTGACCATCGTCTTCACCTCTGGCGACAGTGGATACGGCTATCTGCACTATACCATAGTTGCCGAGCAGATTCAGTGAAAAACAAAGTACGTTGTAACATTGCCCAAATAACTGCAAACCGCGTTTGGTTGCCCATACCGCAGCAAGCATCTTGGCAGCGAGAGCGCAGCGAAGCGGCTCACGCACCAATCCCAGCGAGTATGTAGAACGAGCCGGCATTTGCCTGACAACCCACTTCCTGCGAGCATGCAGCGCACAGCTTGCCCGCTACTCGTCGCACATGGCAGATAGCCGGTAGCTGAGCAATTTCGACGAATGATCCGCCATCTGCGCATCGTTTCGCTGTTTGCAGCAGTATACTAATAGGGGGGAAAAAAAGTAGCGCACCCCTCTTGTCATAGTCGTACACTTGTGCTATTATAGCACATATGTACGGGGTAGGTAACGGCGTTGACAGCGCCCTCCCCATCGAGTAGAGTAGCAAGAGGAGCATACGAGTGGGTACGAATAATGGAGGAGCGCCCGCGATGGCAATCACCCCGGAGAAAGAAAAAGCGCTCGCGGCGGCGATGTCGCAGATCGATCGCAAGTTTGGCAAAGGCTCCATCATGAAGATGGGCGAGGTGGGAAACCGGCTGGCCATCGAAGCCATTCCCACCGGTTCGATTGCCCTCGACATTGCGCTGGGCATTGGCGGCGTACCGCGCGGGCGCGTGATCGAGATTTTCGGCCCTGAGAGCAGCGGTAAAACCACGCTGGCCCAACACATCATCGCCGAAGCGCAGAAGATGGGTGGCGTCTGCGCCTTTATCGACGCCGAACACGCCTTTGACCCCGTCTACGCGGCGCGGTGCGGCGTCAATACCAATGACCTGCTGGTATCTCAGCCCGACACCGGCGAGCAGGCGCTTGAGATCTGCGAAATGCTGGTGCGCTCGAATGCGATCGACGTGATCGTCATCGACTCGGTCGCCGCTTTGGTGCCGCGAGCCGAAATCGAAGGCGATATGGGCGATTCGATGCCCGGCATGCAAGCCCGCCTGATGAGCCAAGCGCTGCGTAAGTTGTCCGGCGCGATTAGCAAGAGCCGCACGGTCGTCATCTTCATTAACCAGTTGCGCATGAAGATCGGCGTGATGTTCGGTTCGCCGGAAACCACCACCGGCGGGCAGGCGCTCAAGTTCTACGCCTCGGTGCGGCTTGATATCCGGCGGATCGAGACGCTCAAGCAAGGGCAAGAGGCGATCGGTTCGCGGGTGCGGGTGAAGGTGATCAAGAACAAGGTCGCGCCGCCCTTCCGGCAGGCCGAATTCGATATTCTGGCCAACGAGGGCATCTCGCGCGAAGGCAATATCATCGACATCGGCACCGAGTTGGGCATCATCCGCAAGAGCGGCGCGTGGTTCTATCTCGGCGAAGATCGGCTCGGCCAAGGGCGCGAAAACGTGCGCGAGTTCCTCAAGAACAATCCGGCCCTGACCGACGAGATCGAACGCTTGATCAAAGCGCAAGCGTTGACCAATCCGTCGGTGATCGCGCCGAGCGCCGATGTCGGCGACGATGACGGTATCTTTGAAGAATGACGCCTGCGTTGTGTACTGCCGGGTGCTGCCGGCGCGAGCTGGCAGCACCAATGTGTTGGCTCATGCCATGCCGCCGGTTCCGGGGTGCGCCGGGGGCAGCGTGCGCGGCAGGCGTTCTGGATGGTGTTGTCGCGGGTGATCACTCGTGCAATAACGTCGCCGTACCCTTCGCCCTGCAAGCTTGAGGGACTAGCAGAACGTGTAGTCGATCATCACCGTTGAACGCTGTGCAATGCCGTAAAGTTTGGTGCTGCGCTCCCCTTGCCCGCGCCAGTGGGTTGAGGGGTTGGGGGTGAGGGTCGTCAGCCCGCGCAGCGGGCTTCGTACCCCAAGCCCGGCCCTTCTAGGCTGGGTGCCGGATCAGATGGTCTGTCTGCCCTTGAACCTGCACCAGTGGGAGCGGGACTAGGGGTGAGGGCAAACCAGCGCATCTCAACGCCATCAATCACATCTGCGCTCATGCGTTCTGTCTGCCCTTGAACCTCGTAAGCAGGGCGCAAACGTAAGAATGACGGTCTGAGCCAGTTAGCCAACGTCAGCCACTCCTCCGCGCGTAGTGTTGAGACGAGTACTATGCCTGCCGGTACAATTACCGCTCTGCGCCAGCAAAGCAACGATCCGCAGCGCGTCAATGTCTTTATTGACGGTGAGTTTGCGTTGGGCATTAGCCTCAATACATTGGTGCGCGAGCGTTTGGCGGTCGGCGTGCAGCTTGATGAGGCGGCGTGGGAATGCCTCGTTGCCAGCGAGCAGGCCGATCAGGCGTTGCAGAAAGCGTTACAGCAGCTTGAGCGACGACCGCGTTCGACTGCCGAAATGCGGCGGTATTTGCAGCGCAAAGGGTTTGATGAGGCGACGTGCGTGCGCGTGATTGCCCGGTTGCACGAATTGGGTCTGCTGAATGACGCCGATTTTGCCCGTCGCTGGGTCGCCAACCGGCGCGCCTTGCTCCCCCGCAGCGATCGCGCCTTGCGGGCCGAATTGCGCCACAAGGGGATTGCGCCGGCGATTATTGATGAAGCATTGGCGGCGGAAGATGATGGCATGAGCGAACGTGAACGGGCCGAAGCGGTCGCGCGCGCGGTGTTGCCGCGCTATGCGAGGGTTGCCGATTGGGCCGCATTTCAACGCCGGTTCGGCGGGTATCTGCTGCGTCGCGGATTTGCTGCCGATCTGATCCGGCCCATTCTTGCTCGCCTTTGGCGTGAATTGCATCCGGGGGCGGATGGGCCAGATTGGTAAGATGGCCGATGATCAATGTCGTAACGGTAGCATAGACCAAGATAGTTTCGCAAGGTGTGATGTAGTCTGGCACAAACACGACGATCCGCAGGTAGCAACGAAACACGGGTAGACGATTCGCCAGCGGCGTAACGGAGCACGGGTGGCCCGCCTGTGGGGGTAGCAACGAAGCGTGGGTTGCCCGCAACAGCAGCGTCTCGTGTCGCGATGGTGTTTGGCGAACCGTCATACCCTGTCTATGGATAGCGTCTTCTGGTGAATTCGGTTGTGGTCGCATCCGTTTCGGCCATGAGGATGTGCAGAGTCGCTCTTCTTTCGCTTACAGGCGAGAGAATGGGGAAGGGAAATGGGTGACAACGGCGGATCGCCTTCCCAAAACGCTATCTACGCTATTGGACAGACACCCGCTTGCCGGGTATGATGGTGAGTACGGCAGCGGGCGTTGTGTGCGGCAAATGCCGTTTCCATATCCAAGCAATGAGCGCGCCGCTGTTCATCGCTCGGCACCATAGCCTAACAAGCTAAGGATTTCATTATGGCTGAAGTGCAATATCTTGGTCATGCCTGTTTTCGTCTGCGCGGTCGCGATGGCACTATTGTCTGCGATCCCTACCATCGCTCAATCGGTTTCGATCTCGGCCGGCCAACCGCGACGATCGTCACCGTTAGCCATCACCATCCTGACCACGACAATGTAGCTGCGGTGCGCCCGTTGCGCGATCGCGTCTTTGTGGTTGATGGCCCCGGCGAGTATGAGATTGGCGGGGTGCTGATTACTGGCGTGCGCACCTTCCATGATATGGTGAAAGGCGCTGAACGCGGCTTCAATACCGTGTATATCATCCATCTCGATGATCTGGTCTTCTGCCATCTTGGCGATCTTGGCCATGAATTGACGACGGGCCAGCTCGAAGAGATTGGCTCGAACGTTGATGTGCTGCTTGTGCCGGTAGGAGGCGGTGAGACGATTGGGCCGGCGACAGCCAGCAATGTGATCAGCCAGATCGAACCTCGTTTTGTGATCCCAATGCATTACGCGATGGGGCAGATCGATTTCGATCCGCCGCTAGCGCCGCTCGAAAAGTTTGTGAGCGAAATGGGGATGAAAGAATATACCCCCGAAGATAAGCTGGTGATTAATGCGAATGCCTTGCCCACCGATGAGGAACAGACCCGGATCGTCATCCTGCGCCCGGCTCATAGTTGACCATTCATGCGTCTTACATGTGGTATACTGAAAAGTCGAAGTGCAAACGTACGGCAGACAGATGCCGCTCATCATAGTACGAATGATCATCCGGTAAACAGCGATTGTGTGGCATGCAATCCGCTTTGGCACAGTGCAAGCGAGCGCCAGCGTGGGTCGGTTCAACCGAAGGTTGGCCGACCCACAAATCTTTATGCAGGGAGTAGTCCTCTATGACGAAGTACATTTTTGTGACTGGCGGGGTGGTCTCTTCGGTTGGCAAGGGGATTGGCGTAGCTTCGATTGGCCGCTTGCTCAAGAGCCGCGGCTTTACCGTCTCGGTTATGAAGCTCGACCCCTACCTCAACGTCGATCCCGGTACCATGTCGCCGTACCAGCACGGTGAGGTGTTTGTGACGGCTGATGGCGCTGAGACAGACCTTGACCTCGGCCACTACGAGCGCTTTATTGATGTCAATCTGAGCCGGTTGAGCAATGTCACCACCGGTCAGATCTATTCGGCGGTCATCGCCAAAGAGCGGCGCGGCGATTATCTGGGTGGCACGATTCAGGTGATTCCGCATATCACCAATGAGATCAAGGCGCGCATCGGCGCGTTGGCCCGCAGCAGTCAAGCCGATGTGGTCATTGTCGAAATTGGCGGCACTGTTGGCGATATCGAAAGCCTGCCTTTCCTTGAGGCCATCCGCCAGATGCGTAAGGACGTTGGGCGCGACAATATTCTCTACATTCACGTGACATTGTTGCCCCACATCAGCACCGGCGAGCTGAAGACCAAGCCGACCCAGCATTCGGTGATGGCGCTGCGGAATGTGGGCATCAGCGCCGATGTCATTCTTTGCCGGGCCGATCGCCCGATCGACGACGATATTCGCGAGAAGATCGCCTTTTTCGCCGATGTTGATGTGCGCGCGGTGATCCCGGTGCCAACCGTCGATTCGATCTACGAAGTGCCGTTGGTGCTCGAAGATATGGGGTTGGGCGAGTATCTCGTCGAACGGTTGGGATTGCCGGCGGCGGCTCCCGATCTTGACGAATGGCGGGCGCTGGTGGCGCGCATCAGGCAAGAGAAGCGCCGGTTGCCGATTGCCTTGGTGGGCAAGTATGTCGAATTGCACGACGCTTATATCAGCGTGGTCGAAGCTTTGCATCACGCTGGGCTTGAGCAGTCGATCGACGTAGATATTTGCTGGGTGGCTGCTGAAGATGTCGAGCGCGAAGGGCCTGCCCGTTTATTGTCAGGCGTCTATGGCATTCTTGTGCCCGGCGGGTTTGGCGAGCGCGGGATCGAAGGCAAGATTGCCGCCGCCGACTACGCGCGGGTGAATGGTATCCCGTACCTTGGCTTGTGTTTGGGCATGCAGTGCGCAACTATTGCGTTTGCCCGCCACGTGCTCGGTACCCACGATGCCAACAGCACCGAATTCAACCCGCAGACCGCCCATCCCGTGATCGATCTGATGCCCGATCAGCGCGATATTACCGAAAAGGGCGGTACGATGCGGCTTGGTCTCTATCCCTGCGATCTCGTGCCGGGCACGCGCGCCCATGCCGCGTATGGCTGTGATCGGGTGGAAGAACGCCACCGCCATCGCTTTGAGTTTAACAACCGCTACCGCGCCATCTTAGAGGCGGCTGGGTTGGTGATCAGCGGCGTCTCGCCCGACAAGCGGCTGGTTGAAATTATCGAACTGCGTGACCATCCATGGTACGTGGCCAGCCAGTTCCACCCCGAATTCCAGTCCCGTCCGGGCAAGCCGCATCCGCTCTTCTATGGCTTTGTGGCAGCAGCGGCGCAGACGCTGCTCGCCGGTGAAGCGCGCCAGTTGCCGCTCGTGGAAAGCGCCTCGTAACCCTTGCCGCAGCGTGTACGCTGATAAGCCCCTCGCTCATCAATTGAGCGAGGGGCTTTTGGGTCTTCTCAATCGGCAATGGCGCTGTTGCAACAGTGCGCAGACGATAACCCTCTGGCGCGCGCAACGCCATCTGCGCTGAGCCGCCAAATGCTGCTCGTCCACCGCAGGGTGAGTCACCACAGCGTGATTCAAAAATTGCTCAAAATTTCTGCGAATCCTTTTGGCATCTCGCGCGGTTTCATATATGAGCACACTTTTTTTATACCGCTGAGGTGTCGCATGCGATTCGTCCACCTGTTCGTCTTACTCTTCGTCCTGACCGCCTGCGCTGCGCCGATGGCCAGTGCCCCTGAACCATCCCGGCCCGTGCCGGCGCCTACCCAAGCCCCTGTGGCGAGTGGCAGGCTGGTTAGCCCATTGCAGCCACGGCTCTGGTTAGTGACCGATTCGAGTGCGGTATTGGCTGCCGCCGCAAACGCAGAGTTTGCCGACTTGCCGCCGGCGCCGCCAACCAACACGGCGCACAAATTTGCCGTCGAATGGCTCAAGACCACCCTCAAGTTCATTGCTCGTGATGGGCTGCCGCCTACTCGGGCTGCTCGTGAATTGATGCTCGTATCGGCCGCGCTCAACGATGCGTTACTGATCGGGCGGGAAGCCGCACAGGAGCAGCCGGTTGATAACCCTGCCCTGCTAGCCGGCGCGATGTGGCCGGTATTGCGCTATCTTCATCCCCAACACAACGAGATCATTGAGGGGTATGTTTACGTATCGCGCTGGCATGGGCTATGGCTGCGCGATCCGGTTCCGCCGGAGCAGCTCGCGCGCAGCTTCCAGATTGGGCAAGCGGTGGGCCACGAGGTGGTCGCGTGGGCGCAGCAGGACGGCAGCGATGCGGTGCGCGAGATTGTTTTGCCGGCTAGTGGTGGATGGAACACGAAACAACTCCCGCTTGATCCTCATTGGGGCACGGTCAAGACTATAGCCTTGCCCGCCGGCGATGCCATTGTGTTACCGCCGCCGCCAGCCTGGGACAGTGAAGAGATGGAGCGCGAACGCATCGCCTTTCGGGCGGGGCAGCAGGTGCTGACCGATGAATATCGCGAACTGGCGTGGTATTGGCACGCCGATGTGGGCACCGTCACTCCTGCTGGTCTCTGGTTTGAGACAGCGATTACGATGGCGCTGGTCAACAAGCTCGATGAAATGCAGACGGCGTCGCTCCTTGCGCATCTCGGCGTTGCCATGCACGACGCTGCCGTAGCGTGCTGGTACAACAAATACCTGTACGGCTTCCAGCGCCCCGAACAATGGATGGCAGAGGTGGAACCGGCGTGGCAACCGGTCTTGCCCACCCCGCCTCACCCTTCGTACCCATCGGGCCATGCTGCTTTTAGTTCGGCGGCAGCCAATCTGCTGATGGTCACCTTCCCACACCATAAAGACTTGCTCGTCGAGCGCGCCGCTGATGCTACTCGCTCACGCATTATTGGTGGCGTGCATTGGATGATGGATGGTATGCAGGGAATGGCCTTGGGCCGTGATGTCGTGCGGTATGTGTTGACTCGGTAACGGAAGGGTATTGATCTCTATGCAACGCAGCTATCGTCGTCGAATTGTGCTGATCGCCATCACTGCCGTGATCTGGGTACGGTTAGCGCTTATTCCAGCAGCCATCGCGCAATCAGACCGGCCCCAACTGCAATTGAGCAATTACATTGATCGGATCGGTCAAGTGCTGGTCGATTTCTGGCAACTGCCGCCTACCACCAGCGAGTTGCGCTGGCGTTGGAATCAACCGCCAGTTGATGATAGTGCATGGGAACCACTACTTGTCTTTCAAGGATTTGCCTTTGCGTATGTGCCGGGCCCACCAGAGACATCCAATCCATTGTGCCAACATCACACGTTCTACGCTGAGCTGCGTGATGTCGATGGCAATACCACATTGCTGAGCGCACCATTAACAATCGATCGCGCCGTTGACATGATTGTCAATGTGCGCTGGCCGGAATATGCAATGACCGGCTACACAAATCAAGATACAATAATGGTGCAAATGATTGATAATAATGATTGCACTGGTCTACGTCTTGGCGTGTTTTCGATTGATGATGAGGTGTTGTATGATCTCCCCATCATTTCAATTGCACAGTCAGCGCGCTATGATGAGTACCCACTGCTCGCCAAAGAGGGTGGAATGGTGCTCTATTTCATCGCATACGATGGGTTGTCCAATATAGGATACCTAGAGTTGCCGTTGGTACGTGATGTAACACCGCCTATGGTAACGCAGACAATCACTCGTGTGGAAAGAGGTGAACAGATCAGTCAGCTTACTATCTCTGGCCAGTTTCTGGATGTTTATGCGCCGTTGCCGTGGGCGATTGAATGGCGATTCGTTAACCGGTATGGCGTTTCCATCGGCCAGCCGGTGTATCACGTACTGGGTGCGCACGAGGTGCAAAGCGAAGGCAATGGTGTAACGACCGCCAGTGGTTCGCCATTCCAACTTAGCGTGTCATTGGGCGCTATCCCAAATGATGCAGCAGCGGTGCATCTGAAACTCTTTGACCGCGCTGGCAACGGTCAGGAGATTGAGCCGGTAGCCTTCACTGTACCCGACATAACGTATACCGTGTACATTCCTCTCGCTGTGCGTTAAGCAGTTTTCTCTCGTTCCTCGCCAAGCACTCACGTGGTGACGCTCTCTGAGCGTCGCCATGGGTGAGTGCATGCGCAAAACGAACGCTGGAGGTGTTATGTATCCTTCCAACCATACATCTCAACTTGGGTATTGGTTGATCGTGCTGGTCGTGGTTGTTCTTTGCTCGCTCTTGCCGCCTTCACCGTTGACGACGGTGCGCGCTCAGAGTGGCAATGCCGGTTTTGCCAGCGCTGTAGCCTGTTTAGACGGCGATGTTTCCTTAGCGACCACGTGTTTTGCCGATACTATCTTTTCGCCGGTGCCGGCCAATGACCCGGCGCTGGTGCGCGTGACGTTGAGCGGGGTGAAACAAGCGCTAGCTCCAATTGGGACAAAGACTGGCGGAATAAAAAATCGGATTGCTAACAACAGCGGGATCGGATCGGTGTATGGTCTTGCCTACGATGATGGGTCAATTAGTGGTGTGCGACGTGTGTTTGCAGCAGCATTTACCCGTCGCTTTACTAGTTTTGGCCCGTTAGGGCCGGGAGGAGTGTACGAGTACCGATTTGATGATGGACAATGGCACACATCGTTTACCGTTCCTGACATGGGTAATGATCGATCGAATGATGATTCGGCTGACAATGGCATTCTGAGCGATGTGGGAAAGACTGGTTTAGGCGATATGGAGATTAGTCCTGATGGCACGACGTTATACATTGTAAATCTCGCTGCGCGCCGGATCGAGCGCTACGATATTTCACAGGCGAGACCTGTACGACTGGATCCGATTGCGATTTCGTTGCAAGCCATCACCGCTAATATTCCAACCCAAAGAGATCTTCGCCCCTTTGCGCTCGAATTTGCGCCTCTTCTACAGCAAGACGAATCGCCACGATTATTCGTAGGTATTACTGATGTGGCTTTGCCAGCCGCGCATGTTTTAGAGTGGCAGGTCAATACTGGCACATGGCGCCGAGTTCTGAGCCAGTCACTCGCATCCGCAGATCTCAACAGTCGTTTGCTTGGAACTTGGTTCGCCCAAACGCTTAAGCAACTTTATCCTAATACGACTTTCCAAGGATGGTACCCATGGAGTGATAACTTTTCGCGCATGTTGCCGATTCGCAGCAGTAGCCAAATCTATTATCCGCAACCACTTTTAGTTGATATAGAGTTTAGTCCTGATGGGCAAGCGATGCGGCTCGGTTTTCGTGATCGGACTGGAGATATTGCGTTTTTCAATAATCCACCAGCGGGGCAATTTGTTGCGATCAGTCAAGGTGACACGCTCAGTTATCGTCTCACCAACAATCAGTGGCAGCTTGAACTCAACAATCGGCCCTATGATCATGTGAAAGAGACTGATCCGAACTTCTTATTTCGCGCCCATACTACTGATTGGGTTAACGACAACCGAGTTTTTTTTGACGGCGCTCCGCCTCCTCATGTGGAAAATCACATGGGTGGTATTGTGAGTATACCTGCACCATCAGGAGAACTCATAGTCACTACAAGTCTCTTTGGCGCTGGAGCGTCTGGTCTTGGGATTTACCATCTGCCTGAACGAAATCGGCAAGCTTCGCTTACGCTGATTCCGTCGGGTACGAGTAAAGCGCCCGGCCTCGGCGATCTCGAACTACTCTGCACCTATGCCTTTATTCGTGGCCGGCTTTGGCATGATGTGAACGGCAATGGCGTGCGCGAGGCGGGTGAAGCGCTGCTGGGCGGGATGCGTCTTGAAGTAGTTGATCCCGCGCGATTGACGATATTGGGGCAGGTGGTAACTGCGGCTGATGGCAGCTATACCGTTGCTGTGCCGCCCAATCGCGCGCTGCACCTGCGCGTGGCGCTCAGCGAATTTACCGCTGGCCGCCCGTTAGCCGGTATGGTCTACGCGCCGGTGAATGCCGGTGCCGATGACAGTCGCGATAGCGATGCCCATCCCGTCTTTGGCGTGGTTGAGTTTGCTGGCCGGCATGCTGGCAATGGCGTGACCGGCGCCACGTTGCCCTTGCCATTGCGCGAAGCGACGGTTCGTGACGTTGATATTGGCCTGACCCGCCAATTTCAACCAGCGACGATCGGTGATCGAGTGTGGCACGATCTCAATCGCAATGGCGTGCAAGACAATGACGAGCCCGGTGTCGCCGGCGTGTCGCTGCGGCTCGAACGCTTGCCTAGTTCGGCGCCGGCGATAAACGCTTACCCACGGGTGGCGGTGAGCGATGGCCAAGGGCGCTATACCTTCGCTAATCTCGAACCCGGCCAGTATCGGGTGGTCGTAACAGGCGCGCAAGGGTTTGCCTTTGCGCCGTTTGGTCGTGGCGGCAATGCTCTGCGTGATAGCGATGTCGATGAACAGACGGGCGCGAGTGCAGTGATTGTTTTAGGCTATGGCTCCATCCGGTCTGATATTGATGTTGGTTTGGTCAGCCAGCCCCAAACCGATCTCAGCATTGTGCTGAGTGGGACGGCTCAAGCGGTCGTCGGCGATGAGTTGGTTTACACCGTAACCTACCGCAACACTGGTAACGTTGCCGCAACCAATGTTGCGGTGCGGATGGGCCTGCCATCTGGAGCAACCTTTCTCAGCGCCAGCCGTGCGCCTAACCAGAGCGGTGCGACGTTGATCTGGCAGTTTGCGCGGCTTGAGCCAAACGCCGCCGGTGCAATTGCGGTGCGCGTGCGCGCGCCGGCTGCGATTGGCGCCAGTTTGAGCCAAACCGTGACCGCTACCGCAACGATTAGCTCTAATCCGTCTGACTCCAATCCGGCCAATAATAGCGCCAGCCAACAGACGCACTTAACACGCGCTGAACTCAACATCAGCAAAGAAGCGCCGGCGGCGGTGCTCAGCGGTGATGCGCTGTTTTACACCCTGCGGGTGGTGAATCGTGGCAGCGCACCAGCGGCCAATGTGACGATTGCCGATCCCCTGCCGGCGCAGGTGGATTTTACCAGCATCCTGCGCGCACCGGCGGGAACATGCCGCTATGAAGGGGCGCAGCATACCTTCCGCTGCACGATCAGCAGCATTGCGCCGAACGAAGAAGTTATTGTCAGCGTGCAGACGAAACCGCGACCCACTGCAGTCGACCGGCTCGATAACCGGGCCACCGTCACGACCACGACCGCCGGTGACTCGCCGGTGGACAATACGGCGACGGCGAGCACGGCCCATGTGCGTCCCAACCCGGCCGTCAGTCTCGCCTTCGTGCCGGCGCCAGCCCCTGCGGGTGAAGCGGTCGAGTTGGTGGTTGGCTATCGCAATCTTGGCAATGGGCTGGCCCGTGCTGTGACAGTTACGGTTGATGCGCCGGGAGCAGCGACGATCACCACATTGCCGTCGATGTGCCAGTCCAATGGCAGCCAGTTAGCTTGTGACCTCGGTGATTTGCTGCCAACAGCAAGCGGCGAGCTGCGCATTGGTCTCACGCTGCCGGCGACGATCGCAGTTGATCAACTGGCAGCGCAGGCCACGATTGCGACGACGACCCCCGAATTACCTGCGTACCAAGCAGATAACACGTCTAACACCACAGTAGCGATTGTACGCCCCAACCCATTCGTGCAGTTGCGCGCGCCTGCCAGCATTGTTGGGCAGGGCAGCGTGTTTGCCTACACGATTGACTACGGCAACCTGTATCGCCGCCGGCCTGCCCAGACTCGCGCCGCTGCTAATACGACGCTTGAACTGGAGCTGCCGGCTGATGTGCAACTGGTCGGGGCTAGCCGTTTGCCTACGAGCCAAATCGATCGCCGGTTGCGCTGGGATCTAGGGACGCTGAACCCGCAAGCTGCCGATACTATCGAGGTTGTGGTGCAGACGAGCGTGCCTGCCGGTGCGGTCTTGCCGGCGATGGTTCGCATCTCGACCAGCACGCCGGCGGATGATCCGGTTGATAACATCGCCTCGCTTACGATTAATGTGGCGCCGCCGCCATCTACCATCGGCGCAGCAAGTGGTGATTTGCGGGTGGCGATTCGCTCGAAGCTTGACCCGGCGACGAATGACGCGAACCAGACGAATGGCATTTACCTCTCGAATGGCGCAGCGATTGCGTGGCCGGTGGGTGAAGTGCTTGATCTGACCCCGCAACTGGCTAACTTGACCTTTGTTGATGAGCCGTTACCGTGGCCGTATGCCTACCAAGCACGCGTCGTGGGTTGGAGTGTGGCCGAGGTGGCAGTAGGTGGGCAACGCTTCGACCCACGTGCCGCCGATAGTCGCGGAATGGCCGGTTGCCGTCCGGGAGCGCGTCCGCTGCTCACCCCCCAACTGCTGACCGGCTGCATCTATCGCTATCTTGGTGGCCAGAGCCGTGATCAGCTTAGCGCCAGCGTGCTGCGCGAACGCGATCTCGATGATCAGCTCCATCTCTACTGGAGCCGTCCGCCGGCGCCATCGATGCGCCCTGATGTCTACCTCTACACGGCTGACGTCCTTGATCATGCCCGGATCACCATCCAGATCGAGCTGGAAGTGCAGATTGTCAATCAAGCGCCGGGCAGCATTGGCGGGGTGCCGCTACCGCCGGTGCCGGTGGCCCCGCTGCCTAATCCGGCCCGCCAGCTTGTGACCGGTCAGATCGAGATCACTTTGCTGGCGCCGCGCTCGCTTGTTGCGCCGGGGAATTGATGGGCCATCCGTTGTGGTAGGCAACGCTGGCGCTGTCTGCCGCCAATCAACCCACACGATGAAAACGAAGCGCTCACGAAACCGTTCACCCCCAATGGTGATGAGCACGCAGGCAGGCTCTTGACAAGCTGTGTGTAGGGAAGGGAAAGGAGGGTCGTGCAATCCACCCAACTGCTGCGTTCGCGATTCTCGGTCTTGGCAAGATGTAGCGAAAGGATTTGAGTAATGCGACAAGCTCACCGGCGCGGCCAAACCCTTATCGAGATGGCGCTAGCTTTGCCGATCTTGTTGACCTTGGTCGTCGGTCTCTTCTCGGTCGGCCAGATACTGCTTACCCACTACGCCGTCAGCCAAGCGGCGCGCGCAGCGGCGCATCAGGCCGCGCTCACCGGCGGCAATCGCACCGTTACCGAAACTGCGGCGCGCCAAGCTTTGGCTGGCAGCCTTGGGATTGAGCCAACTGCCAGTGAAGTGGTGATCTCGTGTCCGCGTCAGCCGTGCCGCCGGTATGACCCGATCACCGTTGAGGTGCGGTACCGCGCCGCGCTGTGGGCCCCGGTCGCCCTGTTGCCCTTTGGCGACGAGATCGTGGTGCGCGCTCGCGCCACTCGCGCTGCCGAGCGCGATCAGCAGTAGGAGGCCCGCATGCACGGTCGCCGGTTGGGTCAAGCATTGCCGCTGCTGGCATTGATGTTGCCGGTGTTGGTGCTCTTTGTGATGGTGGTGATTGAGTTAGCCAATCTCTGGCTGGCGGTGGCGGTGATGGAAGATGCGCTTCAGCAGGCCACCCGCTCGGCGGTGCAGCAGATCGAGTATGCCGCTTTAGCGCGCAATGGGCAAGCGCTGCGCGGCAACCGTGCGTGCCAAGCAGTGACCATTCACTCCTCTGGTCCGTGCACGGCAATTGTGGAAGTAGCGCATCAATTTCTGCTCGCCAATTTGCAAGCGACGCAGGTGACCGGGATGGATCCAGCTTCGCTGGCGGCTACTGCGCGCTGGACCGTTTTACCGCAAGGCGGCGCGTGTGCTGGGGTAGCTAGTGCAACGCCGCTGCTCTGCGCCGAATTGCAACCAACCCTGCGCGGATTGTTTGGCTTGGGTGAAGTGCGCCCTCGCATCCGCGCGGCTGACACCATCGATCGTTTGGGCCAACCGTAACTTGCATCGAAAGGAGAATTTGAATGTCCGCTCTTGGCACGCTCAATCAGGCGCTCACCCGTCGCCGCGCGAATCCGCTCCCGGCGATCCTGATCGGTCTTGGTTTGATTATCACTGCGGTGTTCACTGTTCTGGCTTTTCTGGAAGCTGGGAGCAGCGAACCGGTCGTCATTCTGGCGCGCGATGTGCCCTATGGCCAGCAGATTAGTGCCAACGATCTGGCGGTAGTACTGCTGCCGCGCCACCGTCCGGCCCAACTGGCGGGAATCAGTGCGCCATCGCTCGCGGTTGGCCAGTATGCGACCCGCAATCTCGCCGCTAACGATTTATTGCAACCATCGATGATCACGGAGCGCCCGCCGGCCCAGCCGATCTATCCGAATGGCGAGGCCTTGACGGCGGGGATGGTGCCGGTGCCGTTCAGCACCGAAACCATCGGCCCGCTCACCCATCACGATCGGGTCAATATCGGCTTCAACGATCCTAACGGTTCGCCCGATGTATGCGATCAGACGCGCAGCGCTGCCGAGGGCCGCGCGCCAACGGTGCAGCCGCCGGCATCGCCCTTGCCGCCGCGTCCGTATGCGTGCCGCCTACTCAGTGGCGCGCGCGTGCTCTATGTCGATGCCGAAGCGCAGGTGGCCTACCTCGAACTGACTCCGTACCAGTCGCATGCGATTTGGGCCTTGCAAGCCGCCGGTCTGCCGCTGTGGGGCGAACGCTACAGCAGCGACGCACCGATTTTGCCTGCGCTCGAACGGCTTGACATTGGCCAGTTTACGGTGAGGGAATTGACCGCGCCGGCTACGCCCGCTGCAGCCGATAAGTAGCCGCTGGCGTTGCACACGTGAGTGCCATAGCTATGGACTGCGGCAGCTCTGCTGCCGCAACCGGCAAGAACCACGGAAGGAGTTTCACTGATGCAGAGCGGTTGGGATACTTTGACGCACACGCCGGCTTCCTCACCAACCACCAGCGCCGCTATCGCCGACGAGTTGCGCATGCTGCTGCGCAGCGGGCGTTTGCGCGATTGCTGGCATTTGCCGCCAGCGGAAGCCTTCGCGCGGCTCGGTTTTGATGGCGCGATCCGCTGGCACGAGGTGGCGTGGTACGGCCCGCTCGAAATCTGGCGCGATCCGGAGCATGCGGTCTCGGACATTCTCTTCAACGGCCCGCCCGACTCGCCCTTCTTCGTTGTCCAACGCGGCATGATGGTCAACACCGGCGTGATCGTCCATCCGGCGTGGATTGAGTGGACGCAACGCCAATTGGTGCAGCGCTGCCAAGGCGGTGCTGTTGAGGTGCCAGCGTTTGCCCAAGGCGTGGTGGATGGCTTGCGCTATGCGATCACGAATCAGCGGGCCTCGCCAGCCGGCCCTAGCCTTTCGATCCGGCTATTGCCCGAACGCTGGGCAACGCTCGATGATCTGGTGCAGAGCAATGTAATCAGCCGCGAGGCGAGCGATTTGTTGCTGGCGGCATTAAATGGAGGCGCTTCACTGTTGATTGCCGGGCCAACGGGTAGTGGCAAGACGACGCTGGCGGCGGCCCTCAGCCAAGCAATCGGGGCGCGGATGCGACTAGTGGTGATTGAAGATGGCGGTGAACTGCCGCGGAGCGCGAACAGCTTGCACATTGAAGCGCCGACTGAAACGGGCGGCTTCAGCCGGGTAGTCACGTTTGCCTTGCGCCAAAAGCCCAACTACATCATCGTTGGCGAGGTGCGCGGCGGCGAAGCAATGGCGATGTTGCAAGCCGCCGCGACTGGCCACCCCGGCTTGGGCACCATCCACGCGGCGACCGTGCAAGGTGCGTTGCGCAATCTGGAGCGGATGGCGTTGATTGGCTTGGCCCATGAGACGACCGGCGCTGGGCAAGCGGCAGCGCAGATTGTGCGCGGTCTGATTACCTCTGATGTGGTGAATCTGCTGGTGGTGCTGATCGGGCGCACTCCAAACGGGAAGCGCGGTGTGCTGGCCGTCGAAGAGGTGTTACCGCAAGGGGCGCAAGGCCAGAGCGGCGATCCCTTCCCGACCAACCCGCTCTTTCGCTACGACCGCGCCAGCGAACGGTTAGCGCGGGCCGGCTACGTCAATGCCGGGTGGGGAGCGGGCCGGTTGTAGCGGCACAGCGGCGCTATGCCTTTGGCCACAGCGGCGCTATGCCTTTGGCCACAGCGGCGCTATGACCCTCCAACTGCCCGTAACGATTGCGGTTTATCAATTCTCAAAAGGAGCAACCCCATGGAACTCATCATCTTTAGCGCGATCGAAGGCTTGCAGGCCGAAGTTGAGCAGTTGCGCGACGTGGCCGTATTAGCGCCATCACGGATCGATCAGGTGCAGCGGTTGCTGGCCGGTGCGCGCCCGCCCGATGCCATCTTCCTTGATGATAGTCGCGGGACGCCGCTGGCCGATCTGTGGGATCTGGCTGCTCGCGCCCAACAGGTGGGGACGCGGGTGATGTTGGGGTTGGCTGGCCCGGCGCGGGCAGCATTGCCCGATGCGCTGGCGGCCGGTTTACCGGCGACTGCTGAACGTAATCCGGCGGCGCTGGCCGATTGGATCGGCGCGCAACTTGGACGGCGGCGCGGGAGTGGCGCGCAGCGCCTGCCGGTGGTGGCGATCGGCGCCGCAAAGGGCGGTATTGGCAAGACCTTCGCGACCTGCGTGTTGGCTGAAGGGCTGCGCCGGCGCGGGCTTGATGTGCTGGTGTGGGATAGCGACATCTCAAATCCCGGTTTGGTGCTGGCATTTCGCATCCCGGCTAGCGCCCCGTCGTACCTCCATCTCGTGCAGCGCGGGCCGTCATATTGGAATCCGGCTGGCATCCAGCCCTTTATCTTTCAACCTGAACACACTCGTGCCAATCAGCAAGGGTGGGGCCGGATCGACCTGCTGATCGGTTCGCATGCGGTAGCGCGGGCCGAGAATGATCTGCGCCTGCCCGATTGGCAAGGGCTGTATCAGGGGATCGTGGCGCTAGAAGGGTACGATGTGGTGTTGATTGACACCCCCCCTGACTATCTGCGCCGGCCTTATGCCACTCATGTCTTGCAAGCCGGCGGCAGTGTTGTCTTGCCCACCCCGCCCGGCGCCCGCGAGCGTATGGGTGTTGGTCACATGCTCGAACACTTTACCGAATTGGCCCCGGAGCGACTCGAACGCTGCTCACTGCTCTTTATGGAGCCAGAGCGCGGGGTGACAGTGACAGTCAGCATGGTAGCTGATCTCTTTGCCCGCCGCTACCCGCGGATCGGCAACCTTGGCATCTTGCCGCGCGAACCGCGACTCGCTAGTCTTGCCGATGAACACGATGGCTACATCTCGATGCTCGATCTCGGCCCGCAAAGCCGGTTTGCCCGCGCTACCCATCAGGTGGTTGAGTCGTTGTGCGCCCATGCCGGCCTGAAACCACGCTTGCCGTTGCCGCGAGTGGGTTGGTGGGCACGGTTGAGCGAACAGATGTTGGGTCAGCGCGCTGCTGCGCCGGCGTTGCCGTAACGCTGGAGTAGCGTGGTTGGCGATATATGGCGTGCATGCCTAGCATCGTGCGAGGCGCACCCCCGTAGTTATTGCACGTAAAGGGATGAGCAACACTGCTGCGGTCAAGCAATCCGCTAACCGCAACGTTGCCAACACGATGCTCATGCGCTTGATGGCCCGTTTTGCCGATCCATTTCAGGTATGCCTTTCGCTTTCGCTTGAGGGGCGGACAGAACATTTGAGTGATCACAACTGTTGGTCGTTGTGAGATGCCTCAGCACTTGGCCCTACGCTCTCCTCTCCCGCAACGCGGGAGAGGGGCAGGGTTTGAGGGTGAACTGGCTCATCCCAATGACATTAACCACATCTATGCTCGTGCGTTCTATCCGCTCTTGAATGTTCGGCGGGGATTGTTACAGGCAGGAGGCGCTTAGCATTGCTGGGAGCCTACCCGCCCTCGCAATGACTTGAGCCGCGCGGCTTGGTTAGCCAAACACGAATAAGCTGTCATGGAGGAGATACATGCATCCTGCGTACCGTCCTCTTACGGTGCTGGAAGAGGGTGGGTTAGCCGATTTGATGCCGCAGCAGCAGGCAACGGTCGATCCGGCGGCGGCGGCGTTGCAAGCGGCGCGCGATCTGCTGCTCGCCGAGCTACCGCCCGATCTGCTCGACCCAGTAGCGCCGGCTGCCGAGCGTGACCCGGCGGTGCTGCGCGTGCTGCGGGTTGCCATCGGTACCCAAACCGAACGCGGCGGGCCGTTGGCCGGCTTGCCTACCGATGATGCCAGCCTGCTCCGCCTCTTTCACGATACGATTGGTTGGGGGCCAGCCCAACCCTATCTCGATGATGAGCGGATCCAAGAGGTCAAGATTATCGGCGACCGCATTATGGTGCAAGAAGAGGGGGCTGACTTCACCCTCGCGCCGGAACGCTTTAGCTCGCCGCGACAAGCGCTTGATCGCGCCTTGGTGCTGGCGTCGCGGCTAGCGGTGCCGCTCGACTGCAGCCGCCCGCAAGATACCTTGCCGCTCGCGCACGGCACCCGTATGCACGTGACCATCCCGCCGTGTACGCCTGACGACACTGCGCTAATCTGTATCCGGCGCGGTCGTCGCGCGGCGTGGACACTGGCCGATATTCTGCGCCGCGGCGCGTGTGATGAACCCTTGTTCGCGTTGCTGCAATTGTTGGTGCGCGCCCGTTGCTCGTTTTTGATCGCGGGTGAGACTGGCTGCGGTAAGACGGCGCTCTTAGAAGCGATCGTCAACTCATGGCCGGGTGAACCGCACGTGATCACGATCGAAGACAACACGCTTGAAATCAATGTTCGCCATGCAGCGTGGACACGCGAATTAGTGCAGACCAGCCTCGATCCGCTGGCGTTTGGGCGAGCGGCGCGGGAAGTCTTGCGCCAGACGCCCTCGCTGGTGGCGCCGGGTGAGACGCGCGCAGCCGAAGCCGGTGCGATTTTGGCCGTCGCCGTCAGCGGTCATGCGGTAGTCACCACGATTCACGCGCGCACCGCCTTGCGCGCCGTGAGCCGGTTGGCTGACTGCGCCGCGATGCCGGGAGCCTACCTCTACGAGGGCCGGCGTGCCAATGCGCTGGAAGACATTTGTGACAACTTCAACGTCGTGATCCATCTCAGCCGCACAGCGGGACGCCGCTATATCGATGAGGTGGCATTGCTCGATGGCTGTGACGAGACCGCCTCTGGCTTGCGGCCACGACTGATCCGCTTGGCGTGGGTTGAACCAACCGCTGAAGGGGTGCGCTGGCATTGCGCGGCCCGCGCCGATGGCGATCGGTTGGTCTGGCATGGCGCTGATCAGACGCCGGAGATGCTGGCACAACGGCTGGCGTTGCTCAAGCTAGCCGAGCGGCCCCGCGCCGTGGCGAGTAGCCGGGCCGTGGTTGATGAAGCGTTGGCCCAAGCTGCGTTGGCCCGCCAAGCC
>NZ_DAOTWH010000078.1:0-25269 GCF_034435895.1 Chloroflexus sp.
CAGGCGGGGTGGAAGATACCCGCACAGGTATGGTTCGCGCTGAAGCGGGAGCTTGCTTCGGGCGCTACGCGCCCTCGCAATGACATTGAGGGGCGGACAGCAAGGCACCCGGCCCTTTAGGGCCGGGCTAGGGGTACGAAGCCCGCTGCGAGAGCTGATATGGCCCTCACCCCCCAGCCCCCACTCCCACCGTACGGTGGGAGTGGGGGAGCCTCGCGGTGCATAGGTACGGCACTGCTGGAGCGAATGTAACAGCGCCCCTCTCCCGCGCCAGTGGGAGAGGGGCTGGGGGGGAGGGCAAACTGGCGCCTCGCAACGCCATTGGAGCGGTATGCCGCAGCTCCCCTCTCTCGCGTCAGTGGGAGAGTACCGGGGATGAGGCTACACCAGCGCCTCGCAACGCCATCAGCCACATCTGCGTCCATCGGTTCTGTCTGCCGATCCCGCGCAATGACAAGCGAGGGCAGCGCCTCACACCGTTATCCCCTCACATACCGCTGGCAAACGACATCGCGTTACGCGGCGGTTGTGGCACTGCGACCGGTAAGGCCGGCCCACAGTAACACAGCCGATCGTCGCGCCAGTCAGCTAACCCGATTTCGGTCAGCCATGCCGTGACAGTGGCTGCCCGACGCAGGGCAGTTGATTCGGCTAAGGGGGCGAGTTGTTGGAGGATGTGCGCAATATCATGGCGCGTCAGACCTTCGGGGGCGCCACGGAGGGCGGCAATCACCGAGCGGGTAGGCTCGTACCGCAAGAGTTGCCGGCGGAGGGCAGCGCGCTGGTCGGCGCGGTTGTAGCGCGTGAACGCGAGCCCGAACTTGGTCAGTTGCGCCGTCTCGGTCTGCTCGCCGATCTCGATCAAGCCAATGATCCGCGCTGCCTGCATGTAGTAGAGGCCTTGACGCTGACCCTTGGCGCCGATGTATTTTCCGATCTCCTCTGCCGTTACTCGCCCGCGCGCAATCGCTTCCGCAACGCGCGCCACGTCCCAAAGCATATCGGCCTGTGGAATGTCCGCTGTGGTCAGCATCGCAGTACCTCCTCTTCCTTGCACGTACCCGCTCATACTCTGTCTTTACCATACCATACTCGAACGTTTGTGTCAATAGAGAAATTCGCGCAAATGTTCACATCTTAACGCGCGCGCACGGTTGTGTCTTTTGCGGATATGATACAGATGGAGTTAGCAATGCACGTTGGAGGTGTTGATTCATGACCGACGATATTCCGCTCACTTCTACGCACGAGGTGGCGATTGTTGGCGCTGGCCCCATTGGGATCGAATTGGCTGTCTGTCTCAAGCAGGCCGGCGTAGATTACATCCAGTTCGATGCGCGCCAGATTGGCTATACGATGACGTGGTGGCCGCGCAATACCAATTTCTTCAGCACCACCGAGCGGCTGGCAATTGCCGGCGTACCCATTCCTAATAACCATCAGCAGCGGATCACCGGCGAAGAGTATTTGGCGTACCTGCGCTCGGTGGTTGAGCTGTTCGATCTGCGGGTGCAGAGCTACGAGCCGGTCAGCGCATTACACCGCGAGCGCGACGGGTTCACGCTCATCACCCAGCCGCTCAGCGGGCCGCGCCGCTATTCCGCGCGCCGGGTGGTGCTGGCGATTGGCGATATGCACTTTCCCCATCGCCTCAATATCCCCGGTGAAGATTTGCCGCACGTCAGTCACTATTTTCGCGATCCCCACGACTATTTTCGCCGCCGGTTGCTGATCGTCGGCGGCAAGAATTCGGCGGTCGAAGCGGCGTTGCGTTGCTGGCGGGCCGGTGCGCAGGTGACGTTGTCGTACCGGCGGGCCCAGCTCGATGCCAATCGCGTGAAGCATTGGCTGTTGCCCGATTTTGCTGCCCAAGTCGAGGCCGGTACGATCCGCTTTCTCCCCCAGACGATACCAGTCGCGATTGATACCGGCGGGGTGACGCTGGCTCGCACCGATGCCGATGGCCATCCTACCACCGAGCAGTTTTACTGCCCGACCGATTTTGTTTTGCTGGCGACCGGCTTTCGCGGCGATCAGAGCCTGCTCGAACAAGCTGGCGTGATTTTACAGGGGCCAAACCGGGTGCCGGTCTACGATCCGGCGACGATGGAGACGAATGTGCCCGGTTTGTATCTGGCCGGTACGGTGGCCGCCGGCATTCAGCAACGCTACACACTCTTTATCGAGAATTGTCACGAGCACGCCGGCAAAATTACCCAAGCGCTCACTGGGCAGTGGCCGGCGCGGTTGGGTGATGTGGCCGCGCGCACCTATCAGCTCAGTTTCGAGCAGATTGCCGCGAATTAGATGGGGAGGAGAGAAGGCGGCCTGCACGCCTTCCTTCCTCCCTCTTGCCAGAACTGGCGAGGTTACAGTATAGTAATGAACGCGCGGGGCTGTAGCTCAATGGATAGAGCACCGACCTTCTAAGTCGATGGTTGCGCGTTCGAGTCGCGCCAGCCCCGCCATCTTCCTCTTCTCCCCTCTTTGTGTCGCCAGTTGCTGCCATCCTGATCGAACAGAGTATAATATTTGCGAACCGCAATCGTACCGAAGGAGACTATTGCAATGCAGACAGTGCGGGAACGCAGCGAGATCCCGGATCAGTATAAGTGGGATCCGTACAGTATCTTTCCTTCTCAGGCAGCGTGGGAAGCAGCGATTGATGAGACGGATGCGCTGATCGCCACTGCTGTCCAGTTTCGGGGCCGGTTAGGTGAAGGCTCGCGCGTGATTGCCGATTTTCTCGGTTTGAGCGAGACGATTATGCGCAATGTCAGCCAGATCGCGGTCTTTGCCACGATGTTTTACACGGTTGATACCAATGACCGCGCGGCGAGCGCGATGCGTGATCGGGCAACCGGCTTGCAGGCGCGGGCGAGCGCGGCGCTGGCTTTTGGCGAACCGGAGTTGCTGGCGATCGGCGGCGATCAGTTGTTGGCTTGGGCTGAACAAGATGAGCATCTGGCAACCTATCGCCATTACTTCGAGCGCCTGATCGCGCGCGCGCCGCACGTTCGTTCCGCCGAGGTGGAAGAGTTGCTCGGTCAAGTGCGCGATCCCTTTGCCGCGGCGAGTGCGGTGCATGGCGTGTTGGCCAATGCTGAGTTGCGTTTCCCGCCGGCGTATGATAGCAACGGCGAAGCCCACGAGATTACCCAAGGCACGATCAATGCCTTAATTACCCATCCCGACCGCACCTTGCGCAAGAACGCTTGGGAAGGCTATGCCGATGCCCATATCGCGGTCGAAAATACCATGGCGCAGTGTCTGGCCGCCGGCGTCAAGCAGAATGTGTTTATTGCTCGCGCTCGCCGTTACGCTTCGGCGCTGGAAGGTGCGCTCAAGCCGAACTTTATTCCGCTGGAGGTCTTCCACAATTTGATTGCGACCTTCGAGCGTCATTTGCCAGTGTGGCATCGCTATTGGCGAGTGCGCCGCGCTGCTTTAGCGGTTGATGAGCTGCACGTTTACGATACCAAAGCGCCGCTTGCCACGCCGTTGGTGGTGCCATACGAGCAGGCGATTGATTGGATTTGCGCAGGTATGGCGCCGTTGGGCAGCGAATACGTGCAGATTATGCGCCGCGGTTTGTGCGAACAGCGCTGGGTTGATGTCTACCCCAATCGCGGCAAGCGAGCCGGCGCGTTTTCGACCGGCGCTCCCGGCACCCATCCGTTTATTATGATGTCGTACAACGACGACATCTTCGGCCTTAGCACGCTCGCCCACGAATTGGGCCACTCGATGCACTCGTACTATACGCGCCGCACCCAGCCGGTGATCTACTCGAACTACGGCCTGTTCCTCGCTGAAGTGGCTTCCAATTTTAATCAGGCGCTGGTGCGCGATTATCTGTTCAAGACCCTGACTGACCGCAATGCCCAGATTGCTCTGATCGAAGAAGCGATGGCGAATTTCCATCGCTACTTTTTCATTATGCCGACACTGGCCCGCTTCGAGTTGGCCATCCACCAGCGCGCCGAGCGTGGTCAGCCGCTGACCGTCACCATCTTCAACGAGCTGATGGCTGATCTCTTTGCCGAAGGGTATGGGGCCGAAGTGGTGGTTGATCGCGCGCGGGTCGGCAATACGTGGGCTCAGTTCTCGACCCATCTCTACGCCAATTTCTACGTTTACCAGTATGCGACCGGCATTGCCGGCGCGCATGCGCTCGCCGCGCCGATCACTGCCGGCGAGGCCGGCGCTGCCGAACGCTATATCAACGAGTTTCTCAAGGCCGGCGGTTCGCGCTTCCCGCTCGATACCCTGCGCCGGGCCGGGGTTGATCTCGCCTCGCCTGAACCGGTCGAGCGCACCTTTGCCGTGATGGCGGCGTATGTTGACCGGCTGGAACAGTTGGTCAACGAGGGCTAACCCGCCGGGTGGCGCAGTAGGATGCACCACCTGCGGCTATACAATCCCTGAGAGGTGCTTGCGATGCGCCGCTATCATCTTTGGATGCTGCTGGTTGCCCTGCTCTGGCTGGCGTTGTCACCAGCGACAGCCCAATCGCCGTATCGCGTCTTTGTGCCGCTCGTGGCGCGCCCAGCCCAGAATCCGCTTTTCAGTGGCGAGGCGACCTATTACCTCGAAGCCGACGGGAGCGGCGCCTGTCTGTTTGACCCCATCCCCGGCGATCGAATGGTGGCGGCGATCAGCTATCTTAATTATGGCAATGCCGATTACTGCGGCGCCTATGTCGAGGTCTCCGGCCCGCAAGGGAGCATAGTGGTGCGGATTGTTGATATGTGCCCGGATAACCCCGGTTGCGGGCCGAATCATCTCGATCTTGCGCCGCAGGCATAGGGCCGCGTGCCGATCACGTGGCGCGTGATCAGCCCGCCGCTGAACGGGCTGGTGCAGGTTCACCTCAAACCGGACAGCAATCCGTGGTGGTTGGCGTTTCAGGTGCGCAATCATCGCAACCCGATCGCCAAGCTTGAGTATCACACTCCCCAAGGCCAGTGGGTGGAATTGGCCCGTACCACGTATAACTACTTCATCCGGCAGTGCAATTGCGCGAATGGCGAGCTTGGCCCCTTTACGTTGCGTATTACCGACATCTACGGCAATGCGTTGACCGAAACCGTGCAGTTTAGCACCCTCTCGCGCGCGAGCAATTCGCCGGGTGAGTTGGTTAACGGGAGCGGCCAATTTCCCGATGGGCCGTGAGCTGCACGCACGCTTAATCGGGAAACAATTCATCAACCGCTTGTTGAGCTGTGACCATATCGCTGGCGCGGCGCATGCGCTGTTCGATAAAGCGATAAAATTGTTCGTCGTAGGGGCGGGTTTGCACTACCACTGGCATCGGCACCGCATGGCCCAACACCAGCGCCTGCTGGCGCGTGTCGAGATTGGCCAGCACGGCCCGTAGGCGCGCGCTGCCGCCAACGCCGGTAAACACCGCGTCAATGTCCTGTTCATCGCTGAGCAGCGCAGTGATCCGCGTGCCGAGCTGGCTGAGCACTTCGCTGTCGATCGATGAGGGGCGTTGGTCAACGACCAGCAATGTCACGCTGTACTTGCGCATCTCGCGGGCGATCGTGCCAAAGATCGTCTGGCGGGCAAGGCGCGGATTGAGAAATTTGTGCGCCTCTTCGATCGTGATCATCAACGGGCGGGGCCGGTCAGCCTCGCTTTTGGTGTGTAAATACCGCTCGGTCTGCTTGCGCCAGCGTTGGTGAATCCGGCGGGTAAGCACGTTGGCGACCAGCATATACGCCAACGGATCGTCATAACGGCCAAAGCTAAGCACCACGTGCCTCTTGGCCATCAGCGCGTTGATCAAGTTATCAACCTTTGAGAGGTCGGCTTTCTCGCACACAAATTCCAGCCGCTTGAGCTGCATGGTCTTGCGTTTGAGCGCATTGAGCGAGGCTAGACTGGCGCTCTTTTCGTCGGCAAAGTTCTTCAGCTCGTCTTGATCCATCTCCCAAAGCTCGGCCAACCATCGTGCGCCGTACTTGTCTACCAATAACTCCGCCGTTTCGGCTGCGGTTGGATTAAGATTCAGCTCTTCGCTCAGCAAGAGCACATCTTCCGGCTCGATCTGGTCATAACCGATCACAATCTCGCCATCGATGCGCGAGCGGTCAAACGCGCCGCCGGCCAGCGCATAGACCAGCACCTTGCTGCCGAAGAGCTGGCGCAACCCTTTCACGAAATTGGCCCCTTCCGAGCGCGCCGACCAGCCGTATTCGTCGTGCATGTCAAAAATGAGGTTTGATGCGACATCACCTAGAATGACACCGCACACCAGCAGCCGGGTCAGAAAGCTCTTGCCGGTGCCGCTCTTGCCAAACACCCCGTTCGAGCGTTCAACCAGCCGGTTCAGATCAATACAGACCGGCGCTGACATATCGAGCGGCGTCCCGATCATAAACCGGCTGCCCTCTTCGTGGCCGAATACTTTGGTGAAATCGGCTTCGCTCGCTTCAAATAACGGGGCAAAATGGTGCGGCACCGTCTTGACCGGCAATAGCTCGGCGCTGCCGTCGAGCGGCAGCATCAGGCGCAAATCAAGCCGGAGTTCGCCGTAGGTGGTCGTGCCGGCTAGGACGTGGCTGAAGAACTCGTCATCCGGCGGCGGATCGGCCATCACCTTGGGCGTGGTTGTGCCGAGGCGCACGTCCGTCACCATCGAAAAGAAGGTGAACCGTTGGCCCTGCACCACCACAAACTTGCCGACCCGCACATCCTCGACTGATGTGCCGGCATCAAGCCGGATGGTCAATCCCTCTAGCAGCGATCCTCCGGTGACGACGCCGAGGCGCTGTCGTTGTGGCATAGCAACCTCCTCAACAAGCTGGTTCTGGTTGATCCTAGCACATCTTGCCTAATCTTGGCGCCAAAAATGACGAGAGTGTTAGCTGAGAGATGTGGAAATTGGCCCGCCGCATTCGTTTCATGAAGTGATATTTGCTGAACGGATTGAGTGAGACACCTATGCGCATTCTCATCGTAGAAGACGAATCTAATGTGCGCTCGTTCTTGCAAAACGCCATGAAGGCGTTGCGACGCGGCGTGAAAATTGAAACGGCAACAAATGGCGCCGATGGCCTGAAGATGGCGCGCCGGCAAGAGTACGATCTGATAATTACTGATTACCATATGCCAAAACTGACCGGTCTCGACCTGACCTTCACCTTGCGACAGGAGGGGTGCACGATACCGATCGTGGTCGTTTCGGCCGATCCGGATACCGAAACCGATGCAATAGTGGCTGGTTCTTCACTGTTTCTGCACAAGCCGGTTTCGCTCGAAAATCTCCGCTATATGCTTGATATGTTTGGATTATGAGGCTGCGTTTGTGGGGCGCTGCTATGCGTCTACCATAATAAAGCGCTAGTTCGCATCTACGAGGGGCAACGTACCGGTTGCCCCTCGTATCGCCTTGATCGAACGGTGCTGCCAGATATGGTACCATCTCAGACAATATTGGCGATGTGTGAGAGGGTTGGAGACACCATGCAATCGATCCCCCGCTACAACGGCTACATCTTTGATCTTGACGGCACCATCTATCTCGGCGACACGCTCTTGCCGGGTGCTGCCGAGCTCCTAGCGACCTTGCGCCGTGAAGGGCGTCGGATTACCTTTCTCTCGAATAACCCGACCAAAACCCGTCGGCAATACGCTGAACGCTTGCAACGCCTCGGCATTGCCGCCGATGAAAGCGAGATTGTGAATAGTTCGGCGGTGATGGTGGAGTGGCTGTTAGCGAACGCGCCGGGAGCGCCATTGTTTGTGGTGGGGGAAGCACCCTTAATCGGTGAGCTGGAAGCGGCTGGCTTCCCGCTCAGTGAACGTCCGGGTGAAATCAAGTTTGTCGTGGCCTCGTTTGATCGCACCTTCACGTACCGCAAGCTCCAGATTGCCTTTGATGCCATCCGGGCCGGCGCGCGCTTGGTCGCAACCAATCCCGACCGGTTTTGTCCCGTTCCCGGTGGCGGCGAGCCAGATGCAGCCGCGATCATCGCCGCCATCGAAGCATGCACCGAAGCGCGCTGTGAAGTGATCGTGGGCAAGCCATCGCCGATTATGGCCCGCACGGTGAGTAATCTGATCGGGTTGCCGCCGGAACGCTGCTTAATTGTTGGTGATCGTTTAATGACCGACATTGCCATGGGGGTGACAGCCGGCATGGATACAGCGTTGGTCTTGACCGGCGATAGCCAACGCGCCGATTTGGAACGCTCGCCCTACCAGCCGACATACGTGCTTGAGCGCATTGATGAATTGATTGGCGAATTGGCTTGACGACCGGGCAGCTTCCGGCTACACTATCAGTATGATTGATAGAGAGGAGTACCCATGACTGCCGCTCGTCGCACCCCCCATGCTTTGCCTCAATCTCCATTTACCGGCGATCAGCCGTCATCGCTGCCTGCCGACGTAGGTGATGCCTCGTGGCCGCTAGTGATGCGGGCGTTGTTGCTGCTGCATGGCACAGCTTTGCCGCCCGATCCGCTGATCGCGGCTTTGTCTGACGCTGATTTGATCGCATTGCGCGGCAGTCTGACGTTGCTCCAGCATGATGAGCCGGCCAACATTGCCTGATCGGCGTAAGCGCAATAGGGCATAGGCTCTCAGCCGTAGTGTAGAGCGATAGTGGGGCAAGGGCGGGTTGCTAACCCGCCTTTTTGAGCCCCCAAGCGCCGGGTTCCTCTCGCCGTTTTGCCTTTCCCAGCCACTACGATCGCTCATACATCCTTTCGTCTACGCCGTGCGTAGCATAAGATGCGGCGCAATCCGATCCGGCGGGTCGCGTGGTATACTGAAGACAGCAAACAGCGATGAGGATAGTTGGCAATGCTCCACCGTTTTCCTATGCTCGGTGAACGATTTTGGCATCTGATCACGGGCCGGCGCGTCGCACCGGCGCGGCGTGGGCCGTGGCTGCTTGGTACGGCGCTGATGGTGCTTGGTGCCGGTTTGTTGATCTATGTCTTGGTGACGACCTTGCAGATCGAATATTACCGTTGGGCTGCGCGCGGTGATTCGCCCCTTCCTGCGCCGCAGATCACCACCAGCGGTTTCCGTCCGGCTGATGCACGGCCATTGCCGTTGCTGCCCGATCTGGCGCCGGCAGCGCCAGCAGCGTCGGCTGGTGATCTTCCCCCGCCTGCGGCAGCGCCAGCAGCGCCGGCTGGTGATCTTCCCCCGCCTGCCGCCCCCGCGACGAGTACGCTATCCGCGGTAGGCAGCGGTTTGTTGATCTCCGAACCGCCTGAGCCGGTGCGCGCCGAGTGGGTGGCTACGGTCGATCGACTGGTCATTCCGGCGATTCGGGTCGATTTTAAGGTGATAGAGGTCGGCTGGGATACGATCGAAGAGAACGGCCAATTGATCTCGGTCTGGCAAGTGGCCGAGTATGCGGTCGGCCAGCACCGCGGTTCGGCCAACCCCGGCGAAGGCGACAATATCGTGTTGGCCGGCCATGTGGGAGGTTATGGCCGCGTCTTCAAAGATCTCTTCTACCTCAAGCCCGGCGATGAAGTGATTGTGTATAGCCGCGGCCAGCCGTACCGTTACATCGTCAACGAGCGGATTGTCGTTGATGAAGAGGGGGCGCCGCCTGAGCAGCGTCTTGCCAATGCCCGCTATATTGCGCCTACCGGTTATGAAGTCGTGACCATGGTTACTTGCTGGCCGCCAAGCGGTCCCGATAAATTTAAGCAGCGGGTGATTGTGCGAGCGTTGCCGGTGAAAACGACTGATGATGGCGCGGTGCTGCCGGATAGCACGCGCTAGAAGAACTACCGCCGCTGTACGACCGCAGTATTCCGCGCGCTCGCTGCGGTCGTATCACTCATCATCACGCTCACCATTGATGCGCGTCGTTTCCAACATCTCTAACACGCTGGTCCCGCGAATAAAGACCCGGCGCAACCCGGCGGGCCGGCTGGCCGCCAGTTGCCCGCTGCTAATCAGGCGTTTGACGGTGCTCAGGCTGACGCCGAGCAATCGAGCCACCTCTTCGCGGGAATAGACAGCATCAGGATTGATCCCCTCACGGCGTGCCATATTTCGTTGCCTCACACCAGCCCAAACAGCCGGAACACGCCAAGGACGCAGACCACCGCCAGACTCATCCCGGCGATCACCTGCATCAAGGTGTGATTGCGGGTGCGCAATCGTGCCCAGCCTAACACAACGGCTGCCGCCCAACACAACCCTCCCAGCATCGGCAAGTAGATGCTAGCCAGTGTGGCGCACGAGCCAATGCTGGCCGAATGAATGCTAATCTTCCAAAACAGATTAATAATGAACGAGATCGCGTTCATCACCGCGACCGATACCAGCATCGCCAACAACGGCAACGGCGCGTTCATCGCCCACAAGATGGCCGTGCCGGCCAACACATTCGCTATGCCAAACAAGTAGAGTTCGTTGCGTTGGCTGCGCACCGAAATATCGTCATCGCTATACGCGCCTTGGCGCAGGCGAATATTGAAAAAGATGGTCGGCGGCACCACGTGCAATAATGCGCACACGATCGACCACCACAATCCGCTCACCCGGTTATCGCTGCCAAACACGCCGACGATAAAAATACTGACAATGCCCAGCGGCACGGGGTGCAGAATCTGCGAGATGCGCCGGGCTATCGCATAGCCGCGCCCCGGTAATGCGCCGCGGCTAAGCGCTTCTGCGGTCAGATCGTTTGGTTGCATCATGCTCATCATCCTCAAGTGGCAGCGGCTGTTGCCGCAAGCTCACGGTAGATTGCCACCAGCGCCTGTCCGGTCTGTTCCCAGCGAAAGGTAGCGGCCTGCAGCGGCCCGACGGCGCGGAGTGGCGCCGGATCAGCGAGTGCAGCGTGGATGCCGGCAGCAATATCTTCGACCTCTAGCGGATCGACCATAATCGCGGCTGATCCCGCCACTTCAGGCAAACTTGCGACCTTGGCCGTAACAACTGGGGCGCCGCAGGCCAACGCTTCGAGGACCGGAAAACCAAACCCTTCGTACAATGATGGGTAAACGAAGGATTCAGCTAGATTATACAATGCCGGCAGATCATCGTCGGCAACAAAATCGAGGAAGTGGATGCGCTCACGCGCGCTCGATCGCTCGACCGCGGCAAAGATCTCGTCGTATAGCCAACCGCGCCGTCCGGCAATCACGAGGTGCAGATCGGGGTCGTCGGCGCTTACGAGCGCGAATGCCTGTAACAAACGCACCAGATTCTTGCGCGGTTCGAGCGTGCCGACGAAGAGCAAGAAGCGATCGGGCAAGCGCAGCCGCTCGCGCACCGGCGCCGTCTCAGCCGCTGGCATTGGCCGGAACCGTCCATCCACCGCTGGGTAGAGCAGGCGGACGCGCCGGCTGGGAATGCCGTACAGCCGGCCCAAATCGTTCGCCGTCGCTTTTGAGTCGACCACGATCAAGTCAGCGCGCTGTAACGAACGCGGCACGGCTGTGCTTAAATAGCGGCGCAAATTTGGTTCGGCGCAAGCCGGTTCGACCAGAAAGGTTAAGTCGTGGATCGTGAGCAGCGTGCGGGCTTTGGTTGGCGGCAAGACAAAATCGGGCGCATGTACCACATCAATCGGTCCGATCAGCCACTCGACCCGGATCGGCAACCGCAGCCGTTGCCAGAGGATCGTCAATAGGCGCGGACTGATCGGGATGGGTCGTAAGGTGATGTTGGGGTAAGCCGCCGCTAATTCGTGCGTGTAGCGCGCAAAGGGACTCTGCGGATCAAGCCCGCCGGACGCATAAAAGAGGTGGAAAGCGAGGTCAGGGCCTGCCTGCACTGCCGCGCGCACCAGTTCGCGCGTATACCGGCCAATCCCGGCCCCTTGCCACATCCCCGCTGTAACATCAATCCCGATCCGCATCACTACTTCCGCCGGCTGAACAAATAGAGGATGAAGCCAAAGACGACAATGCTCCAGAAATTAATCAGCCGGTCGAGCAAGGTCACTGCGCCCCCCAGACTAGCGGCGATGCCGAAGAGGGTCAGCACAGCGGTGATGGTGCCTTCTACCACCCCCAAGCCGGCCGGGGTAATTGGCAATGCCGTTAAGAGCGATGAAGCAAGGGCGACGAAGATAATCGCCGATAGGGTCAGGTTGAGACCGGTGTGATTCAACGACTGGATCACAAACCAGAGCCGGAATCCTTCCAGCAGCCAGATCGCGCCGGTAAAGGCGAAGAGCCGCGGCAAGATAGCCGGTGTGAATGACTTCAGCGCCGATTGCTCGAAATTGCCATAGACTTGGTGGAGCCGGCGCGGAATCACCCAGCGGATCTGCGGCCCTAGCCAGCGCATGCCGGCCAAGCTGCTCATAATAACGACCACGAGCAGACCGCCAAAGAAAAAGACGATTTGCGTGCCTTCAGGCATCTGCACGCCAAAGGTGAGGTAGCCGGAAAGCACCAGCAAGCCGAACAAGCCAATCATATCGAGCAGCCGCTCGGCGAAGATCGTGCCAAATGTGGCCGAAAATGAGACATTGCCGTTATGCTTGAGCAGATAGCCGCGGTACGCATCACCGAGCTTGGCCGGCACAATACAATTGGCAAACCACGACAAATAGATATACTCAATCAGCGCCGGCAACGAAGCCCAATTGCCCCGGCCCGATTGGATCGGCACCCCAGCGTTAGCCAGCAGCATCCGCCACCGCAACGCGCGCAGCGGGAATGTCATGTAAAACACCACCAATCCCAATCCGAGCAAGATCGGATCGGCTGAGCGCATATATTGCCACGTCGTCGAGAGATCAATGTCAAGGCTACGCACCGCAAACGCAACAATGGCAATCGCAATCCCAAACGAGATCAGCGTGCGTGGTTGGCGCAGCCGCTGACCAAGCGAAAAGTTGCTGCGCTCTTCACCGTTTGTTCCGCGCTCGGTGGCCGGTAGCTCAACCGATGATGGTTGATCGGTCATAGGTATGTGCGCCTTCCCGTGATTCGTTACGGTTGCTGGTTCGCTATCTAGCATAATCCTACTCGATCCTACGACGTGGATGCAAATATCAATAAGTTAACGTTCGATCTCTGCGCAATACCATGCCCAGAAGCGTTCCACCCCTTCTTCAATCGCCACCATTGGCGCAAAGTCGAGGAGCTGCCCGGCTTTCGTCGTATCAGCGTAGGTGATCGGCGGTTCAGTCGCCGGCAACGGTTTGACCTCGATCTGGGCCGGATAGCCGGTAACGTGTTCGAGCAAGCTGACAAAGTGCCGCAGTTCCACCGGCTGGGAATGGCCGAGGTTGAAAATTTCGTAAGGTTGCGGGCGGTCGAGGGCGTTGATGACACCGGCAATGATGTCGTCAATGTAGGTGTAATCGCGAAACAAGTTTTCACCGCCATTGAAAAGGGTGATAGGCTGCCCGCGCACCATGCGCTCGACAAACAGATACGGTGTCATATCGGGCCGGCCGCGCGGGCCATAGACGGTAAAGAAGCGAACCACGCTGATCGGCAGGCCGTACAGGCTGTGGAAGGTGTACGCCAGCACTTCAGCCGCCTTCTTGGTGGCCGCGTATGGCGACAGTGGCCGGTCGGTAGGATCGTCTTCACGAAAGGGGATGCGATCGGTTTTGCCGTAGACCGATGAGGTCGAGGCGATCACCAGATTCTCGACCTCGGCGCGGCGCGCTTGTTCCAACATCACCAGCGTGCCGCCTACATTCACCGCTTCGTACAACAACGGATTGGCAATCGAGGGCCGGGGGCCGGGCATTGCAGCGAGATGGGCGACATAGCGCGGACGGTAGCGGGCAAAGATCGCGGCTACCGTGTCATTATCCCGAATATCGCCCTCGATGAAAGTGAACCCCGGTTGTTGCAGCGCCTGCGCCAGATTGCGCCGCTTGCGCGCCGGGCTGTAGTAGTTAACCAGATTGTCAAGACCGATCACCTGTTCGCCGCGCGCCAGCAGGTGATCAACCAGATGGCTGCCAATAAATCCGGCTGCGCCGGTGACAAGATACGTCATACGTCCTCGTTATCAATCGGCTGGGAAGCAGGCTCGGCGGTGATGGTCGCCAGCAGCGCAATCACGGCGCCAAGCTGCACTCCCATATTCAAGACGTGCAGATTTTCAAAGAGATTGTGACCGCTCAGCGCCCCAATCACGCCTATCCCGCCGAGCGCAATGCCGCGCGTGAGCCAATCACGCGCCCGCCGGATCGCGCTAATGGCAATATACCAGACACTGCCGAGCCAAATGAGATAGGCGAGCGCGCCGATCAGTCCGCTTTCCGCCGCAATGTGGAGGTAGTAGTTGTGGGCATGGCCACGCGAATCATACCACGGTTTGATCCACGTTGGGGTTTGCCCGCTGTAGACTAGCCGTTCGTAGGCGATGCTGAAATTGCCCGGCCCCACCCCGAACAATGGGCGCTCTTGAATCATGTGCCACGCTGCTTGCAGATGGGCCATGCGCTCGACTACAGCGAAATTGGCCGGCGTGATTTCAACGCCGCGGGCATCAAAGGGGCGCAGGTTTGCGAAGATGGAACTGACGCGATTGCTGAATGCTGCCGGCACTAAGCCGCTATTGAGCAGCAAGAGACCCCCAAGGCCGGCGATCAGCGCCGTTGTGACAATGATCCCCACGATCCGGCGGCCGTACCGTCCGGCAAACGCGATGCCTAACACCAAGACCCCGACCACGGCCCCAATCCAGCCGCCGCGCGAGAAACTGGCCAGCAACCCGCCAAGCAAACTTGTCCCGGCCAGTGCAATCGCGCCGAGGATCAGCCACCAGTGGTACGTGCGACAGCGCTGCGTTTCGATCAGGGCTAATCCCATCCCGGCGGCCAATGGCCATGCTTGATTCAGGTAGCCGGCAAACGAGTTGGGCTGGCCGATGGTGCCATACGCGCGCACGCGGCCGCCGCCAATCGCGAAGCTGTCCGGGCCGATGCCGGTCAGGTATTGGCCAATGCCGATCAGGCCGGTGATCGCCGGCGCGGCCAGCAAACAGGCCACGAGGACGGCCCGTCGCCAGCGTGCGCGGGCGGGGTCTTGCAAGGCCCATACTGCGGCGAGGGAGATGAGCAGTACCGTCCCCCAACGCAACGTCTCTTTCAAGCCTTCGCTGCGGCTCAATGGGGTGAGGGCAGCAGCCAGCGCCAGCGTCCAAATGAAGATCGCTAGGGTAATGCCTGTGATCCCCGGTTTTGGCCAACGCTGGCGGACGTGCCACAACAGGCTCAATGCCACTAACCCAAAGCAGAACTGGGTGACGCTCATCCCGCCGGGCAGCGTCACTAATTGCTGAAAGGGCACCGAGAGGACAGCCAGCGCCACTGGCCAGACCGGATCACTGGCCGCAAGCCCCACCGCAACCAGCCCCAGCAGCCAACTTACCGCCAGCAACGGCAGCATGACGGCTAAGCCGGCGCCGGTCGCGATTGCACCCACGAGCCACAGCCAGCGTGACCAATCTCGTTGTGCCATCATTGGGAACTGCATCACCACGCGCCGCGGCCAGACAAAATCGCCGGAATAACCATCATGAGGATGCGCAGATCAAGGCTCAATGACCAGTTCTCGGCATAATAAATATCGAGCCGAACCTGCTCATCAAACGAGATTTCGCTCCGCCCCAGCGCCTGCGGTAGGCATGCCAACCCCGGTTGCACTTCCAGCCGACGATGGTGCCATGGCTCGTAGCGGGCGACCTCTTCGGGCAACGCCGGACGCGGGCCGATCAAACTCATCTCGCCGCGCAGTACATTCCACAATTGCGGCAACTCGTCGAGGCTGGTGCGCCGTAACCAACGCCCCACCCGCGTCACGCGCGGGTCGTCGCGAATCTTAAACAGCGGCCCATCGGCTTCATTGTGCGCCAAGAGCTCTTGCCGGCGCTGTTCGGCGTCGGGCACCATCGTGCGGAATTTGTAGCAGGTGAACAAGCGGCCATGCTTGCCGACTCGTTGTTGGCGGAAGATGATCGGGCGGCCCGAATCGATCCAGATCAAGAGGGCAATCATCGCGGCCAGCGGCAGCGTGAGCGGCAGACTCAGCAATACTGCTGCTAAATCAAAGGTGCGCTTGAGCGCCAGATTCAAGCCGTGCAACTGAATCTCTTTGGGTTGCAGCAGCGGCACGCCGCTCAGATGCATAATATCAACCCGGTCAAAGCTTAGTTGATAAATATCCGGCGCGATTTGATACTCAACCCCTAATTGTTGGCAACGCGCGGCCAGTTCGGGTAAGCGATCGTAGTTCCAAAACGGCAAGGCAATGATGACCTGCTGGATCTGCTGTTGTTCGATGGCCTGCTCGAGATCGTCGAGATCGCCAAGATGTTGAAACACGCGCGCGCGATTGGCTGCAATGATCGGTTGCTCGCTCAGATAGCCGGCGAGGGTATAACCGACCCCCGGTGATGCGGTCAGCGCGTGCATCACCAATTGGCCCAACCCGGTGCCACCTACTACCAACACTCGTTCGCGGCCTAAACCGCGTGACCAAAACCAGTGCCGGATTCCGATCAGTAAGAGCCGCCAACTCAAGAGCAACTCAATAATGGTAATGACCGCAAATGCGAAGATGAGCCGTGAATAAAAGAATGGCCGGTAGAGAAAGACCACCACCATGACCAGCGCGATCATCGTGATCACGCTGCCAGCGATAGCCTCAGCTTCATCGAGCAACGTCATTCGCCGGCTTGAGCGGTAGAAGCCGCGCATGATGAAGCGCAACCCCAGCAGCAGTTGCAGCATGAAGACAATGGGTAAGAACGCGCTGAATGGCACCTGATTTTCAATCGCTACTTCAGCGATGATCCGGTCAAATGGCGGCGGCCAGCTCACTTGATAGCGCAAGATGTAGGCCAGCGCAAAACCGGCGAAGATCAGCGCTTGATCCACCAACAATAAACCAACCATCGTCCAGCGTCGTCGGTGGCGCAACCGCTGGCGTGTGGTTAGAGGTTGCCTCTCTTGTGCCGGTGGGTGTTCTATCATGTGCAAGCCTGTGTGCCTGCCCAACCGTGCCGAACGTGAAGTGGTCGTCGCTTGCTGCATCAGCTTAAGAAGCATCGTGCTGATACGAGGGTGTGTCTCCGGCTTGTTCAAACTGGCTGGCCCTTGCCTGCCGATATTCAACGTAGAGCATAATCCCCGGTGAAGCTGCAATCAGAACCATCAGTGCTATCAGGCTGACCCAGAGCATACTTGGCTCTTCTCCGTTGCTAATAAATGATGATGCCGTTGCTATTGTATCGGGCAAGGTGATCGTTACCCGATGCTGTCATAACGCAGCGCCTATCTTACCACGACCCGGCTAGTCTGCAAACTGATAAAAAGCTGACAGACGGGACAGAGTTGCTGTCCCGTCTGCCAGTGCTGTATACCGGTTACGCAGCGTGCGCTTTAGCCGGCTCTTCGGTGCCTTCGGCAGCGGCTTCGAGTTGGGCCACCGCGTCGCGGGGCCGCACGGTGAGGAACAAGTTGCGATAACGATCCCAGCGGGCCAGAATCTCGCTACCACGCGGGCTCTTGGTCAGCTCGACGTGACGGCGAATGAGATCGCGCAACCGCATCTCATCGCGATCGCTGAGCGGGCGCAGTTCAACCAACTGCGGGTTATAGCGTTGGGCAAACGTGCCGTGTTCGTCGAGCACATAGACCACGCCGCCGGTCATACCGGCGCCGAAGTTGCGCCCGGTCGGGCCAAGCACCACCACCGTGCCGCCAGTCATGTATTCGCAGCCGTGATCACCAATTCCTTCCACCACTGCCGTCGCGCCGGAATTACGCACCGCAAAGCGTTCGCCGACCCGTCCCGCCGCGTACAGTTCGCCGCCGGTGGCGCCGTACAGCAACGTATTGCCGGCGATCACATTCTCGTGCCAGACGTATTGCGCGTCTGGCGGCGGGGCGATGCTGATCAACCCGCCGGCCATCCCCTTGCCAACATAATCGTTCGCGTCGCCGATCAGGCGCAACGTTACCCCCGGCGCATTGAAGACGCCGAAGCTTTGGCCGGCGTGGCCATAGAACGTGATCGTAATCGTATTGGGCGGCAAGCCTTTGCTGCCGTACAGATGCCCGATTGCGCCGGCTAAGCGCGCGCCGACCGAACGGTCGCAGTTGTTGATCTGGTACTGCAAGCGTACCGGGCCGCTGGCTTCGAGCGCGCTAGCCGCATCGCGCATCATCCGGTCGTTGAGGCTCTCTTCCGGCGGCAGCGCGTTTGGCTTGCCGCCGTGGCGGATCGGGCCGCACCCGATCAAGCTGGCCGCACCCAATACCGGCATCATATCGAGCAGATCGGCAGTCTCAACTCCGGTGTGGCGCTGGCGTAGTAAATCGGTGCGCCCGACCGCTTCATCAATCGAGCGCAGGCCGAGGCTGGCGAGAATTTCGCGCACCTCTTGGGCCAAGTAGCGGAAGAACGCCATCACCATCTCCGGCTTGCCGGGGAACTTGGCCCGCAGATCGCCGCGCTGGGTGGCAATTCCGACCGGACAGGTGTTGTTGTGGCAGGCGCGGGCCATAATACAACCCTCGGCCACCAGCGCGGCGGTGCCGAACGAAAACTCGTCCGCGCCGAGCAAGGCCGCTATCACCACATCGCGCCCCGTCTTGAGACCGCCGTCGGTGCGCAGCCGCACCCGCTCGCGCAACCCGTTGAGGATCAGCGTCTGCTGCGTTTCCGCCAAGCCAAGCTCCCATGGGATGCCGGCGTTTTTAATGCTGCTCAGCGGCGAAGCGCCGGTGCCGCCAGAATGGCCGCTGATCAAGATGGTATCGGCATAGCCTTTGGCCACGCCGGCGGCTACCGTACCGACGCCGGCAGTTGCCACCAATTTGACCGAAACGCGCGCATTCGGATTCACCTGCTTGAGATCATAGATCAACTGGGCTAAATCCTCGATGCTGTAGATGTCGTGGTGCGGCGGCGGGCTAATCAGCGCGACGCCGGGCACGGTATGGCGGATGCGCGCGATCTCTTCGTTGACCTTATGGCCGGGTAACTGGCCACCCTCGCCGGGCTTGGCCCCTTGCGCCATCTTGATCTGCAACTCGCTGGCGCTAGCGAGATAGGCCGGCGTGACGCCAAACCGGCCCGACGCCACTTGCTTGATCCGCGAGTTGCGCTCGTCGTGGTAGCGCTCCGGCGCTTCACCCCCCTCGCCGCTGTTGGCCATGCCACCCAGCCGGTTCATCGCGATCGAGAGCGTCTCGTGCGCTTCCGAGCTGGTCGAGCCGTGGCTCATCGCCGCAGTCGAAAACCGCTTCACGATCGACTCGATTGGCTCTACCTCATCAATCGGCACTGGCGGGCCAGCCGGCACAAACTCCAGCAGATCACGCGGCTCGACCGGTGGCCGGTTGTTAACCAGTTCGGCATAAGCGCGGTAGGTGGCATAACCCTCGCTGCTCAGCTCCGGGCCGGTGCTGTCGCCATTCAGCGCGTGCGGATTGCGCACCGCTTTGTGGAGGGCATGCACAACCGCCGGACTGAAGGCGTGGTATTCGCCGTCCTTCTTAAACTTGTAAAAGCCGGGGTGCGGCAACGTCACCCTTCCGGTTTGGAAGGCGCGGGCATGGCGGGCGGCTAGATCGCGGGCAATGCGATTGAACGAAATACCGCCGACCCATGACGGCGTACCGGTAAAGCAGCGCTCGATCACCTCGTGGGCCAATCCGACCGACTCGAAGATCTGTGCGCCGCAGTAGCTGTCGAGGGTCGAGATGCCCATTTTTGACATAATCTTCAACAAGCCCTTTGCGAGTGCGTGGATAAAGTGCGCTTCGGCTTCCAGCGCCAGCGTACGGGCGCGCGCATCGCTCTGCTCGTGGTCGAGGCTATGCTCGGCGCGCTGGCGCACCGCCTCGCGCTCGACCGCGATCCGGCGCACGCTGGCCAGCGCCAGATAGGGGTTAATCGCCTCGGCCCCATAGCCGATCAAGGCGGCAATATGATGCACTTCCCGCGCTTCACCCGTCTCGACCAGCAAGCTCACCCGCGAGCGCAGGCCGGTGCGGATCAGGTGATGGTGAACGGCGCCGGTAGCGAGCAAGATGGGCAATGCAGCGTGATCGGCATCAACCCCGCGATCGCTCAAGATCACGATCGCCGCCCCCTCACGTACCGCTTGGGCCGCCTCGTCACCGATCCGGTCGAGCGCCTTGAGCAGACTCTCGGTCGTAATCTGGCGGGCCGGGAAGAGCAGGCTGATCGTCTTTGAACGCAGCAGCGGATCGGTTTGGCCCCGAATCGCCTGCAACTGGGCATCGGTCAGAATTGGCGACGTCAGTTGCAGCAGGTGGGCATGCTCTGGCGTCTCGAGCAAGATCGAGCGGCGGCGGCCAATACCGACGCTGAGCGACATTACCAGCTCTTCGCGCAGCGGATCAATTGGCGGATTGGTCACTTCGGCGAAGCGCTGCTTGAAGAAGTGGAACAATGGGCGACCAAGTTCCCATTGCGAAAGAGGTGGGATCGGCGTGTCATCACCCATTGAGCCAACCGGTTCGTGGCCGGTCATTCCCATCGGCTTGAGGATCACGTTCAGCTCTTCGGAGGTATAGCCAAACGCCATCTGCAACGGTTGCAGGTCTTCCGGTTCATCAGTGACGACAGGGGGCAATTCGGCGGGGAGATAACACAAATGCTCGTTCAGCCATTCGGCGTAGGGTTGGCGCGCAGCCAGCAGCGATTTGACCTCGCTATCGGTATAGATCTTCCCGGCGGCGGTATCGACGGCCAGCATCTGGCCGGGGCCGAGCTTGCCTTTACAGACAATCCGCGTTTCGGCGATCGGCACCGCGCCGACTTCCGAACCCGATACGACCAAGCCGTCATCGGTTACAATGTAGCGCGCCGGGCGCAAGCCGTTGCGATCGAGTGACGTACCGACGATCACGCCATCCGAGAAAGCCAGCGCCGCTGGGCCGTCCCACGGCTCGATCAGACACGAATGGTACTGGTAGAAGGCGCGCAGGGTGGGATCAATATCCTGCACCTTTTCCCATGCTTCCGGCACCAGCATCGCCGTCGCATGGCGAATATCGCGCCCGGCCATCACCAGCAGCTCCAGCGTATTGTCGAGCATTGCCGAGTCAGAACCGCTCTCGTCAATCACCGGCAGCAGTTCGCTCATTGGCGGCGCGCCACTGGGCAAGAAATCGTCGGGCAACGTAATCGCTTGCTCGCGGGCACGCATCCAGTTCACATTGCCTTGCAAGGTATTGATCTCGCCATTGTGCGAGAGCATGCGGAAGGGCTGGGCGCGATCCCACGTCGGGAAGGTGTTGGTGCTGTAACGCTGGTGATAGACGGCCAGCGCAGTGGTGAAATCGGGATCGCGCAGGTCGAGGTAGAAATCGGCTAGATGGGAGCCGAGTAACAACCCCTTGTAGACGACCGTGCGCGACGAGAAGGAGGGGATATAGGCCGGCAGGCCGGCGCGGCGGAAATACTTCTCCATCGCCTTGCGGGCGAGAAAGATCGTGCGCTCGAAGGTGCGATCATCTAGCCCTTGCGGGCGGCCAACAATCACCTGCCGGATCGTCGGCATTGCCTTGCGCGCGCGCTCGCCGAGCACATCGGGATCGACCGGCACCTCGCGCCAGCGCAGCAACGGCAACTGGTGTTCGGCCAGCGCCTGCTCGATCAGCGCGCATGCGGCGGCGCACTGGGCGGGATCAGCGGGCAAGAAGAGCATGCCAAGCGCGAGATCGGTCTCAGCGATGGTGATGCCGGCAGCGGCCAGCTCACGGCGTAAGAGCCGGCGTGGCAGTTGGGTCAGTACGCCAGCACCATCACCGGTGCGCGCATCATCAGCCACTGCGCCGCGATGTTCTAGGCGGCTCAACGCAGTGAGGGCCAGCTCAAGAATATCTTGACTCTCCCGACCATTCACGCGGGCCACGAAACCGATGCCGCAGGCATCATGCTCAAAGCGTGGATCGTAAAGTCGGGCTGGGTCTCGCGCAGGAAGGTACATCGCTCGTTCCTTGCTCTTCACTAAGTAGACGGATGCCAAGTACAAAACAGACAAAAGCGCGCTCGCTGCTCCTCGGCAATGAGAGAGAAGGGCGAGCGCGCTCTCGCGTTTACAATTTATGGTAGAGATGATGATGCCGCCGTGCGATCAGGGTGATCGCCTTGCGGCAACTAAGCCAATCCCTTTTGATTCACTAATAATATAGATGAAAGATACAGGAAAACGCCACACTCGATCGTTGAGTGTGACCACTGTACCGCCCGGTACGGCTAAACAGCACTGTTATCGCGGATTATTTCCAAATACTATACCGCACTTTAGGCAATCATGTCAAGCGGTTTTGTGCGAAAGTACCAAATAGGCCGGCAAGCCGGGTCATTTCTGATCTGCCGGGTTTCCGGTGAGTCGCTGCAACTCTTCGATCAACTGGCGGGCTTGGGGGGAAAGATTGGTTGGCAAAACGGCGCTCACGGTGACGTATAAGTCGCCATACCGCGGGCTGCCCATCAGCGGCATACCCTGTTCGGCGATGCGAAACACCCGGCCATTCTGCGTTTGAGGGGGAATGGCTAACTTCAGCGTTTTGCCCGAGAGCAATGGGATTTGGATTTGCCCGCCCAGCAGTAACGTGTACATACTTACCGGCGCGGTGGTGTACAGATCGTTGCCTTTGCGCTCAAAGCGGGGATGCGGCTTAACCGTGACCACGAGATACAGGTCGCCGCGGCGACCGCCGTTCAGGCCGGGGGCGCCTTCGCCGGGAACGCGCACCCGCTTGCCGGTATCGATCCCGGGAGGGATTTTGACGGTTATAGTACGCGGGGTGCCGTTAGGGTTAGAAAACTGCAACGAGCGTTGGGTGCCGAGGTAGGCCTCTTCGAGCGTCAGCTCGACGTTCTGTTCGACATCTTGGCCGTCGAGTCTGACGTTGAACCCGCCGCCGGGAGAACGCCGGGAGCCGAAGAGGGTTTCAAACAGATCGGCCACATCGGTAGCGTTACCGTAATCAAACCCGCTGTAGCCGGCTTGCTCATAGCGGCGAAAATCGCTGCCGAACCGATCGTACTTGGCGCGCTGCTCTTTATCGGACAGCACCTGATAGGCTTCGTTAATCTCTTTAAACCGGACTTCGGCCTGCGGATCGCCCCGATTCACATCGGGATGGTACTTGCGTGCCAGCCGCCGGTACGCCTGCTTAATCTCTTCATCGCTGGCCGAACGGTTTACGCCAAGCACCTGATAATAGTCCTTCATACACCTGCCTCGCGCCGCAGAGCCTACCGCCACATGGGTCTGTTTTCGATTGTAGAGAGCGTTGTCGCCAGCGTCAAGACAGGCTATGTTAGATCTGTGTTAGCATAGCAACGGCGCGGGGGTACCCCCGCGCCGGAACGGCCTTGTCGCCGCACGGGAACGTCAGGCAAACTCGAACCGTTCCAATTCGCTGCGCCGGAACGAGGCTAAGGCGGCGAGATCGCGAATGGTGCGCTGGATCAGGTCGCGTTCAAGCGGATCGTTGTAGCTGCGCACCAAGCGCCGGATCGCTTCGTGCCATTCGGACGGCGGTGTATAGCGGTAGATTGGCTGGCCGCCCATCGTGTTGGTTACCGATAAGAACCCGGATGCGGCCAGTTCGTCGAGCGCCTGTTGCACGCTCCAGATATCGCGGAAGAGCCGTTCGGCGATCGCGGCTGCTGATAGCTCGCAGCGAGGGTTTTCATGAAACATGAGGAGCACATGCAGCTTGGTTGGGGTGTCGAGCACGTGCTCTAATAATCGCTGGACGTGCGGGTCGTTCATGACGCTGCTCCTTCCTGCGTGATCAACAGTGATCACCGTTGCTTAGGGAAGATAGGACGACTCCTGCGTCGTGGGAGGAGCGCAAATAGTGAGGTGGAGCTGAATAATGTTTCAGATCTCATAGAGATTATACATCATCGTGGGTCGAAATGCTACTCTTTTACCGGCTTTTTTCACAACAAATGTGGGCGAATAATAACCATTATGTAGTTGTTTATGCAACCGTTCGTCTTTGAGTATAATGAAGGCAATTGAGTTCTAGTGACAGGAGGTCTCGGATGGCTACGATCCCGGTTGCAGTGCTGGGCGCCACCGGCGCAGTGGGCCAGCGCTTTATTCAATTGCTCGAAGGGCATCCGCTTTTTGAGGTGGTGGCGCTGACCGGTAGCGAGCGCAGCGCTGGCAAGAAGTATCGCGAGGTTTGCCGGTGGGTGCTCGATACGCCGATGCCGGCAGCGGTGGCCGATCTGACGGTGCTCGATGCCGATGCCGATCTGCCGGCGCAATTGGTCTTCTCGGCCCTGCCCAGCAATGTCGCCGGGCTGATTGAACAGCGGTTGGCCGCCGCCGGCCATATTGTCTGTTCCAACGCTTCTAACCACCGGATGGAACCCGATGTGCCGCTGGTGATCCCCGAAGTCAACCCCGACCATCTGCACCTGATCCCGGTGCAACGGCGCCGGCGCGGCTGGTCGGGCGTGATTGTGACCAACCCCAACTGCACCTCAACCCCGGCGACGATGGTGCTGCGTCCATTGCTCGATACCTTCGGCGTGCGCCGCATGCTGCTGGTCAGCATGCAGGCCCTCTCAGGCGCGGGCTATCCGGGGGTGCCTAGCTACGATATTGTCGATAATGTCATCCCGTTTATCGGCGGCGAGGAGCCAAAGCTCGAAATTGAACCGCAAAAGATGCTTGGCCAGTTGCGCGATGAGGCGATCGTACCGGCGAGTTTTGCCACTTCCGCGCACTGCAATCGGGTGCCGGTGCTCGAAGGCCATCTGGTCTGCCTGTCGATCGAACTCGAACAAAAGGCGACGCCTGATGAAGTGACAGCCGTCTTGCGCCAATTCCGCGGCTTGCCCCAAGAGCTGCGCTTGCCCACCGCGCCTGAACAGCCGATCATTGTGCGTGATGAACCCGATCGTCCGCAACCGCGCCGCGATCGCGACGCTGGCCGGGGCATGGCCACAGTCGTTGGCCGCATCCGCCCCTGTTCGCTGTTTGATATCAAGCTGATTGCTCTCAGCCACAATACGATCCGGGGTGCGGCCGGCGCGTCGATTCTGAATGCCGAACTGATGCATGCGCAGGGGTGGTTATGAATGGGTGGGCAACGATTGCCGATCTCACCGGCGATTATGTGATCTATCGCGATTTGCAGCCGTGCGACCCCGCTTTGCCCGGTTTGGCTACGTTGCGCACGGTGTTGGGCCTGCCGGCCAATGTGACGCCGCGCAAGCGTGATGTGGCATACGCGCGGGTGATTCTGGCGCTGGCCCGCGCGGCGCAGGCGTTGCGCAACGGCCC
>NZ_DAOTWH010000079.1:0-4304 GCF_034435895.1 Chloroflexus sp.
CCCACCCCCAACCCCTCCCCCGCTGGGGGAGGGAGTCGCAGGGAAGGATGCTGAGGGGATTGCCGCCGTAATCGCGGGGGATGGCTTCGCTCCGCTGGGCTGCGCTTGCAAGGACAGAGGGGGATCGGGGGATAGCCTCGCCGCCCTTTCGTGTACAATAGAAACAGCGCCGTGATCAGCGAAACCGAGGTGAGCTATGCGACTCAGTGAAGATAAAGTGCGCCGGATTGCCGAGCGCTTGCACGACGAATTGGCCGAGCGCGGTCTGTTGGCCTATCGCGATCGTCCCGGCCAGCGCCCCAGCGATGGCCGCGCGTTTCGGGTCAAGGCGATCTATGATGCGATTGTGGCCGATCTGAAGATCGAAGAGGAGATTGACGCTGAGGTGGAGCGGATTCTGGCGACCTACAGCCGTGAAATAAAGGGCACTGAGCGCGATATTCTCTTCCGCAAGCATAAGGAAGAGGTGGCGCGCAAGCGGGGGTATGTGTTGTAGGTTGGGTTCCGCTGGGCTTGGATTGATTTTATGGAGTGCGGCAGTCGAACTGCCGCACTCCATATTGGTATCGCGCACCTCCTATTTCACCCAGTAGAGCAGAATGTAGTGCGGCCCGGTGTGCGGCGCCACGAATTCTGCGCCGTGCGTCACGAAGCCAAAGGCAAGATAAAACGGCAATGCGCTTGTGCGCCCGTGACACCAGATCATATCGCCGCCGTGACGCCGGACATGCTCGATCCCGGTTTGGAGCAACGCTTGGCCGATCCCTTGCCGGCGGAAGGCAGGTAAGACGCCCATACCGCGCAGCCGCCACGCCGCGTGGGCCGGTACGTCGGGAAACGCTTCGGGGGCGAATGAAGCGATACCTACAAGCTGCTCGCCAATGAAGCCGCCGGCGTGCAACGCCAGCGGGTGGTCGTCGTCGGGATAGACAAGTTCGTCAATCGTTTGGTGCGAGCGTAGGATGTGTTGGCGCAGCGGCCGGGTCGCGGCGGCGCTGATGGGGCGAATGGCGTAGTTCATACGTGTTTATGCCTTAGATTCTAAGGATTCTAACGCAAAGACGCAAAGATATGTGAGATTGATCCAAATATCATAAAATACTCCGCGCCCTCTGCGTCCTTCGCGCCTTTGCGTTTACCATTCTCTGCGTCTTTGCTTGCTCTGCGCCTTTGCGTTTAACTGTCTCCGCGCCTCTGCTCACGCTGCGCCTGCGCATCGAGATAGTCTTGCAAGATGATCGACGCGGCGACCTGATCAATCTGCTCTTTGATCTTGGCCGGTTTGAGTCCAAGATTGCGCAACATCTGCTCGGCGGTGATACTGGTCAGCCGTTCGTCGAACATTTCGACCGAGCACGTGAGCGCCGCGGCCAACGCATCGGCAAAGCGTTGCACTGCAACGGCTTGCGGGCCGTGTTCGCCGCGCATCGTCAGCGGCAATCCTACCACTACCCGCGTGACGCCGCGCTCGGCGACCAGCCGGGCAATCTGGGCAATGGCTCGTTCGGGCGGGTGGGCAGCGATCGTGGTGAGCGGCGCGGCAATGCGTGTACTGGCGTCACTGATCGCCACGCCGATGCGCCGTTCGCCGACATCAAGGCCTAGGATGGTCTGTTCGTTGGTTGTGTTCACGTTAGCCGGATATGGTTGCACCGCAGAGGGCGCGCAGGCTTCAACTAATGTATACGCTCGCTATATACATGTTGCCCAGCAAGCAGTTGCAGGAGAAGCGGCATACTGCCGTACCTGCAACGTTCCCTCCTCACTCAATCCGAATCCGAAGCTGCCAGCTCCAACCGGGGAAGCGGTCAACATCTGGCGGCAGCGTAAAGCCGGCCAGCCTCCCGCTTGCCACCAGCGCCTGCAAGCCAGCTTCGGCTTCGGCGCGGGTGCGACCGAGCACCGCGTTCTGAACCGCCGCGCGCGTTGCCGGATCGAGCTCGTTGCCGCAGGCCGGGTCTGGCCCTACCGTGCCAGCAACGCGCAGGGTTGCGCCATCCCAGCGCCAGCCGTTGATCACGGCGGCCTTGCAGTCACCCGGACGCAACTGGCCGTTTTGGATCAGTTGGGCATTAAAAGCATCAGCCAATTGGCGCTGGAAGCTGGCTGAATCGCCGCTGACCGCCAACCCGCTGTAGTTCGCTTGCACGGTCAAGGTAAAGAAGCGATTATCTTTCGGCAGCGACGTTCCTAGCGGCGGATCGACGATCTGCTCGAAGCCGGCCAGTTGCTCAAGCTCGGTCCGGCTCGGCGAGACGGTAGTTTGTTCGAGGTGGAGATTGCGGGCTAATGCGAGGCCATCGAGCTGCCGGCGCGCCTCTTGGTCGAGCCGGGTCAACGCCTCGGCCAGATAGCGGCGCACGTCGCTCTCTTTAATCACAAACACCTCTTCATCAGCGCCGCCGCCGATCGCATCATGCACGATCGTCAGCACGCCACCGGTGAGATTAATCGTTGGCCCGCCGGGAATGCGCAATTCGCGGATGCTATTGGCAGGAACGTTGGAGGCGCTGCCGGGTGAGCGGGCAATAATCTGCACTTGCGCTTCGCCGAGGGTGGTGATGATCTGGTTGCCGCGATTGGTTGTGACTGCACCGGGTACGGTCACGGCGGTTTCGCTAATAAAGGGAATCGGCTGATTGTTTGGCCCAACGGCGACAAACTCACTCCCTGCCGGAATGGTGATTGGCTGGGTGTTCAGATTGCGGAGAACGATCGAACCCTGCGCGCTGCTGACCGGCGTCATCACACCGTCTGTCACTTCGCCGCGCAGACTGATGGCAACCGTCGTGCCGATCGGGTCAGCGGCGACAGCGCCATTGCTGCTCGGTGCAGTGACCGGGATCATTGGCAGCGCCAAGCCAGTGATCGGGGTCGTATCGCGGGCCGGCAAACGCACGACCACCGTCGTGCTGCGCGTCACTACCAGTAACACGCCGAAGATGGCAATCATCACCACCAACACAACCAGCAGGATCGTGGCAAGGCGCGATTGCCGGCGCCCGGCGGGTTGGGGGGTGCTGCGCGGGGTAGGAGCGGACGGTGGCGCGACTGCTGGTTTGCGCCGGGGTTGGGTGGGAGCGCGTTGGGCGCGATCAGCATCGCTACGCTGGCCAATCTGGCTGGCCCGCGCCTGTTCAGCCGCTGAGAGTTGAATATCTTCGGGCCGCACCCGTGGCGCTTGGCTCACCGCTTCACGCGCTGGCGGAATAGGCGGCAGCGGCGCGCCGGTACGTTCTTTCTCGAAAGCGGCAGCTAGATCGTCAAGCGCGTCAAAGAACTCTAGGTCATCGTCACCCATCGCTTGGGCTGGCGGCGCTGCCGCGCCGCTGGTCGTGGTTGGAATAGGCCGCGTTGCCGGCGCTGCCACCGGGCGGGTCTCAGCCGGCGCCGGTTTCGGCGGTTCAAACAGCTCTAGATCATCAACCTTGCCGGTCGCGGCGAGATCGTCAAGTGCGGCCAGAAACTCCAGATCTTCAGCCGGCAGGTCTTCGCCGGCAGGTGGCGGGGGGGACGCCGGCGCTTGCACATGTGCACCGGTGACTTCGATCGTGGTCAGCCGGCTCTGGCGGGCCGCTTTGAGGATGACCGGGTCGGAGCTGATGATCGTGAGGGTAATGCCGGCAGCCGTCGCCAATTCGCGTAATGCATCGGTACCGGCGACGCGCTGGAGAAAGCTCGTTCCTTCGGGGGCTAAGATCTGGACATTGGCAGCATGGGTGGCGCGTATCCGCGCCATCAGCGACTCGGCGGTATCATCGGGTAACGCAAGGACAATCGCTGTCTCGTCGGTGATCATAGCCCCTCACCCCTAGCCCCTTTCCCTGCATGCAGGGAGAGGGGCGCTGCGGCAATGCGTCAACGCTATTCTTTCGCTCACGGTATAAGTCTACCACGCGCGATGGTTGATTTGAATAGCCACGAAAAGCCGCAAAAGGCACAAAAATATTATTTTTGCGTCTGTTGTGTCTCTTTGTGGCTATTCGGCGCAGAGACTCTTAAGGCAAAGGCGCGAAGGACACAGAGGGCGCAAAGGTTTTTTGAGAAGCGCCGCTCCCCGATTGTCATTGCGAGCCGAGCGGTAGGGGCAGAGCCGCGCTCTGCCCGCCGCGAGGCGAAGCAATCTCCCGCGAGGATGGGAGCAATCCGCTCAGGCATAGAACGCGCCGAAGGAGGAGATTGCTTCGGGCGTGGCGCGCCCTCGCAATGACAAGATGCCGCTCCCCACCCCCTCCGCGTCCTCAGCGTGCTCTGCGGTAAACCTCGTACCCTCACCCCCAACCCCGCTCCCGCTTATGCGGGAG
>NZ_DAOTWH010000080.1:0-5448 GCF_034435895.1 Chloroflexus sp.
AGGCGACGGCGGGAATCGAACCCGCGAATGGCGGTTTTGCAGACCGCTGCATTACCACTTTGCTACGTCGCCATCGCCCTTTATTCTAGCACAGGCAAGCCAACCGTGCAACTAGCGCCGGCAGACGGCTGCCGTCACTCTCCCATACGGCCTACAACGATGACACCTGCGCAGCAATTGCTCCTATTGCGGCCCCTACCACCCGCACCAAATCAGATGGCGCGATACCGATCATCACCCCGCGTTGGCCGGCATTGACATAGATGATCGGATGCATCAGCGCCGATTCATCAAGATATGACGGCCACCGCTTCGCCATCAGCGCCAGCGCGCCGATACCGCCGACTCGCAACCCGGTCAGGCGTTCGGCTTCGGCATGCGGCGCCATATCAAACCGCTTGGCGCCGGCCACCATTGCAAGGCGCTTGAGATCAAGCTGGCAATCAGCCGGCACCATTGCCAAGGCTGGCCGCGCGCCAGCGCCAAGCACAACCAGCGTCTTGAAGACCTGCGCCACTGGGACGCCAATCGCCGCCGCGACAGCCACTGCATCCGGCACTGATGAGTCGTACTCGTGGACGGTATACGGGATGCGTTGGCGATCGAGCAGGCGCATCGAATTCAGTTTATCGGCCATAGAGATGTTCGATCACTGTTCATTGACAGCTATCGCTAACGGTGCGCAACAGTGCGCAAGCGGCTACCAGCGGGATGGTCACCAAAAACGTTGACCCTTTACCGGGTTGGCTCGTTGCCGCAATCGTACCACCCATCACCATACACAACCGCTGGGCAATCGCTAAACTAATCCCAGCACCGCTATGGCGTTGGGTTAACGCTTCATCAAAACGGACGAACGGCTCAAATAGGACATCGAGCTGCTCACGGCTCATCCCAATGCCGGTATCGCTCACACTGAGGCTCAACACTGCCGGCCCTTCCCCGTCATCACGGATTGCCACCGCCAACCTAATCTCGCCTTGGCGGGTAAACTTCACCGCATTTTGCAAGAGGTGCAACAAAATCTGGCGCACCTTCGCCCGATCGACCTCGATGATCGTCGCCGGATCAACCGCCAGATCGATCGACAGCCGGTTGCTGTGCGTATTCGCCAACGGCGCGATTGCCGTTTGCACTTCATCGATCAGCAGCCCCAGCGGCCAGCTTTCCCGGCTCACCACCACCTCGCCAGCCTCCAGCCGGGCCAGATCGAGCACATCGTTAATCAGGATCAGCAACTGTCCGGCTGCTTCTCTGATGCGTTGGAGGCGAGTGATCGCACGCGCTGGGCTTAGTGCGCCTTCCTGTGCGTCTTCGTGCAATAATTCGCTGTAGCCGATAATCGTATTTAGCGGTGTACGCAACTCGTGGCTCATGTTCGCCAAGAATGCACTTTTGGCCCGCATCGCCGCAGCGCGCGCTTCGGCTAATTCACGCTCAAGGTCGACAAGATGGCGTTGCAGTTCGGCCCGCTGTGAGCGCTCATGCCAGCTATACCATGCGAGCGCTACGCTTATCCCGCCTAACCCAGCTAACGCCGCCAACCACCAGCCGCTGCCGAATGCCAAGGCGAGCGCTGCTGAAGCAACCAACACGCCCAATAATGCCAGAGCAAGCCGATGCCAGCTTGCCGATGGCAACCATCGCTTGAGCCACAGTACGGCGTGTTTCAAGGAACCCTCACCCACTGGTACAGAAAGACATCTATATGTAGAGCACTGTTATCTTACCGCAAACCAGTGTGAAGGTAAACAGCTTCGCGCAACCGGCGCATACGCTGCGCTTACTGAAAGCGTCAAGACTGGCTTATTATGCGCTCTTCCTGCTATTCAGCCGCCAACCGCGCAAGGAAATCGCGGATCAATACGCTCTGCATGTCAAGGTCAGTCAGAAAAGCGTCGTGACCGGCATCAGTATCAATCAGGTGTGTGGTAAACGAACGGCCCACCACTTGGGCTGCCGCCGCCATCTGATACGTCTCTCTCGGCGGGTAAAGCCAGTCGCTGCTGTAGGCCAAGCCAAGGAACCGCGCCTGCGCTTGATCAAAGGCTGCTTCCAGCGAACCGTAACGCGCCGCTAGATCCCAGCTATCCATAGCGCGGGTGATGACAAGGTACGAATTAGCGTCAAACCGGTCGTTGAAGCGAGCCGCTTGGTGTTCAAGGTAGTGTTCAATCGCGAACCGCGGCCCCAAATCGAGGGCGCCGGGATCGCCGCGCCGGCCAAACCGCTGCTCCAGCTTCTCTTCGCATAGATAGGTGATGTGGCCGAGCATACGCGCCACTGCCAACCCGTCGCGCGGCGGTTCACCATCGTAGTAATCGCCGCCTTGCCAGCGTGGATCAGCCATAATCGCGCGCCGGCCAATGTAGTTCCACGCCACCGTTTGCGGGCTTGAGCGGGCGCTGGTGGCGAGCAAGATCGCGCCGCGCACCCGCTGCGGGTACTCAACCGCCCATGTTAAGGCCTGAAACCCGCCCATCGAGCCGCCAGCCACCGCCAGCAAGGTTTCGATCCCCAACGCATCGATCAAGCGTTGTTGGGCACGCACCATATCTTCGATCGTGATGATCGGAAAGCGCGATCCATACGGATTGCCATCCGCCGGATGCGGGCTCGAGGGGCCGGTCGAGCCGCGACAGCCGCCGATCACGTTCGAGCAGATCACAAAGTAGCGGTTGGTATCAAACGCGCGCCCCGGCCCGATCATGCCATCCCACCAACCCGGTTTGCGGTCGGTGGGACTATGATAGCCAGCCGCATGCGCATCACCCGACAGGGCATGCAAGATCAAGATCGCATTCGAGCGATCGGGCGCCAATTCACCATACGTTTCGTAAGCCAGCGTCAACGGTCCCAGCGTCGCACCGCTCGCCAACGTCAGCGGTGTTGTCCAATGCATACGCTGGGTGCGCACATAGCCAACCCCCTCTGGGGTTGGCGCATGAACGAAAGCTTCCATCTACATCTTCTCCTGACTGCAAGGAAGCCGGGCAGCGGGCAAGAGCGGCAACGCCATTGTCGCCGCCGTGCCCGCGGTATATTATGACGGCGTCCCGGCTAGCGCTTGATCGAGATCGGCCAAAATATCGTCGATCGTCTCAAGACCAATCGAGAGCCGTACATAATCATCGGTCACGCCAGTCAGCCGCTGCTCCTCCGGCGTCAACTGGCTGTGGGTCGTCGTAGCCGGATGGATGGCGAGGCTCTTGGCGTCGCCAATGTTGGCCAGATGCGAGAAGAGGCGCAGCCGCTCAATGAAGGTGCGGCCGGCCACCCGCCCGCCTTTCAAGCCAAAGCCGACGATCCCGCTCTGGCCGCGCGGCAGATACTTCTGGGCTAGCGCGTAGCTTGGATGGCTGGGCAGACCGGGATAGTTCACCCATGCCACCTTCGGATGCTCGCTGAGGTAACGGGCCACCGCCAGCGCATTCTTGCTGTGCCGCTCCATCCGCAACGGCAGCGTTTCCAACCCCTGCAAGAAGAGGAAACTGTTGAATGGGCTGAGCGCCGCGCCAATATCACGCAACCCTTGCACTCGCGCCTTGAGGATATAGGCCAGATTGCCGAAGGTCTGCGTGTACACTAAGCCATGATAGCTCGGATCGGGACTAGTGAATTCGGGGAAGCGCCCGCTCGCCGCCCAATCAAATTTGCCGCTATCAACGATGATCCCGCCAATGGCGGTGCCGTGCCCGCCGATATATTTGGTCGCCGAGTGGATCACAATGTCGGCGCCATGCTTGATCGGCTGCCACAAGTACGGCGTTACCGTCGTCGCATCAACGATCACCGGCACGCCACGCTCGTGGGCAATCGCCGCGATCCGCTCGAGATCGAGTACATCGAGCCGCGGATTGCCAACCAATTCGAGGAAGAAGGCTTTGGTGCGGTCGTCAATCGCCGCCGCAAAGCCGTCGTAGTCACGGGCATCGACAAAGCGCGTGGTAATGCCGAGTTTCGGCAAAGTATGGCGGAAGAGGTTGTAGGTGCCGCCGTACAGATCCGACGAGGCGACGATGTTGTCGCCGCTGCCGGCCAGATTGAGAATCGCCAGCGTTTCGGCGGCTTGCCCCGACGCCAACGCCAACGCGCCCACCCCGCCTTCCAACGCCGCCATGCGCTGCTCGAACACATCGGTCGTCGGATTCATGATCCGAGTATAGATGTTGCCAAACTCTTGCAGGTTAAAGAGGCGCGCTGCGTGATCGGTATCTTTGAACTGGTACGACGTGGTGGCATAGATCGGCACGGCCCGCGATCCGGTCGCCGGATCAGGGGTTTGGCCGGCATGCAGGGCGAGCGTCTCGAAACCGGTGAAGCGCGGAGCATCGGACATGAACAACCTCCTCAAGCATTCATCAAAGTAAGCCAGATTGCAGGCAACAAAAACGCCCTCAACTGCGATGAGGGCGTGAAACCATTGCGGCAAGCCGCGCTGCCACGTCGCTCATCTTCCAGAACACTTCTGCCGGAATTAGCACCGTTCGCACGCGGCGACGCATGCGAGGGTTGCTGCGGTTTCAACGGGCCGGTCCCTCCACCGCTCTGGATGAGTGCGTGTATGTTGTTGAGGTGCGCGTTGGTGTCGCCTACACCAGTACATCGTTGGTAATATAAACTATGCGACTTGTCTTTGTCAAGTATCTCGGCAAGGAATTTTGCCCCGTTTTCGGTATCAGCCCATGCAGAACCGGTGATCGCTGCGCTATCCGTACCGCAGCCAACTTGACCTGCACATTTCCTTGACAAAACCTGTGCCGTTGAGTACGATAGATATGGAACCCATAACGAAATGTGCATAAGACTATCTCGAGTATACTACCTCATGTGAAGCCTGCTCTCCCAGTTCTACGGGGGAGAGCGTGGAACAACTAAGGGATGCTCGTCTTTCTACAGAGGTTGCCCGGCTCCATACCTACGAACCGGGCAGTAAGGAGTCAGTGTGAAGATCGCCGGCAATTACATCTTTGCGGCTAGCCGTGATGAGGTGTGGGCTGCGTTGAATGATCCGGAAGTCTTAGCTCGCACTATTCCCGGCTGTCAGCGTCTTGAGCAAGTTGGCGAAAACGAATACGAGAGCACGCTGAAGATTGGTCTCCAAGCAGTGCGTGGCGTGTATAGCGGACGGGTGAAGATCGACAATATTCAGGCGCCTGAGTCGTATGAGATTCACGTCGATGGTAAGGGGAGCAATGGTTTTCTGAAGGGTTCGGGTAGCATTACTCTGCGCGAAGAAAACGGCCAGACGATCCTCGATTACGGTGGCGAAGCGCATATAGGTGGCACCATTGCCAGTGTTGGCCAGCGCCTGCTCGATGGCGCCGCCAAAACATTGATCGGGCAGAGTCTGAAGGCGCTCGCGGCCCAGATCGAGGCGCGGCGCGCCGGCAGTGTCGAAGCCGCACCTGAACCGGTTGCTGCACCTGCACCGGTCGCCGCGCCGCC
>NZ_DAOTWH010000081.1:0-5865 GCF_034435895.1 Chloroflexus sp.
AGGGGTGGAGTCGGCCCAAAATCAAGGCGCACCTCGCGCTCGTCTCGCTGGATTTTGCAAAAGTCCAGTTAGTCATTGAGGGACAGGAGGAAATTACCCGAATTGCGAGCTTTCACCACATCGAGAAATTTGATCTTTTTGATGAGCTAGAAGATCGCGAGCTACTGTAAGGAGCCCCAGCACCTGCCGGTGCAAATCCATGCCATGGAGACCGATCCGATCTTCGTTGGCGAAGGCGATATTGCAGCGGCACGCAACCTCATTGCCCAAACCACTCACGGCGAGCTATTCCTTTATCCGGGTGATCAACATCTGTTTGTAGACAGTTCGCTGCCAGCGTATGACGCCGGAGCAACCGCACTTCTGCTCAACAGAGTTCTGGCATTTCTCGCGGCGATAGAGCACGCGGCTTGCGCGAGCAGTGCCACTGCAAAACGTGCCAATCACCCCATCCGCTCAAAAATATCCATTTCTGTTACAATGTCATGGTTGCAAAAGGTGCAACTTGGCGGTCGTCGCATTATGTTTTGCAGAGGAGGTGGGTTTGTGGCCGAAACGATCAAGTCATCAAATAGCAACCGGCCATTGGTGCTGATCGGATTACTCGTTACGCAACTGCTGGCGCTGGTCTCAATTCTGTTGATCTGGCTGCCCGGCGCATTTATCGCGGTGGTGGCTGAGAACCCAGAGGGAACGGTGCCGCTGTGGTTGATTGCTTTCTATGGCTACCCTATCTATCCCTTGGCAATGTCCATCGGCGCATGGGTTGCCTACGCTCGCCGCAACGATAAGCTAGCCGCCATTTTGGCCGCTTTGCTGCTCCCGCCCATCCTGTTGTTTGTGGTTGTTATTTTCCTCAATTGGTAAACTACCGATAACCCCGTGCGCAGGGTTGCATCCTGAGGATACAGGACGGCTTTGCCAGCAATGGTTCAGTTGGCGAGCATATCGCTCTGCCCGCCCTGCCGCTAGCCCACTTCGTTGAGTCATCGCAAGAAAAGTGAGGATCCGGCGGTTCCCATAACGATGGCGTTCGATTCATCCTGTTGCACTCGCGAGCTGGCAACTTCTCAGAGCAAAGCGGGCGCGCTGCAGGTATCCCGCCTATGGCCTTAGGTTCATCAACCTAACGCTAAAACAAAAAACGAACGGACGATGCGCCGATACGGTTCCTTTGCAATTCTTAATACCGATTTCAACATAGGAGATGTATAATGAATGCCCCGACTCATCAGCCATTGCAGGTCACAATACAAGAGCTGCAATCCATTCTCACTGCTTACACGTCTTGCCAACTGCAACAAACAACTGGCAGCTATAACGAACAAATTCGCGATGGTTTTCAGCGGGTAAAAGATTGGGCTCAACAATATGGCTATGATCTCTCGAAACTAAAAGTCATTGGCATTCCTCACACTAACGGCATGCAGCTTATCGGTTATGAGTGTGCATTAGAAATTCCTGCAGCCATTCCACAAGACACAGAAGATGTCCAAATCAAACAATTGCCCGGTGGACGTTATGCAATCCTATCGCTTGCGAAAGACCCAACCACAATAGGCGAGAATATTAGACGTTTTTTTGTAGAATATGTACCACAACATCAATTGATTATAGATCCGAAACGTCCTAGTTATGAGGTCTACTACGAGTACAGTATGGACTTTTGTGTTCCTATTTTGTGATGATGACCCGGAAACCTGTTTATGAGGGAGCGGATGATGTTCAGATATGTTATACCTAAGTTACCCGCTGCCAATATCACGTCTGCAATCGAGTTTTATAAGAGCAAATTGGGATTTGTGGAGCTTTTCAACTACGGTGATTATGCCGCTGTTGCCCGTGACGCAGTGGAAATTCATTTGTGGGAATGTCAGGATCAGAATATAGCCCAGAATACTGCTTGCAGGATAGCAGTAGACAATATTGAAGAGTTGTATGAGGAGTACCAGCAAGCGGGGGTTATCCATCCAAACGGAGCTTTAGCAGAAAAGCCTTGGGGCAGGAAAGAGTTCGTCGCACTTGACATTGATGGGAACGGTCTCTTTTTCTTTGAAGCGGATTAATTTCGGAAAGCGCGCTGTCCGCCCCACGCTTACTGCCGGTGCTGCTTCGTCGCGCGAGTGAAACAGAGGTCATTTACAAGCATGGCAAAAATCAACTTGTTGCGGTAGAGCGAAGCTGAGCCTGCGCGTCGCCAAGGAATGCCATTGTTGTGTCACAATAGACATTCAGCTTGAAGCCGCATTGTCGATGTCATGATGGGTAGCGCCGGCGCCGAAACCATTACGATTATGCGTCCTGATATGACCGTGACCATTCCCTTCGCTATCGCGTGGGGGCCTGATCCACTGACCGTCCCGATCACGCCGTACCAAGATTGCCCGTAACAATGTTTCCCATGTCGCTTGCCGTTGTGGTATGGTATCCACAAATCAACTCGCCATCACAACACCTATCGGTGAGAGGGAAGCGATCATCACATCACAATAGTATGGGCTTAACCTGTCTGAGCTTCCACGTTTATGCGCGTGACACCGCCAGCGACTCTTTGCCGCACCAAGCGGTGGCACTGGCTGTCGCAGCGGCCCAGCGACTTGACTTTGAGCCAGTGGCCCGCGCTGAGGACGCCGACCGCACCCTGATCGCTATCGCCGAGCCGCCATGGATCAGTTACTTTGACCTCGCTAACCCACCCGTGATCAGCGCAGAGACCATCGCGTGGGGTAAACAGTTCTCAGCCGTCGCCACCGGCCCGGTGCTGCTTACCTCGGTTTGGGACAGCGATGGTTTCGCGTTTCTGTCGTTTCAGGATGGCAAGCAAGTGGACGCCTATGCGTCACGGCGCGGTATGATACCGGGAAGATTGCGCAAATGGACGCCACAGCAACGAGCGACAGCGTGGAGCACATGGTTTGCGCGGACGGTTGCGCTAGCCGAGGTTGAGGCTGTGACTGCCCACGGTCTATTGATGGCAGACACCTTGCTGAGACGGCTAAGCCAGAGCGTTGGGTTGGCGTACCCGCTCTTGGCGCGCACCGCTCAAGACTTGCAAACTACCCCGTGGCCAAATCAGCAACTCGTGTATCTGCGCTCGCTCCCCGGCCAGCAGACAGGTGGCCGCGTCGAACAGAAATACTCGTATCGGCATATTCAGACCAAAGCAATCGCGCTGGCTGCCGGAAGCGAGACAGTTATCGCCTTTGAACTACACGGCCCGATCGGTGCGTTCAACGATCCGCGCTTAGAGCTGACCGGGCCAGCGATTGCAACCGATTTAGTTCACGTCGTCGAGGCGTCTGTCATCGTGGCCGAGGATGCACAGGCCATCCTCGCCGGTAAGACCCATCGCTTCACGCCAACGATCGAGCAGCGCGAGATCGATGGCCAACGCTGGATATGGATCACGGCGCATACAGTATCGGCGCAACAGTGCGGCATTCCAGCCGGTAAACGATACGTTGCGATCTATCTGTTGAAGCTGCAGGGCAGCGTGGCCGGCAGCGGCACGTTCAAGGCATCTTGTGCCCCTGACCCGCGGGCAAGCTACACCATCCCGCTCCAGCCTGAGTTTATCGTGCATGTGCAAGAGTAGCCGGATGACCGTGAAAGGACTACCCTATACCTGCCTTGCCCACCGTCTGGCATGGTTCCGGCGCGCTAGGTTGCGTAACGTTGCCTTCCGCAAGCTCACCGCAGGTGCATATCATCTCCGGTATTGTCGTGCCAGCAGCAGGCGTAGCCCTTATCATGGTCGCGGGGCCGCTCTATCTCGTTTCGTAACCGCACAGTATGAGTTGGCTGCAAACCACCTATTGCCAGTTCCGCGACCACCCCTACCAAACTCTCCTGCTCTTGTTTGGGTGTTGTGTCGCGGTCTACCTCGTCACGATACCCCTGCATGCCAAGCACGGCGCTGGTCAGCGCGCGCGCTGGGGAGATTGTGCATCTGCACGGTGGCGTAGCCTTGCCATCGTTGTTCCGTCACCCCAAGAGTTGAGGAGCGAACAAAATATTTGATCGCGCACAACCGTTGATCGCTGTGCGATGCCTCAACGCTCGGCGCTGCACTCTCCTCTCCCACGCTAGTGGGTTCAAGGGCGGACAAAACATCTGTCTGGCACCCGGCCCTAAAGGGCCGGGCTAGGGTTACGAAACCCGCTACGCGGGCTGATGCCTCCACCCCTTACCCCCCGCTGGGGGAGGGGCAGACAGAACATCTGATTGAGTACAACGGTTGATCGCGGTGCAATGCCTCAACGCCCACTGCTACACTCCCCCCAACCCGCGCCAGTGGGAGAGGGCTGGGGGTGAGGGTACACCAGCGCATCGCAACGCCATCAACTACATCTACGCTTGTTTGTGCTATCCGCCCTTGAACCCCAAAGAGCAAACCCCTCACACCCTCGGCATCGGATACTCCCAGCCGCTCACGCGCAATGCAGCAACGTCGCGTATAATCAACGCACAGCTCGAAAACCGTCTATATTATTGCGAAGGAGCATGGCATGCCTCAAGCCGCGGCGTGTGGTTGGGGAGCAAGCATTGCTGTCCTCGGCGGGTTGATTGGGTTAGGAGGAGCTGAGTTCCGGTTGCCGGTGCAGGCCGGCGTCTTTAAGTATCGCACGTTGCAGGCGATTGTGATTAATCTGGCGGTCAGTTTGGTGACGGTGATCTTTTCGTTTATCTTTCGGACTGGACTGGTGAATCTTGATTCTGATCACTACTCATGTCGAAGTGATTCTCAATATTTTAGCCGGTTCGTTATTGGGTGCGTATGCCGGCGCCAATTTCGCGCTGCGGATTAACGAACGGGCATTAACGCTGGTGGTAGTGAGTTTTTTTGTTGGTGTTGAGCTTTATTCGGCCATACCTCTATCGAAGGGTTGGGCAGCCTGTCTTTGCCCGTTTGGCTGCGCACGATCATCGGATTTGCGGCTGGGATTGTAATCGGCATCTTTAGCAGTATGCTAGGCGTAGCCGGCGGCGAGATGATGATTCCCACGATTATGCTAGTCTTCGCTATCAGCATCAAGATCGCCGGCACGCTGAGTCTGGCGATTAGCATCCCGACGATTATGATCGGCTTGAGCAAATACTACCGCCAAGGCAAACTCCACGAACTACGCGCCGAACGCGGCTTTATCGGCTGGATGGCCGCCGGTTCGATTGTTGGCGCGTTGATTGGCAGTTCACTCTTGCCGTTTGTACCAAATGCGTTGTTGCACGTGTTGCTTGGCGTGATCTTGTTGGTGTCGGCGCTGAAGTTGTTGTCGCATGGGAAAGCCTAGCGACGGCCCTCGTGACCGTCGCTAAGCTGGTGTGAGTTCTACCGGAAGATGACCGGCATAAAGACGCGGTTCGGCCCGTTGAGCGGCAATGGCCCGATCACGCGCGTGTTACCGGCAGCGTCGCGAGCCGTGATGTAGATGCGGTGCGGGCCGGGTACGCTCAACGCCGCGACATAGCGCCACTGGTTGCCTTGCAGATCGGCGGCCCCATTTTCAACCAACCCATCGGGCCGTTCCACCCGCACGGTGATGGCCGTGACCCCTACCGCGTCGGCATACGTACCGCCGATCAAGACGTTCCCTGCCGGCAGCGGAGCGGCGGGTGGCAACACCCCGCCGGTGACGGTTGGCGCAACCGTGTCGATCACGTAGTCGAATTGGCGGGCTTGGCCGCGATTGCCGGCGAGATCGATCGGCGTTAACCGCACTTGCTGCGCCGCCTGTGTCACTCCCTCACGAATGGGCAGGGCGTAGTTCCAGTTATCGTTCTCGTCCACCCAAACCTCTTCGCATTGGAAACCACGCCCATCCTGCTGGTTGACGCAGATTTCCACTGCCCACGCCGAACGGTCAT
>NZ_DAOTWH010000082.1:0-41234 GCF_034435895.1 Chloroflexus sp.
GGAGTGGCTCAGTTGGTAGAGCGACACCTTGCCAAGGTGTAGGTCGCGGGTTCGAATCCCGTCTCCCGCTCCAGTAAATGACCGGTCACATCCTGTGAACCGGTCATCTTTTTTCTTGAAACTAAGTATAATAGAAAGCAATTCTGACTGCTGTGATACGTTCATGATATGGTGATACCAATCGTTTCTAGGTTAGTCGCGGAGTCATTGTGTACCTGCCTCGCAGCAACATTCGTCGCATCCTTGCTCTGACCCTGCCCGGTGGCATTTCGCTTGGCTTACTGCTCTATGCGCTGATCAGTACCGTCGTGCCGCAAGCAGGCGACTCGCCACCAGTCGCCTTTGTGGTTGCGTTACTCTTCGGCGGCGTGATCGGGTTGGCGCTTTCGTTGGCGGCATGGATCAGCTTGCGCTATGCGCTCGTGGAGGCGCGCCGGCATGCCGCTCTGGTGTTGCAAGCTGATCTACCGCCAGTGACCGATCGTGATCCACTAGTGGCGCTACGGCAAACCGTAGCGGATTCCATCGCGGCTGTGCCGCAGCCGCCGGCATTGGCGATTTTGGCTCAGCGGCTCAGCGCGGCGAATGATCGCGACGCGATGGTCGCAGCAGTGGCGGAATGTTTAGCCAGTCATTTGGCGGTGCGGGGTGCGGTTTTGCTGTTGCACGATCCCGAACGCGGCATTTTGATCCCTTCGGCGAGTTGGGGCTTGGTCAGTGTGAACCGGGCCGTTACCTTTGACATAGATGGCAGCGCGATCGGGCGCGCCGTGCGCGAGCGCCGCTCAGTAAGCTTTTCGAGCGTGCAGATGCGTAGCCTGCTTGCCGCAACATCGCCACAAGCGTTAACGGTTACGAGTTGGCCATTATGGGTGCAGCAAACCCCCCTTGGCGCTCTGTGCCTGATGATCGCCGGCGCTGATGTGCGCCTGAATGAAGCGCAGCAGCAGTTGATTGAGCAAGCGGCAGTGCTGTTCACCGTCCATCTGCAAGCTTCAGTCTACCGGCAATGGTTCGATCGCGAGCAACGCCGCTTGTCTGCGTTCGAGCAGATGATGACTAGCGTGGTCGAACAACCTGACCTCGAACGGGCATTGGGGCAATTGCTCCGGATCGCCGCCGACGTGACCGATTCCAGCCATGGCACGTTGCTGCTAATCGATGCCGAATCGTTCACCCTCCGCACCCGCATCACTTTAAGCGGCGGTGATGGGTTGCCGCTGAATCTCGCTGCAGCGCCGATCCTCAAGCATGGGTTGGCCGGCTGGGTTTTGCGCACGCGCCGCGGCGCTATTATTGATGATATTGAGCGTGATACGCGCTGGATCCCCACGCCGGGGTTAGAATTGATGCGCTCGGCGTTGGCAATGCCACTGTTTCACGGCAACCGTCCGTTAGGGGTGTTGACGCTGGCTGACCCAACTCCTTATCGCTACAGCCAGCGCGCATTAGCCCTTGTTGCCGCCTTAGCAGCATACGCCGTGGCGATGATGGTGCGCCATCGCTACGAAGGAATTATCGAGCCGCCGGAAATCACGCAGGCACGCCAATTATTGGGTATGTATCTTGCGCCTGAGGTGATCCGCGATCTGCTTGCCCATCAAGCGAAAGCGATGCAGGCGCTGCAACCACATGTCATTACTGCAACCCTGCTCTATACTTGTCTGCGCGGCGTGGATCGCCTCACTGATTTGACGGTGCATCAATTGATCGAACACATTGCCAACCCGTTCCACACTGAATGCCGGGCCATTGTCTATCAGCACCAAGGCGCGTATGTCGCAATTGATGAACGGAGCTTTTGCGCCATCTTCGGCTTTCCGCAACCACGGTTTGACGATGCGCCAAGAGCGTTGCAGGCCGCGCAGCAGCTACAGACTGCGATCGCGCGCCTGCGCGGGCAGTGGCGCCAGCAGTTTGGCACTGATCTCGTGATCGCCGGTGGCGTTACCACCGGCCAACTCGCCGTGGGTGTGCTCGGCGGCGATCAACCGGCAACCATAGCATGGACGGGTGCGGCAATGCGCGAAGCGCGCCGGTTGTGCCAATTGGCGCGTAACGATGAGGTTGTCGTCGCTGCTTCTGTGTTGAAAATGACGCAGTCTGGGCAATTTACCCTTGAGCCATTAACGCCAGTCAGTTTGCAGAACGGCGATGAACCGATGCCGATTTACCGACTGGCCAGTTATGCATAATCACTATGAATGAGCGATTGCCGGTCATCAGACGATCAGATTTGAGCACCCAAGGATTGCTGCGCATCGCAACCGCGATTGAAACAGCGGCAACTCTTGATGAGTTGCTGATGCTCGCGCTGAACGAGTTTGTGCAAGGGCTAGGCGTATCGCTCTGCGGCGTGTTGCAGCTTGATGCCAGCGGCGAGACAATAGCGTTGGTCAGCACCTTTCCGCCGCGCGTTTCGTTACCGCCGCCAATCCCGCTGCGCGATTTGCCGCTGATGCAGCATGCTTTGCAGCATCGCCAGTCGTTGCAGATTGCAGATATTGCTGAAATTTTGCAGCAGGGTAATCGCGCGCCAACTGCGATCAATTTGTTGCAGGCACTGCTTGAGGCGCAGGTGCGCTCACTCTTGATCATTCCGTTAGTGGCGCAAGATCGGGTGATTGGCGCCTTGGCCTTCGCGACCCTGCAGCAACCGCGCCGGTTTGATGAGCAAGAGGTGAGCATTGCTCGCCTGATGAGCAGCCAATTGGCGGCGGCCATCACGGCTTTCCGCACCATTGAGGAAGCGGAACATCGCAACGCCGAGTTGGCGACGCTGAACGATATTGCGGCGGCGGTCAACTCGTTGCTCGATCCGCGTGACATTTACCATCTAGTGATGGAAAAAATTAACCAGTTCTTCCGCGTTGATGCCGGTTCATTGCTGATGCTTGACGAAGAGACCGGAGAACTGGTGTTTGTAATGACCTTGGAAGAGGGGAAAGAGAAGCTGGTTGGGATGCGCGTCCCGCCGGGGTTGGGGATCGTGGGCTATGTGGCGCGTACCCAGCAATATGCGATTGTGCATGACCCTGACAACGATCCGCGCTTTTACCGCGCGGTCAGCGATGGGATCGGCTATGATGTGAAGTCGATCCTCTGTGTGCCGATTGTGGTTAAAGGTCGTACCATTGGCGTGATCGAGCTGCTCAATAAGCGCACCGGCCATTTCACCGAGGAAGAAGCGATCCGGCTCAACCGGATGGCAGCGACGATCGGGATTGCACTCGAAAATGCGCGCCTCTTTCAACAGGTCAGCACCGTGCGCGATCGCTTCGAGGCGATTGTCAATTCGACCAGCGACGGCATTTTAATGGCCGATATGCGCGGTGTGATCGTGGCCAGCAATCTGGCGGCTGCGCGGCTGTTCTACCGTTCGCGTGACGAGTTGATTGGCCGCCGGATCGATGACGTGATCGCCGAATTGATGGCGCGAGCGCAGGTGGTCGAAGAACCGGCATGGCTGAATGATGGCGCGCCGCATCGGGTGGTTGAGATCGAATTGGCGGAAGGGCCAGTGCGCTACTTGCGCCATACCATTCTGCCGGTACGCGATGCCGGCGGGATGCAAATCGGCCAACTAGCGCTGTTTGAAAATATCGAAAAAGATCGTGAGCTGGCCCGGCTGCGCGAAGATTATACCGGCATGCTTATTCACGATCTGCGCGCGCCGCTGACCGCCATTATGAATGGGATTATGATGGTGCAGCGCGGTTTGGGCGGGCCGGTTTCACCCCAACAACAAGAATTGTTGAGCATTGCCCATCAGGGCAGCCAATCAATGCTTGAAATGGTCAACACCCTGCTCGATATCAGTAAGATGGAGCAGGGACGGATGACGTTGAATCTTGAGCCTCTGTCGCCATACGCGGTCGTTGATGAGGCGATCGAGCGTCTGCAAGCCTCAATACAGCAGCGCCAGATTTCCTTGTTCCAAGACCTGGCCGTCGGTTTGCCGCCGATCGAAGCTGACCGTGAGAAGATCGTGCGGGTGTTGCAGAACCTGATCGATAACGCGGTCAAATTTTCTCCTTTGGGCGGCAGCGTCGCGATTGGCGCGCGCCATCTTTCCCTGCCGGTCAGTATTAATGGGGGGACGCATTCGCAGATTCCCTTATCATTGCCAGCGTTACCAGCCGGTGAGTGGCTGATCTATTGGGTGCGCGACGAGGGGCCGGGCATTCCGCCCCAATACCATGCCCGCATCTTCGAGAAATTTGGCCAAGTGCAGCAGCACAAAGTGCGTGGGACTGGTCTTGGCCTGACCTTTTGCAAACTAGCGGTCGAGGCCCATCATGGCCAGATCTGGCTGCGCAGCCGTGAGGGAATGGGCAGCACGTTTGCGTTTGCGTTACCGGTTGCGCAGTGATCCCGCTTCATCCTACGAGAGATGACGAATCTGTTAACAAGACCCCCTATTGCATGTGACCATCATCGGCTATACTGGCAACGAGTCGTCGCCGCACACCTAGTTAATGGCTCAACAGGGGGGTGACGCCGTGCGGCAAGTGATACGTATCCTGCGCTCACGCATTCAATATACTATCATCCTGCCCTATCTCTTGCTGATGATCATCGTCATGCTGGTGGGATCCGGCATTGCCATGACATTGGTAGCCGGTAGTTGGCAAGAGCGCTTCAATAACCAGCTTGGGCAAGTTGCGCGTAACTTTGCCGAAACATTTGCGTTGCGCGAAATTAGTAATATTGCTTACCTCGGCCAGATTGCCTTTACCGCTGCCAATGCTGATACCGGCGCCCCGGCGGTAGTTGATGCGATAGCGCAGCGCGATGAAGATGGGCTTGCTTTAGCGTTACGTGGCTTGTGGACGCTGGGCCAGAGCAATGAGAACGTCGCTCCGGATCGGCTTATCATCTTTGACCCCACTGGATTGGCCTTGCTCGATTGGGAACGCGCGCCGGGGAGTGATGCCCCTGTCCGTTATGTGGGTACGAACCTTGCTGGCTCGCCGCTGGTCGAGAACGTGCTGCGCGGCGTGCAGACGACGATCGGCGCTGATGACGCGCTTGGTGACAAATACAGCGGATTAATTGCATTTCGCCAGCCTGATGGCAGCGATGTGCTGCATTTTTTTACTGTTGCTCCAGTCTATGCACGCTCCAATAATAACCAATCGCCCCAGTTGCTTGGTGGTCTATTGGTCGCGCAACGGCTCGATCGCACCTTGGCCTTCCTCCAAAAACGTAGTCAAGCCGAATTAACGGCCTTGTTGAATAGCGATGGCACGCTGCTGGAAACGACTGCCCCCGCGAGTTTTCTACCGGTGTTACGGCTCGATCCGGCTCAACTCGCGCTATTAGCCGAGATTAATGAACACGGGACGTGCCTTGATATTGGCAATCTGAGCGGTCGCGTAGTGACGCCGGTTGAACGAGTCAACGTGCCGGCTTGCTCGTTGCTTACGACCGCCCGTGTGGGTGATTACGAATACCAACTGGTGTATGCGCCGCTGATCATCCGCGGCGCGCAGAGCGGTTATTTTGCCGTCGGCCTGTCACGCGATTTTATTTTGAGCGCGTGGGCCAGTAGCCGCAATGCGGTATTGGGGGTGACAGCGACCTTAGCGCTGGCTGCGGTGTTTGTCGGATATTGGGTGGCGCGTCGCATTACCCGCCCGCTTGATGAATTGGTGTCGGTAGCCGATGCGGTAAGCGCTGGCCAGCTCGATCGCCGCAGCGTCATTGCCGAAGAGAATGAATTCGGCCGGCTGTCGTTAGCCTTTAACCAGATGACGGCTCACCTGTTGCATTTGTATCAGACGAGCCGGCAGCTCAATCGCGAACTACGCATCGAGTCGATCTTGCAGATTGCTACCGCCAGCGCCGCCGATCTGCTGCCGCAGATCGAAGCGATCGCGGTTGTGCCGGCGCCTGACGGGTGGCAATTCCGATTGCGGCCTGACTCTCCGCAGCGCTACGCGGTGCTGTCCAGCCGCCGTCTCACCACATTGGCCATGCCGGGTGAAACTCAATTGACGCCCTACGCCGACGTAAACCTTACGGCTGTTGGGATTGCCAGTGCGTTGGCGATCCCATTGCAGCAAGATCAGCTAACGATTGGCGGGCTTATCTTTGCCCATCCCGAACCGGACGCCCTCCCAACATCAGTATTGCCCCATTTGCAGGCGATCGCCAATATGACCGCGGTGGCATTGGTAAATGCGCTGTTATATGAAGCCGCGCAATACGATGCTGAACAACGACGGGCTATTCTCGCCTCGATCAGTGATGGAGTGATTGTGAGTGATGCGCGAGGCCGGATTGTATTAATCAATGCTACGGCTCAGCAGATGTTGCAGCCAGTGTTGCCGGTCAACGGTGAGTTGCACTTGCGTCAATTGCCGCTCAATGGGAGTGAAGCTCGCTCAGAATTGTTTGGCCGGCCTGATCAGATGGTCAGGATAGGCGACCGCTTTCTGACGATCAGCAGGTCACCGGTTCGCCTCGCCGATGGCAGATTGTCAGGCGAAGTGATCGTTTTACACGATATCACGGCTTCGATCCAGATCGATCGGGCGAAGACCGATTTCATCGCGACCATTTCCCACGAACTGCGCACACCGCTCACCGTCGTGCGTGGTTATACCGATCTCTTGCTGAAGCAAGCAATCCCAGTATCTGATGCCGAGCAGCGCGAGATGTTAGAACGGATCCGGCAGAGCGCCGTCCAAATGACCCATCTGGTCAATAATGCGATTATGGTGGCCAATCTCGATTCGGGTCAAGTCGAGACCAACCTGCAGGCGATTAAATTGGCGCCAATTGTTGAAGCGGCGCTGCTCCCGTTGTACGCCGCGTTTCGCGAGCGTGGCGTGCAAGTCACCCTTGCGTTGCCTGAAGATCTGCCATTGGTGCTGGCAGATCGAGAACTATTAAAGCAAGCGCTGAGCCAATTGCTCGACAATGCTCGGCGCTATGTGCCGCAAGGTCGTGTGTTGATCAGCGCCGGCATTGCGGGCAGTGACGTTTGGGTGGCAGTTAGCGATACTGGCCCCGGTATTCCCGAGGACGTGATTGGGCGGCTGTTCACTCGCTTTCAACGGGTGGACGGAAATAATTCCGCCCAACGCGGCGGCGGGCTTGGCCTCGCGATCGCGCGCCAATTGATAGAGCTACAAGGAGGAACGATCACTGTGACGAGCATCCCCGGTCAGGGGAGCACCTTTACCATCCGGTTGCGTTGCGCAAAGGAGCAGAGCCGTGCAGTCGCTGGGTAACAGCCAGTGGCCAACTAAACGCGATTATTTGCGCTGGATGGTGGTGGCAGCGTTGGTATGCGCGCTGCTGCCGGTAGCGTGTGTGGTGCAACTCGTCTTTTGGTTCCTCACCCCGGTGAATGAGCCGTTTAAGAGCATTAGCGCGGCGAATGCGTTGAGCGCCTACGAACCATTTCCGGCTGATCTCAGCTTTGCGCCGCCGGCCAGCGATTTGCCCAATCTGGCTGCGACCGAGATTGCGCGCCGCACACAGACGCCAACGAGCCAAGCGACCCGGTTTTCACCGGCGCCGATTGTAGAGGTGCCGCCACCGCCGGTACGGATCGATCCGGCATCGCCAACCGCGACGCCAACCACAACAGTGACCGCACTGCCGGCTGGCGGCGGTTTGCCGCCGCTTACTCCGACACCCACCCCAACGGCCAGCGGTATTGGTGTGCTGCCCAGTCCGGCGACACCCGCAACGGCAACACCAGTGGCGATAACACCAGCGACGCCAGCCGTGCCGGAAGTTCGGCCTAGCCCGACATCGACAACCCTAGCTGCAACGGCAACGCTGCGACCGTCGCCATCAGTGACGGTAATACCCTTACCAACGGTGACGGCGACAGGCACTGTCACACCGACGCTAACCGTTACCCTGACACCGACTTTCACACCGACAGCGACGGCCACAGCACGTCCGCAACCCACGGCGACGGCGACGCCCACGGCGACGGCGACGCCCACGGCGACGGCAACCTTCACACCGACGCCAGTCGCGGTAGTGTCGGTGCAAATCATCCAACCAGTGATTGAGGGAAATCCGCCAACGGTTACTAGCCGCGAAGTTGTCGTTGAGTTGCGCGAAGCGGCCAACAATGAGGTAGTCGTGACCTATGAAGTTGTGGAGGGCACAACCAATCCAGCAACGTCTAATAGCGATTATCGCGTGCCGGGAGGAACGACCGATACATTAATCTTCCCAGCCGGTTCGCCTACCGGCACTGTACGCACGGTGACGATAGAAATTAATGGCGATACGATTGATGAAGTGGATGAGACGATCATTTTCCGGCTGACAGGAATCAGTGGCGGTGTCCTGTTCCCCGGCCAGAGCGAGCAGGTCTTGACGATTATTGATGATGACGTCACGAGCGTGAGCATTAGCCCGGCTGAGGTGCAAGAAGGGCCGGCGGGGACAACGACCCAACTCGAATTTAGTCTGAGTCTGAGCAATACGCAGCGGGAAGGAACGCTGCGTGTGCGCTATCGGGTGTTGCCTATCTCAGCAACACCCGGCGAGGATTACCTCGCAACAACGCGGGGTGAGCTGATCATTCCACCTGGTGATAACAGTCCAGTGATTATCGTGACCGTGATCGGTGATGATATTCGCGAACTGGACGAATTCCTCGAAGTGGTGCTCGATGAGGTAATCGGTGGCGCATTGGGCAGTACGGTGCAGGCCATTGGGATTATTCGTAATGATGATTAGCTTTGATCCGGCGGTTGATCGGGTTGGCGCGGGAAAAGGAACCACAACCCGAGCTCCAACGCAATAGGGATGAAGGCTAGTGCAATCAGTGGCGGCCAGATTGGGCTAAGTGCGAAGTAGAGCGCGAGCGGCGGGATAGCGAGAATCAGGGCGAAGACAGTCATCGCGAGATTGCCCCAGCCGACCGCTGCCACCACCCCAAACACGGTGAGCACCACAATCACCGCATCGCTGCACGTATTGAGGGCCGGACGGTTGTAGCAACTGTTGAGCGCCGACGGTACGGCGATGTCGAACATGACCCCTTGTACTTCAAAGAAGGTTGGCAAGAACACCCGACGAAGGGCGAAGAGCACTGCGCCAAGCGCAATGACGATGTAGGCGCGGATGAAACGGTGGGTTAGGATTGGCGGGATACGCATGGTGTTTTGAGATAGTTATCACCAACCACATTGCGGTACGGGCACGTTGTGCGAATGTCACCCAAGATATTGGGGATGTATCTTCTGTGGAGTGCGGCAGGCTCACTACCGCACTCCAGACCACCAGTACGACAGTAGCGGCAGTGGGTACTGTCGCACTCCAGAGTGACGAATTACCCGACCACGACGTTCACTAACCGTCCGGGAACCACAACGACATTCCGGATCGGTTTGCCGTTGATAAATTGCTGGACTCGTTCGTTCTGCAGGGCCAATTCACGCAACTGCGCTTCGTCAATCTCGACCGGCACAGTCAGCTTACCGCGCACCTTACCGTTGACTTGGAAGACGATTTCGACCTCTTCCTCGGCGGCGACGGCGGGATCGGCGACTGGCCAGCGTTGCTGGTGGATGCTGTACGGCCTGCCGAGCCGCATCCATAGCTCTTCCGCGATGTGCGGCGTGATCGGCGCCATCAGCAAGAGCAGGATTTCGATCGCCTCGTTCCACGCCGGGGCGCCGGTCAAGCCAGCGTCACGCGCGCGGTACAGCGTATTAGTAAACTCCATCAGTGCGGCGACCATGGTGTTGAACTTAAAGTTCAAGATGTCATTCTCAACGCGCTGGATGGTCTGGTGGGCCACGCGCCGCAACTGGCGCTCGCTCATAGTGGCGTTGCTTTGGCCACGTTCAGCGGTGGGGTAGAGCACAATCCGCCATACCCGGTCGAGCCAGCGCTTGACGCCGGGCACACCGTCGGTGTTCCACGGCACCGACAGCTCGAAGTCGGAGATGAAGGCCTCGTAGCCACGCAGTGCGTCAGCGCCGTGCTCGGCCACCACCTCGTCGGGAGTGATGACATTGCCCTTCGACTTCGACATCTTCTCGATGATGATCTGGCCCTCAACCTCGCGCGGCGGAGCCAGAATGAGGCCCTGATTGCGCAGACAGGTGAACGGTTCAAAGAACTTGACCACTCCCAAATCGTAGAGCACCTTCGTCCAGAAGCGGGCGTAGAGCAGGTGCATGACGGCGTGCTCGGCCCCGCCGACGTACATGTCAACCGGCAACCAGTAGTCAAGCGCCTCAGGGCTCGCCAGCGCCTTGTCGTTGTGGTTGTCAGCGAAGCGCAGGAAGTACCACGACGAACAGGCGAACGTTCCCATGGTATCGGTCTCGCGCCGGCCCCGGCTGCCGTCGGGCAGGGTCACATTCACCCAGTCATCGATCAGGGCCAGCGGCGAATCGCCGGTCGCCGTCGGTTCATAGCTCTCGACGTTGGGCAGGGTGAGCGGCAGGGCATCATCGCTGAGCGCGACTTCCAACCCGTCTTCGCGGTGGACAATCGGGATCGGCGTGCCCCAGTAGCGTTGGCGGCTGATTAGCCAGTCGCGCATCTTGTAGTTGGTGCGGCCTTTGCCAATGCCCTGTTGTTCGAGGTAGGCGATCGTCTGCTCGATGGCCTGAGCGGCGGGAGCGCCGTTGATCGGGCCAGAGTGAATCGGCGTGCCGAGTTCATCGTGGTAGATCAGGTCACGATAGGCGGGAATCGAGTGCAGATAGGCCATCGCCGACGGAATCTCGGCGTTGCCGGTCGCAGCGCGCAAGCGCGTGGTGATCTGTTCATCGGCAGCGATCGAGTCAAGATCGAACACTGCATCGGGGAAGATGAACAGCCAACCCGACCCGGCCACTTCCGTCCAGCCGTTGCACAGGCGCGGCTGCACGATGGCAGCGTACTCACGCGCTCGATCGCCGGACAGCTCGACCAGCAGATTGCCGTCATCTTGGGTGGTGACGGTGAAGCCGGCGGCGCGCAAGGCATCGGCAGTATCGGCTGCAATCGCCTCGGCGCGCAGCAGCGAGCGAGCGGCGTTATCGGGCCGGCTGATGACCGGAATGATCGGCAGATCGTATTTCAGCGCAAAGGCGAAGTCACGCTCGTCGTGGGCCGGCACAGCCATAATCGCGCCGGTACCGTACCCCATCAAGACATAATCGGCGATCCAGATCGGAATCCGCGCGCCGTTGACCGGATTAATCGCATAGCCACCTGTCCAGACGCCAGTCTTTTCTTTCTCTTCCGCCACGGCGGTCGTGGTCGGACGATAGCGCGCCTGTTCGACATACGCCTCGACCTGCGCGCGCTGCCCTGCGGCCGTCACCTTCGCCACTAGCGGGTGCTCAGGCGAGAGCACCATGAAGGTTGCCCCCCACAACGTGTCAGGGCGCGTCGTAAAGACGATAATCGGATCGCCGGCCTCAGTGTGGAAGACCACCTCGGCGCCGCGTGAGCGCCCGATCCAGTTGCGCTGCATAGTGACGATCCGCTCCGGCCAATCAACCGTATCTAGATCGCGGTCGAGCCGGTCGGCGTAAGCGGTGATGCGGAAGAACCACTGCTTGAGTACCTTACGCTCAACCTTAGCCCCGCTCCGCCATGCGGTGCCATCGGGCAGCACCTCTTCGTTGGCCAGCACCGTCTTATCAACCGGATCCCAATTCACCACCGCTTCACCGCGATAAGCCAAGCGAAAACGGCGCAAAATCTCTTGGCGTTGCAGCGGTGTCGCCGCGCGCCACTCCTCTGCTGTCACCTGCGGGTCGGTCAAGGCCAGATCGAGCCGGCTGGTGCCATACTCAGCCAATTCCGCTTCCAGCTCGCTGATCGGGCGGGCCTTGTCGACTCGTCGGTCGTACCACGACTGGTACAGGCGCAAGAAAATCCACTGCGTCCAGTGATAATAATCAGGTTCAGAGGAGGTAATCTCGCGATCCCAGTCGTAGCTCAGGCCGAGCATATTCATCTGGCGCTTGTAATTGGCGCTGTAGCGGCGAGTGAGCACGGCGGGGTTGGTTTTGGTCTTAATTGCCGCATTCTCGGTCGGCAGGCCGAAGGCGTCCCACCCCATCGGGTGCAGCACATTGTAGCCGCGCATGCGGTAATAGCGGGCGACGACATCGGTGGGCACGTAGTTGCGGCAGTGCCCGACGCTAAGGCCGTCACCGCTGGGGTAGGGGTAGAAATCGAGCACGTAATATTTTGGTTTGGCGGGATCGATCGGCGGGGTACGGTAGAGCTGGTCGGCGGCCCACTTGGCCTGCCACTTGGCCTCGATCGCGGCGGGATCGTAGCGTTCAATCTGAGTCTTGTCGGTTTTGGTGTCGCTCATACGATTCAATACCTCTTGAGGTGAGCATGCAAAGACGGATCAAATTGACAATTGGGCCATTACTAAGGCCATCAAGGCTAGAGTCGGCCATGCGCTCACCTCCTTTCACGGTGCAAAAGCGAAGCGTCTTGCTGCATTATAGCAAAAAAAGGCGCAGAGGATGGTAAACGCAAAGACGCAAAGGTCGCAGAGATATGTATGAATGTTGGGGCAAGCGCGTTCATTGGCTTCCCCACAAAAACCTTTGCGTCCTTCGCGCCTTTGCGTTTCGCCGCTTGACGTTTAGCAGATACGCGGCAGTTGTTCGCCAACGAGGGTGTCAACCACGCGCATGCCGCCGATGCCGGTGCGGGCCACGACCACGCCGGGGTGATCGGCGGTGGCATAGCCGATCAGGGCAGCGTCGCGACCCAACGGGTCAGCGCGCATAGCGGTCAGCAGGCGTTCGGCGTCGTCGCGCGCGACGAAGGCGATGAGTTTGCCCTCATTGGCAATGTGGAGCGGATCCATGCCGAGTAGTTCGCAGGCGGCTTGGACGGCGGGCGGCACTGGAACATCGCGTTCGATGATTTCGATGCCGAGCTGGGCATCGGCGGCGATCTCGTTGAGCGCGGCGGCGACGCCACCACGGGTGGGGTCGCGCAGGGTGTGGATGCGGGCGCCGCTGGCGAGCATGGCGCTGACAAGGCCGTGCAGCGCAGCGGTGTCAGAGACCACCGGCGCGCCGAATTCGATCCCTTCGCGCACACTGAGGATGGCGACGCCGTGCAGGCCAATTGGCCCACTGACGATGATCGCGTCGCCGGGACGGGCTTGCTCCGGGCCGATATTCACGCCTGCCGGGATGAGGCCAAAGCCGGTGGTGGTAATGAACACGCCGTCGCCGTGACCGCGATCGACCACCTTGGTGTCGCCGGCGATGAGGGTAACGCCGGCCTGCTGGGCAGCGCGACCCATACTCTCGGCGATCACACCGAGTTGATCGAGCGGCATGCCCTCTTCGAGAATGAAGCTGGCGGTCAAGGCCAACGGCTGCGCTCCCATCATGGCAATATCGTTGATGGTGCCGTTGATGGCCAGTTCGCCGATATTGCCGCCGGGGAAGAAGAGCGGGCGCACGACGAAGCTGTCGGTTGAGATCGCTAACCGCGCGCCGCCGATCTCGATGTTGGCAGCGTCAGCGAGCGGGCCGCGCGGGCCGCCGAACGCGGGCAGGAAGAGGTGGTTAATCAGTTCAGCCGAGAGCTTGCCGCCGGCGCCGTGACCCATCACGATGGCCGGATAGTCGCGCAATGGCGCCGGGCAGACCCAGTTGCTAAAGTCGAGTAGTGCGGTCATAGGGTGCAATCCTTACAGTCAGGCGCAGAAGGGGCAAAGGCGCAAAGATTTTTTAACGCAAAGGTGCAAAGAGTGCAAAGGTTTGGGATGGGATGGTGTTGTTAGGGCGGTGGTTTGTGGACACGACATCGTATTGATCTTTATCGTATACAGGGCAAGGATATTGTCATACTTATTACAGATCCATCCAAATCCTTAGCGTCTTTGCGTCTCTGCGTGTATCCACACTCTGCGTCTTTACGAAGCCGGACAGCCGTCCGGATCTACTGATCCTTGGCTCGCTCTGCGCCTTAGGGTGACGATGCCACGCCGATCGTGTTCGCAGGTACAAACCGGCCATACTGATAATAGGCCGCACAAGCCCCTTCACTCGACACCATGGTCGCACCGAGCGGGGTGCGCGGGGTGCATTCTTTGCCGAACGCCGGGCATTGGTTAGGCTTGAGCAAGCCTTGCAACACCTCGCCGCTGCGGCAGAGGGTCGACTCAGCAGTCTGGATGTCGCTCACGTCGAAGCGGCGCTCAGCGTCGAATTCGGCGTAGCGTTCGCTCAGCCGCCAGCCACTGCGTGGAATCACGCCGATCCCGCGCCATGCCCGGTCGGTGACGGTGAAAACATCGGCCAGCATCTGTTTGGCGGCAACGTTGCCTTCAGGGCGGACAGCCCGCTCGTAAGCGTTGTCGAGCTCGGCGCGGCCCTGCTCAAGCTGGAGGATCACGCGGCGAATGCCTTCGAGCACGTCGAGCGGCTCGAAGCCGGTAACGACAATCGGCACGCGGTATTTCTCGACCAGCGGACGGTACTCTTCGGTACCCATCACGCTACAGACGTGGCCGGCGGCGAGAAAGCCTTGGACGCGGTTGGTGGGCGATTCCATAATCGCGCTGATGGCCGGAGGCACCAACACATGCGAAACCAACATCGAAAAATTCTTGAGGCCGAGACGGGCCGCCTGATAGACCGCCATGGCGTTGGCGGGAGCGGTGGTCTCGAAGCCGATGGCGAAGAAGACGACTTGGCGGTCAGGGTTTTGCTGGGCCAGCTTGACCGCATCGAGCGGCGAGTAGACAATCCGCACATCGCCGCCTTCGCTTTTGATGCGGAAGAGGTCTTTGCGGCTGCCGGGCACGCGCAGCATATCGCCGAACGAGCAAAAGATCACACCGGGTTGGGCGGCAATGGCGAGCGCCTTGTCGATAATCTCGAGCGGCGTGACGCAGACCGGGCAGCCGGGGCCGTGGATCAGCTCGATTTCCGGCGGCAGCAACTGGTCGATGCCATTGCGAATGATCGAATGGGTCTGGCCGCCGCAGACCTCCATAACTGCCCAGTGCCGGGTGGTGATACGCCGGATCTGATCGAACAGGCGGCGGGCCAAATCAGGATCGCGAAACTCGTCAAGATATTTCATCGCATGCTCTCCATTCAATATCAATGCGTAGACGCAAAGGTTTGTAACGCAAAGGCGCAAAGAACGCTACGTTTTTCTATTAATGGGGCTGTCACCGCGCTTATGCCACCAATATAAACATTCTTAGCGTCCTTTGCGTCTCTGCGTGTAGAGTCTCTGCGCCTCTGCCTCATACGGGTTTGTGCAAGTCATCAGGATTAAGTTCCTCTTCGAGCACGCCGAGCGACTGGAAGAGAGCAAGCGTTTCGCGCGCCGATTCCTCATCGAGGCGAGTAATCGCAAAACCCACATGCACGATCGTGTAATCGCCAACTTGCAGATCGGGCAGGTAGGCGAGACACACTTCTTTGACAATGCCGTTGAAATCGACCTTGCCCATCCGGGTGAGGCCGTTGTCGTAGATTTCGATGATGCGACCGGGAATGCCGAGACACATACGCAATTCCTTTCAACCTGTGAAGGCGCAGAGTGAGCAAAGGCGCAAAGGTTTTTTAACGCAAAGGCGCTAAGAACGCGAAGGGCGCAAAGGTTTTGTATGTGGCTGGATCGTGAGCGTTGGCAACTGTAGCGTCCTTTGCGGTTTGGCGGCTGTGCGTGCCTTACACCTCCCAAATCAAGACCCGATTATTGCCAGAGTCGGCGATCGCTAGCCACTGGCGATGCGCGCAGAGGCCATACGGCCAACAGAGCGTATCGGGACCGACGGCTTGCCAGCGGTTTTCGCCGCTATCGGCAAAATTGTACTGGCCATAGACCGCTTGCGCCGGCAGACCGGCGCCGGTACGCGGGATAGGATGCCAAAGCAGCACGCGATTGTTGGCGGTATCGGCCACGAACAACCGGTCGCCAGCACAGGCTACGGCATACGGGAAGCGAAGCCGGTGCGCTCCCTGCGGCACGTGCGGTTGTTCAAACGCGCTCTGCATATCTGACTGCCCCAATACCAGATCGGCAGGCCGATCAGCCGTTGGCGGCGGGGTCCATCCCAAGATACGATGGTTGCCGGCATCAGCGACATACAACGTCTCGCCATCACCGGCAACGGCGTGCGGCCAACGAAAACTGTTGGCCGCCGGCGGGCCGCCGCGATTTTCGGCATTGCTGCACGGATCGGGCTGGCCGAGGATCAGGTCGGGCGGTTGGCTGCGTTCCGGCAACCCATGCCAACCCAGCACCCGCCGGTTGCCGGTATCAGCAATATACAACCAGCCGTTGATCCACGCTACGCCATACGGCCAGTAGAGCGTCTGCGGGCCAGCCGCGCCGCCGCGGTTTGGCTCGATATCAAGCAACGAATCTTGCCCGATTACACTGTCAGGCGGCGTGCCGGATCGATCTGGAATGCGATGCCAACATAATACACGATGATGCCACGCATCGGCAAGGTAGATTCTTCCTTCCGCAACCGTTACACCAGTGGGTAGGTGGAAGCCATTGGTGGGATCGTGACCGGACGCGCGCGGCCCTTCGCGGAAGAAATCGGGCTGGCCAAGCACGACATCAGCCGGTTGGTGATCATGGGTTGGGAACCCGTGCCAGATCAAGACACGATGGTTGCCTGAATCAACTACAATCAGCCGCTCGTCGTCGAAATAGACGCCGCGCGGCGCATAGAGATGGGTAGGGGTCGGGCTGGCCGCCGGCAGCGCCAACCCACCCGGCGCCGGTGCCCCCAACCAGCGGACTGTCTTGATCGCCATCATTGCGGTCGCACCCAAATGATGCCATCAACAACCCGGAGCGGGAACGGCTCAAGCTGCGCTTGCGGCGCAGTCAGGCATTCGCCGCTCTGGACATCGAAACAGAAGCCGTGCCATGGACAGGTCAGCGTGCCAGCGTCAGGGTCAAGCATCCCGCCATCGAGCGGGCGGCCTTGATGGGCGCAAGCGTTGCGATAGGCGCTCAGCCGGTTGGCCAAATTGACGATCAGCACGCTGCCGCGTTCGGTGGCGAAACTCACCATCTGGCCGGGCGGCACCTCGGCGACGGCAGGGCCGCGCAGCCATCCCTTCTCGATGGCCGGCGCTTCCTGCGCTTCGGCACGGAGAATGGCTGGGGTCGCTTGATCATTGACCACCTCAAGGCGGGTGATTTCCGGCACCTCGTGCAACAGGGCCTCTTCGACATGCTTGCGCAAGGTAAAGGCTGAGAGCGAACAGCCGTTGCATGAGCCATGCAAGCGTACATACGCCACGCCGTCGCGCACATCGACCAACTCGGCATCGCCGCCGTGCGACTGCATATACGGGCGCGCGCCGTCGAGTACGCGGCGGGCGCGGGTGAGCGGGTCAGCGCGCACGATGCCATGCATCACCAGCAGCGCGTATACAACGGGATCTTCGACCAGTTCGAGCAGCAGCTCTTTGCCGCGCGGGTCTTGCTTGAGCCGGCGAACGATCGTGGTGAGGGCCAGTTTGTGAAAAGCCTCGATGGCCTGCTTTAACTCGGCAGCGGCGGTCTGCGCCGCCGGTTCGAGTTTGGCGACGGCGGCCACTGCAGCATCAACCCGCGCAGCGGCTTGTTCGAGTTCGTCAGCAGTTGTGAGCGATTGGGTCATAGGCATCTCGATAGGTTGTTATCTAGCTGCAGCGAGCGCGGAGGAGGCTTTAACCCGATTGCGAGCCACCATACCCGATCATCTGCTCAAGCGCCTCTTCGCTGCGCAGCAGCAACAGTTCGGCGAACGCTTGGCGCGCCATCGTTTGCAGCATCGCTTCAATCTTGCCTGCCGGCGGTGAAGACAGCGAGCGTCCGCTCAACGCTTGCAGGACAAAACACGCCCCTGCCGGATTGTCGAGCAAAAAATCTTGGAAGATCGCTGCGACAAACCGATCAAGCCAGATGCCCTCGCCTTGCGGATCGGCGCGCAAGCGGGTCAAGGCCGATTCGGGGCCGGCGCAGCGCTCGACGATCCGCTCAACGAAGCGTTCGGTCGCCATCATCAGCAGCAGATCAAATTGTTGGCGTTGGTATGCTTCCATACTCTTCTCAACCGAAAGACGCAAAGCGGGCAAAGGCGCAGAGATTTTGAAACGCAAAGACGCAGAGATGCGCAGAGGTACGCAAAGGTTTTGGGTTTGGATGTTGGTCAATAAGTACGGCTTGTAGTAAAACCATAAAAAATCTTTGCGATCTTTGCGTTCTTCGCGCCTTTGCGTTAACCACCTTTGCGATCTTCGCGTTCTTCGCGCTTTTGCGTTGATCATCCCTGCGTCGTTAGGAGCCGGACAGCCGTCCGGCGCTACTTTCCGACCGCCTCGTGCTGATCGATATTCGCCAACAACTCGCGCACCGTCATCATCGCCGGCTCATCACCGATCTGGGCAAAGAGGTGATCGGCTTGCAGCAACCGTTCGCGGGCTTCGGCGAAGATGCCGAGATGAGCGAGGGCATTGCCCAGATTGGCCAGAATGCGGGCATAGCCAGCCGGATCGGCAGCCGGGTTACGCCGCTGCAATAGGTCTTCGTAAATTGCCACCGCTTCGAGCAGATGCTCGGCTGGGCGAGCCGAGTGAACGTATTGCAGCGCGTTTGCCAAATTGAGGCGGGCGCTCGTCCACTCATGCGGATGCTGATCGGGATCGTAGACGCTGAGCGCCGCGCGCAGCGCCTGCACCGCAATCGCGCCGCGCAGCCGGTCGCCGGCTTCGGTCATCGGCATGGCGAGATAGGCCAGCGCCAGATTGTTCTGGATGAAGGCAAACTCCAGCGGATGGGTCTCGCGCCGGTAGAAACGGAGCGCTTCTTGGTAACAGCGCACGGCGGCTTGCAACGGCCCGCGCTGGCCATTGGCATGCTCTTGCAGCAGTTGGCCCAGTTGCGCCGCCGCGCGGGCGCGCACTTCCGAGAGGCTTTCAGGCGGGATGTAATCAATCGCTTGCTGCAACCAGCGCGTAATCAGCGCCAACTCGCCGCCATACTGCATCGCCAGCTCGGCCCGGTTGAGCGCGATCTGGCCGGCCAGCGCCGGCGAGACGGGAGCAGCAGCCGCAATCGCCTCGGCAAAATGCCGGTCAGCGGCGGGAATGTCACCCTGCTCAATTGCCGCCGCAGCGTGGGCGACCAGCACCAGTGCCTGCACCTCACCGGTCGCGCCAGCGAGCGGCGGCGGTTCGCGGCGATGACCCATCGTAAACGCTGCCACCCCTTGCAAGCACGCCAATTCGCCATCGAGCAGGGTATGGAGCATCAAGTCATCAGCGTGGGAGCCGGCCAACACATAGCGGTTGTAGCGGGTCACGAGATCAGTGCTTGGCGGTAATGCCGCTAGCGCCGCTGTGACCTCGCCGGCCAGCGCGTGAGCGTAGAAACACCATTCCGGCGGCCATTCAGCCGGGATTTCGCCACGCAGCAGAGCGGCTAATGCCGGGCCGGCGGCGAGATTGTCACTGGGCGGCAAGACTAAATATCCAGCAGGAAGGGCGAAAATGCCCAATGGTTGCGGACGCACAGCAAGATGATTCATAACGTATGCTCCGGTTCTGGCGACAATGCCATCCGCAACACGCCGTGATCATCATCCCACACGGCGCGGCGCGGGCCGGGCGGCGTTGCCGGCGGCAAAACTTCCCAAATCAAGACGCTACGGTCGCCGCGGGCATTGCGTTGTTTCAACAACAGACCGCCGGCTGCCGGCCCGCGCAACGGTGCTAGCCAAATTTCGCCAGCGCGCGGCAACGCCACCAGCAAATCAGCCGGAAAGTAGCGTTGCGCCAGCGCCGCTGGCAGATGCAAGTAGCCTTGCGTTGTCAATTCAAGCAGCCAACTCTCCATTGTTTCGGTCTTCATCAACGATGCCATGGCCAAGGTACGGCTGCCACGGGTTACGGCTCAAGTGCTGGGCCAAATCCTCCATCCGCGCGGCAACCGCTGAGCTAAGCGGCGCGCCGATGGTAAAGTCGCTCCCCTCGATCAAATACACCTGTACTGAGCGTGGGTACGCATCTTTGAGCAACCAGCGGCCAAACGCCAGCGCGTGATCCCAGCGGAAAGCATGCAGATTGATGCCGGTCAGCGGCGGCAACTGCTCAACAACCGAACCCGGCACTACGTAGATAGTGCCGGGTTCGGCGCCGGTGCGAGCGGCATCAACCAAAATCACGTTCTCGATCCCGCGCATACGGAAGGCGACATCCATCCCGCTGGTACCAGCATCGGCTACACCGACTCCGGGCGGCAGGCCGAGTTCGAGCAAGCGCCGCACTAATACCGGCCCGACCGCATCGTCGCCGCGTAACAGGTTGCCACAGCCGATGATTAAGAGTTGTTCATGCATGACATAATGATCTAGTGATACGTCAAGATGGTTGCGTGCCACACCCCTCTTGTCATTGCGAGGGAGCGGCGGCGACCCGCCCCGCAGGGAGCCGCCCGACCGAAGTAATCTCCCGCTTTCACGGTAGATCTGCCTCAACCGCTCGTTCCCGCTAGCGCGGGGGATTGCCACGCCGCGCTTCGGGCAGAGCACCGCTCTACCCCTCCGTGCGGCGCGCAATGCCACATATCCCTCCAACCTGAGCAACGTGAGTTCGTCTGCGCCGGCGATTTGCCTCAACCACCAGCGCAGACGTCCTTGCGCGCTTGCCCCTGTTACGCGCCCTCGCCAATGCGGAACTGCGCCAACTCTTTGCCGGTCTTTTCATCGTAGGCATGCACCGTACAGACGAGGCACGAGTCGTAGCTCCGCGCCACATGGCCGAGTTCGACCGGATCGTTAGGATCAGCAATTGGCGTGCCGAGGAAGGCTTGTTCCATCGGCCCATTGACATCGCGGCCATCGCGCGGCCCGATGTTCCACGCCGTCGGCGTTATCACCTGATAATTTTCGATCTTGCCGTCCTTGAGCACGATCCAATCTGAGAGGCTGCCGCGAGCGGCTTCGGTCGAACCGAACCCGCGCCCTTCGGGCAGTTCTTTCGGCTTGATATAAAACTTCTCGTGCAGATTGATCTGGTCAAGCCACTTGCGCACCAGCTTGTAATACTTGGGCGCTTCGTGCATACGGGACATCACCCGCACCAGCACACTCGGCCCAACCGTCGTCACCGCATCGAGGAAGAGCGGGTCGTAGTCTTGCCAATCGGCGGCGCCGGGGCGGCCGGCTATCACCTGCCGGGCCAGCGGGCCGGCCTCGACCGGGTGGCTGCCGACGCCGGGGATCAAGTAGCGCGGCGCTTTGGCCCACGTGTACTTGCCCTGCCGGCGGCCAACATCGGGATCGATCGGCTCGGTGCGACCTTCAAACGGGTGCAGCGCGTGGCTACCCTCGTAGAACGAGTGGGTCACGTCTTCGCGCACGTTGGCCTGATCGAAATCGTAGAACTGTCCATTGACATAAATACCTGAGCGCGCGATCAGCGCCGCGTTGCGCCCCTCGATCGTCGGGCGGGCGTAGATTTCGGGATGGAAATAGGTGCCGGTAGCGATGTAATTATTCCACCCAGCGCCATACTTATCAAGGCCAGCGGCCATTGCAAAGCGGATGAAGAAGCCGCAATCAGAATTGTAGTGGCGCTCGTTCTCGTGCATCCACTCCATCACATCGGCCCAGCTCTTGTTCTGCATCCAGCGATCGACTGAGCAACCAAGCCACTTCTTCTCCAGCCACTCATCCTTCCAGTATTCGAGAATGGCGATGGCGCGGGTGACATCGGCCAGCGTCGGCGCGCACATCACGCCACCGGGGATCATGAAGCTGGAGTGGGGCCACTGGCCGCCGAAGATGGCGTAAATCTCGACCGGCTTATTCGAGAGGGTCACACCGTGCTCATAACTGGTGCCGACAAAGGGGGCGAACCGGCGCACCGCCTCATCGTATTCGGGCAGGTGGGCGTACTTCTTGTTGGTCAGGTCGATCGCAAACAGGGCGTAGAACCAGCGTGGAATGCTTTGCAGCGTCTCGCAGGCTTGGGCGATGTTGCGAATCAGGGTCGCATTGGGCGGCAATTCAGTGTGCCATGCCGTATCGAGGGCATAGACCGCCTTGGTCAAGTGGCTGCCGCCGCAGATGCCACAGATGCGCGGCGTAACGATCAAGCCGGCCTGCGGATCCTTCCCCTTCAAAATAATCTCAAAGCCGCGAAACATCGAGGCCTCAGTCCATGCGCTGGTGACGACGCCATCGCGAATGGTGACGCGCAGGTCGAGGTCTCCCTCGACGCGGCCAAGCGGGCTGATGCGCAGATCGCGCCCGGTGATCGTTGCCGGATTCTCGATAATATTGACCATTGCCAGCTTCTCCCTAACTTATACAACAAACATATCCTCTTTGGCCCACTTCGGCGCTGCCACCCGCGCCGCCGCCGCCAGTGCCATATAGCTGACCGGATCGGTACCGGTTGGCACTTCCTTCGGAATCGCGCCACTGATCTTTTGGGTCTTGAAGACGGTGCCGGGGGCCAGATCGAAGAAGGGGAACTCCGGCTCGGTGCAGCCGGTGCAGGGCATGCCGGCGCGGGTCTTCGATGATTGGCGATTCCAGAGGATGCGGTTGCAGGGCGAGCGGGTCATCGGGCCGCGGCAGCCAAACTCGTAGAAGAGGCAGCCGGTGCGGGTGCCCTGCCCAAATTCGAGCGTCGATTGCTTGTACTCAAAGAACTGCACACGGGTGCAGCCGGTTTGGGTGAAGCTGGTGAAGAAGGTTTGCGGACGGTGCAAATCATCGAGCGCGATGTCGGCAGCGCGGCCACTGGCGACAGCGACCAGAATCTGCGTCACCCAGTCGGGATGGGCAGGGCAGCCGGGAATGTTGATCACCGGCAAGCCGGCCTTCGAGCGCCAGTTCGAGCCGAGGAAGCCGCCAAGTTCGCGCTTGTGGAACTGGAGACCGGTGGACTGGCTGGGGTTAGGGGCCATTGCTGGGATGCCGCCCCAGCAGGCGCAATCGCCGATCGCGACCACAATGCTGGCTTGGGCAGCTAACTCGCGCACCCAATCTTGCATTGGGCGATCAGCAAACATGTTGTAGCGGCCAGTGCCGTTTGGCGCCTGTATCACCGATCCTTCAAACACGAAGATATCGAGCGGGCGAGCGCCGTTGGCGCAATCGTGGAAAATCCGCTTCGCGTTTTCGCCCAACTCCATACCCAACGAAGGGTGCCAGAGGATCTCGATGCCGAAATCGGTCACGAGATCGCAGGCGCTGGGTTCCTCGGCGTTCAGGAACGACATGGTGTTGCCGCTACAGGCGCCACCCTGCAGCCAGAGCAATGTTGCCATCGAATCGCCTCCTTGTTGTCGTCCTCGTCACACACAACAAATCTTGGTCAAAACGCAACCCAAAAGCATTGTCCTACACACCAGCGTTACGCCTGTGCTCGCCTTGCGTCGTGACGCGCTCACGCAGCCATGCTAGCCACTCGTCGAGACCACCCTCGCGGCGGGCCGAGGTGGCAATGATCGGCGCGAGCGGGTTGACTGCGCGGATGTTTGCTTCGGCTTGGGCGCGATCAAACCCCACCGGATCGGCCAGATCCATCTTGGTCAGCAGCACCGCATCAGCGGTCGCAAAGGTAGACGGATACTTCAGCGGTTTATCTTCGCCCTCGGTAGTTGACAGCAACACCACCCGCGTCGCCTCGCCGAGATCGTAGCCTGATGGGCAGACCAGATTGCCGACATTCTCGATAAATAGCAGATCGATCTCGTTTAAGTCCCAGCCTTCGAGATGGCGTGCAACGATGTCGGCCTCAAGATGGCACATATCGCCGGTCTGAATTTGGCGTACCAAGCCGCCGCTGCGCGCTAGCCGGCGGGCATCGTTATCGGTGGCGAGATCGCCGACCAACGCCGCTACCCGATACTCGGCCAGCAGCGCGCGCATCGTCGTCTCGAGCAGGCTGGTCTTGCCGGCGCCGGGGCTCGAGAGCAGATTGACCACAAACACACCAGCGGCATGAAAGCGGTTGCGCAGCTCGGCGGCGAGTTGATCGTTCTTGCTCAACACACCCTGTCGAATTTCGATTAACCGTTTCGCTTCGTAGCTCATGGCGTCTCCAATGCCACCAATTCCAATTCGCGCCCGTGAACGATTTGGCCGGAAGGTTGGCCGCACTGTGGGCAGCGGAACAAGCGCGGGTTCGGTAAGGTCACTTCGGTGTTGCAGGTGGGGCAAAAGACTGCCACCGGCACTTCTTCAATGATCAATTCAGCGTTGGCCAGCGAGGTGCCTTCGGCGGCAATCGCAAAACTGAAACGAAGCGCATCGGCGACTACGCCGGCCAGCGCGCCAATCCGCAAATGGACGGCGCTGATCTCTTCGACGCCGGCTTCGGCAGCGGCGGCGCTGGCGATATTGACGATGTTGTGTGCAATCGACAACTCGTGCATAGCGTTTGAACGTATAGGCGCAAAGCGAGCAAAGACGGTTAACGCAAAGACACAAAGCAAGCAAAGGCGCAAAGGGTTTAACGCAAAGGAGCGAAGATCGCAGAGATTTTTTGGGTTTGGGCTTGAGCATAGCGGTACTCTTTCTCAACAAACCCTTTGCGTCTTAGCGTCTTTGCGATCCTTTACTTCAACGAACTACCGAACCGGCGGCCAAATTCGACGATCAGGCCAGCGGCGCGCTGCACATCGGGATCGCGCAAGGCGCGGAGCAAACCAAATAGGCCAACCGGCTTGGGTGACTGGCGCAACGCCTCGCGGCTGGCGACGAAGGCATCGCCGGCTTCGCCGACCAGTTGGACGGTATCGGGATGGAAAACGCCGGAGTCGAGCAACGCATCGAACTCTTCGGAAGCGATAAACGGTTCGATCTTCTCGATCACGCGGATAAAGTTGGGCGCCACTGCCACGAGGCGCGGGAAGTAGGGCAAGAAGGCGAGCAGCGCATCAATCAGCTTGTCGGGCGTAATTGCGCTGGCAGCCATGACTGCGCGCAACTCTTCGACCGAACTACGGACATTCTCGGTTAGCTCATCGCCGCGCGCCAACAGGTGATCGAGCGCGCTGACGAGGAAGGCGAGCAACTCGCTCTGGCCGAGCAACCGGTCAAGCGCCGCGAGGGTTTGCGGTTTGCTGAGGGTGACGAGCAGACGTTGAAAGGCCGGTTGACCGGTGAGCGTGGCCAGTTGCTCGACCGTATCGGTCAGTTGCGGCAGCGTGCGCGCCAGCCGCACCAGTTGGCCGGCCAATTCGCCGCTCTCTGCCGGCAGCGCCGCGCGCAGTTCTTGCACGCTGGCTGCCACATTATCAGCGATCACTTCACCGCGTTGCAACAGGCTATCAACCGCGCCGGCGGAAAAAGCCAACAACTCGGCGTGGTCAAGCAAGCGGTGTAACGCGGCAGCCGTCTGCGGTTCGTTGAGCCGGTCGAGTAATGCGGCGGCGTTCAGCGGACGGTCGGTATACGTGGCGGCGCCATTGCTGCTCATTGCGCTCCTCATGCAAGGGTGACAGTAGCGAAACCAAATTCACAAACACATTGTGGCGAGCAGAAACCTGAAGTGTGACGGCTTGGCCGATGGTGATGCGTAAAACGTGATTGTTGGTACGAATTATAGCGGTCGCAAATCATTAACATCAAGTGATAACTTCATAACCTTTGGTTATGATAGCGGTGCAAGTGTTCGGAATTATCTTGTGCAAAATGGAGATGCGTGCTACAGTGATAGCGCAAGTGATGTTGCATCAAAATGTTGGGATCGGAGCGATAGCCGGTAGGGCGGGTAGATGGCTGGCAGTTGTGCGCTTGTGTTTTGACTAAACATAACAATGACGGAGCAAACGATAACCAACCCCCAGCAGCGGCGCTGGCGGGTGAATGTACGCGGGATTGTGCAGGGGGTCGGCTTCCGGCCCTTTGTGTTTAGCTTGGCGGAACGTTGGGGGCTGGCGGGGTTTGTGCGCAACGATAGCACTGGGGTGACGATTGAGATCGAGGGTGAGGAAGGTGCGCTGCACGAGTTTGTGACGGCGTTGCAACGCGAAGCGCCGCCGTTGGCCCGCATCGAGCAGGTAAGCGTCGAGCCGTTGGCGTTAGCAGGCGAGCGGGCGTTTGTGATCGCGGCCAGCCAAACGCAGGCCCAACGCCGCACGCTGATTGCACCCGATACCGCCACCTGCGCCGATTGCCTGCGTGAGATTACTGATCCCACCGACCGGCGCTATCGCTATGCCTTTACCAACTGCACCAACTGCGGCCCTCGCTTTACGATTGTGCTCGATGTGCCCTACGATCGCGCCAATACCACGATGCGCAGCTTTCCGCTCTGCGAACAGTGCCGGGCCGAGTACGACGATCCGCGCGATCGCCGGTTTCATGCCCAGCCAACCGCGTGCCCGGCGTGCGGGCCGCAGGTGCAGTTTACGCGGGGAGTAGGGAGTAGGGAGATCGGGAGTGAGACTGGTGATCGTCTTGATCCGTTAGGAGCAGCGGCGACGGCTTTGGCCCAAGGCCAGATCGTGGCGATCAAGGGGTTAGGCGGCTACCATCTGGCGTGCGCCGCCGATGACGAAGCGGCGGTGAGCAGGCTGCGCCAGCGCAAGCAGCGCGAGGCGCGGCCATTGGCGTTGATGGCCCGTGATGAAGCAACGGCTGCGCAATTGTGTATCATCGATCCGGCAGCGCGCGCGTTGCTGACTAGTCCGGCCCGTCCGATTATGCTGATGCCGCGCCGGCCTGCCGCGCCGGTGGCACCATCGGTTGCACCGGGGATGCAGACGCTGGGAGTGATGCTGCCGTATACGCCGTTGCACCATCTGCTCATGGCCGAGTATGCGGCGGCGGTCGGGCCAGCGCGGCTGGCAGCTATTGTGCTAACCAGCGGTAATCTCAGCGATGAACCAATTGCGTACGAGGATGATGACGCGGCGCAGCGGTTGGGGCCGATTGCCGATGCTTTTCTAACGCACAACCGGCCTATTCACATGCGCTGTGACGATAGTGTGGCGCGGGTGGCCGCCGGCGGGCCGCTGCTCATTCGCCGCTCACGCGGGTATGCACCGGCGCCGATCACGCTCGCGCGCGAACTGCCCGGCCCGATCCTCGCCTGTGGCGGCCATCTCAAGAACACCTTCGCGCTCGCCCGTGGGCGCGAGGTCTTTCTCAGCCATCACATCGGCGATCTTGAGAATCTGCCCACCCTACGCTCGTTCCATGAGGGGATTGCCCATTTTGAGCAGCTGTTTGACATCACGCCGGAGGTGGTGGCGTACGATCTGCACCCCGGCTATCTCGCCACCCAAGCAGCGCTGGCGATGCCGATCGAGCGCAAAATCGGCGTGCAGCACCATCATGCCCATATCGCGGCGGTACTGGCCGAATACGGTCACGCCGGGCCGGTGATCGGGATTGCCGCCGATGGCAGCGGCTACGGGCCGGACGGTACGGTGTGGGGTGGTGAGGTGCTGGTAGCGACCTGCGCCGCTTACGAACGGGTGGGCCATCTAGGGTGGCTGGTCTTGCCCGGTGGTGAGCAGGCGGTGCGCCAGCCGTGGCGGGTGGCGGCGGCGGCGCTAGCCCAGCTTTACGGCCCCGATTTCTGGCGGCTGGCGCTGCCGTTTACCCACCAGCTCGATCAGGCGGCTTGGCAGGTGCTGGCCCGTATGATCGAACGGAACCTCAATAGTCCGCGCACTTCAAGCCTCGGGCGGCTGTTCGATGCCGCTGCTGCATTGGCTGGGATAGGCCAGATTGCTCGTTACGAAGGCGAGTTGGCCATTCTCTTCGAGCAGATCGCCGATCTGCAGCAGCCGCCCTACCCGATGCCGCTGCGCGAGCCGGCCACTGCTAACGGGCCGTTTACGCTCGACGGGTTAGCGTTGTTGGCGGCGCTGGTCACTGATCTGCGGGCCGGGGTTGCACCGGCAGCGATCGCAGGCCGGGTGCATCACGGCGTGGCGCAGGCGCTCGTGGCGGCGTGCCGGCGGGTGCGCGATGAGCGCGCTCTCACCACCGTCGCTCTCAGCGGCGGCGTGTTTCAAAATGTCTTGCTGTTGGAGACGCTGACTAGTGCGTTGCAAGCCGAAGGCTTCACGGTGCTGATCCCGCGCCTTGCCCCGCCGAACGATGGCGGGTTGGCGTTGGGGCAGGTGGCGGTGGCTGGGGCGATTTGTGGGATGGGATAGCCACAAAAAACACAATAGGAATAGCCGCGAAAAGACACGAAAAACACAAATGTAAGATGAGGGTAAGTGTTAGAGACGCCTTTTTCCCGCAGCGGTCAACCACGCCACCGTGCGCTACAATACTGGCATCTCGCTGAAAGGAGCATGCCGATGCCTGTGACTCTCGCTGAAGTGCAGCAACTAGCCGAACAGCTTACTCCCGCCGAACAGGCCCAGCTCATTGCGCATCTGGCCCGGCGGTTAGCGGCTACACTGCCTGCCACACCTGCGCAAACCGGCGCCGGCGCTGATCCGTGGACGAAACTGGCGTCGTTTTGGCGTGAAATGGAAACGCTGGCGCCACCTAGCCCTGATCCGTCCGAGCAATTGCTCGCTGATCGCCGCAGCCGCCAACAGATGATCGAGGGTTCTGACCATGTTCACACTTGATGCTAGTGTCTTGATGCGCCGGATCAACGCAAGAGACCCAGCAGCGATCGTGTGCGACGAGTTACTGGAAGCGATCCGGCTAAAAGCGATCCCTTTGGTCGAACCCTTGTTAGTGTTGCCGGAAGTGGCTGGCGCATTTAGCCGCTTCTTCCGCGATCCTATGCGGGGGCGAGTCTACGCCGACCTATTGCGTGATCTGCCTCATACTACGTATGTCCCGATCGATGCGGCATTGGCGCAAGCTGCCGCCGAGTTGGCCGCCGATCAATTTCTGCGTGGCGCTGATGCAGTCTACGCAGCGGTTGCGCTGCGCTACGACACAACACTGGTCAGCCTCGATGACGAGCATCATCGTTATCTGAGCGGGGTGATCGCCGTGCAAACGCCGGCGGCGGCGCTGGCAACGTTGCACGGGTGTGGGCAGGTGGCAGTTTGATTTATCCGCCATGCGGTTACCGGTTTGGTTTTTGATGGCATTATTGATCGGGATGACATGATTGAACTTGGTAACATCATTGTTCAGGAGCCGCACGGCCGTGCGGCTCTACAGAAGGACGAATTGGCAGTGCAGGCGAAAACTGCATTTTTGCAAACGCAACATCATAAATATATTTACGCCCTCATATCATGCGCATCACAACTACTTCTTCGGTGCGGATCACGCGCCACCTACATCTTGATCAGATTACCAAGCGTTTTTACGCTGAATGCAAACAACACCACGACGCCTTGCAGACCTTTGTGCGCGGCATTCCCGCCGAAAGCGATCGGCGCTGGTATGCCTCGGTGATATTGAATCGCTTGCTGTTTATCGCTTTTCTGCAAGCGAAAGGCTTTTTGAACCAGAACCGCGATTATCTGCGTGAACGGCTGGCGTGGAGTAAGGCACATCTGGGGCCGGATCGCTACTATCGCGACGTGTTGCGCGCGCTATTTTTCGAGGGCTTTGCTCGCCCGCCGGCCCAGCGCACTCCGGAAGTTCAGCGGATGCTGGGTACGATCCCCTATCTCAATGGCGGCTTGTTTGCGCCGCATCCGTTAGAGGAGCAGTATGGCGCGGCGCTGGATATTCCCGACAGCGCGTTTGAGCGGTTGTTTGCGTTTTTCAGCAGTTGGCGGTGGCGCCTGAGCGAGCGGCCCGGCACGAGCGACCGCGCGATCGACCCCGATGTGTTGGGGTATATCTTTGAGCAATACATTAATCAAAAGCAGATGGGAGCCTACTATACTCGCGCTGACATCACCGGCTACATCTGCCGCGCGACCATCATCCCGGCGCTGTTCGACAAAGCTGGTCCCTCGCTCGCGCCGCTCCGGTTGGCGCAGACGATCACAACCTACCTCTACCCGGCGCTGAAACAGGCTGAGCCGTTGCCAACCGAAACTGCGCGCGAGCAGGCGCAGCGGCGCGCGCGGGTGGCAGCGATTGAGGCCGCCGCGGCGGCAGGTCAGATCACGACGATCAACGACGCGGTGACGGCGAATCTCGACCTTGAAGCGTTGCTGCTCGATCTGATCCCGCTGCTCGATGCGCCCGAGGTGTACGCGCTCTACACCACCTTGGCCGGCGATCCGGCACAGGGCCGGTTGCCGCTCAGCGTACTCGACCCGACCGCCGGTTCCGGCGCATTTCTGTTGGCGGCGCTGCGCGTGCTCAAGCCGATTTACGTCGCCGTGCTCGACCGGATGGACGAGCTGATCGAGTTGAAGCAGACGGCGGGTTTGCCGTTGGGCGCAGTGGTGGCAGAAGCGGATGGGCATACGAACCGGGACTACTTCATCACCAAGAGCATCGTGGTGCGCAACCTCTACGGCGTTGATCTGATGGCTGAAGCGGTTGAGATCAGCAAGTGGCGGCTGTTTCTCAGCATAGTGGCGGAACTCGACGATACAGATCAGATCGAACCGTTGCCCGACATCGAGTTCAACCTGCGGGCCGGCAATGCGCTGGTGGGATATGCACAACCGGAAGAAATTGGCTCGGCTGCGCCTGAGCTGCTAAGTGAGATACAGGCTGTACAGCGCGAACTGGCTACGTCTCGCGACACGCGGCTTCGCTTCAACCTCGATCCGGCGGATGCGAGCGCCACGCGCCGGCGCCTGCGCGAACGGCTCAACCAACTCAACACGCAGCTCGACCTTGATTTGGCTCAGAGCGGCCTGCTCTGGCGATTGCCCGCCGGCGGCTACAATACCCAGCCGTTACACTGGTTTATCGCATTTCCTGACATCCTCGCCAGTGGCGGGTTTGAGGTGATTGTGGGCAATCCGCCGTATGTTGCCTACAGTAAGGTGCGGCATGAGTATCGGGTGGCGGGGTACACCACCGAAGATGGCGGCAATCTCTATGCATTAGTGATCGAACGCGCGTTGACGTTGTTAGCGAAACGAGGCCACTTTGGCATGATCGTACCCATCGCTTCTATTTCGACAGATAGCATGCAGTCGTTACAGCGCCTCTACCGCGCCTACACCCAATGGCACAGCAACTACGCGGTGCGGCCCGGCAAACTCTTTGCCGGGGTTGATATGAACCTGACGATAACCCTGCTCGCGCGCGCTGAAACTGAACCAACCGTCTACACCACGTCCTACTACCGCTGGTTTAGCGGCGCGCACAGCGACCGGCCTTTCTTGTTTGAAAAGCTCGCGTATTGCCGGTGGAATGGCATACCGGCCCACGTGAATCCGTTGCCCAAGATTGGCGCGCCAATCGAGATTGATATTTTGACCAAAATGCATGCGCACCAGCGCAAACTGAAAGATTTCGTGGTCGAAGATGGCGCAACAGTCTATTATCATTCCGGCGGGAGATACTGGCGCAAAGCATTGCTGGAAAAACTATCGTCACACTACAAACCGATTGTGATACCCGCGCACCTTCGTCCGGTAGTGGTGGCGTTATTGAATAGCCAACTCTTTTATTGGTATTGGATTATCAATTCAAATTGTATGGATGTGGTTGCGCGCGAAGTGTGGGAACTGCCGGTATTTGATTTGTATCATGTTGACATAAGTAAATATCGTGAACTCGAACAAGCGTTATTAGCAACCTACGCCGCGCACCGCACCACCCGGCTGCGGCGCGGGACGATCATTCAGACGTGCGAAATCAATGTGGATGTAGCGCAGGCGAAACCGATCCTCGACCGGATTGACCGCGCGTTGGCGACGGATTACGGGTTCAGCGATGCGGAATTGGATTTTATCATCAATTATGACATTAAATACCGCATGGGCCGTGACGCCGCGGATAACCTGTAGAGCCACACGGCTGCGATGCGGTCGATCCATGTAGTCGGCCAGATCGGCGTCTGGTTCCACAACAGCAGCGGCGCCGGATTTGACGACTTCGGCGGCGGCGATCTCACGCCATAACAATATGGAGTGCGGCAGTCCAACTGCCGAACTCCACATGCGCCTCCATCGTTTCATCACAGCAACTCCACCACCTCGCGCTCAATCGCGCCGACGGTATCGGTCGGCGCAAAGCGGCGCACCACACGCCCGTTGCGGTCAACCAGAAACTTCGTGAAATTCCACTTGATGGCAGTGTTGCCGAACAACCCCGGTTGTTGCTCTTTGAGATAAGCAAAGAGCGGATGGGTGTCTGGTCCATTCACATGGATCTTGGCAAATAATGGAAACGTCACGGCATAATTGCGGGCGCAAAAGGATTTGATCGTCGCTTCATCATCCGGCTCTTGGTTGAAATCATTGCTCGGAAAGCCAAGCACTATCAACCCGCGCTCACGATAGCGCCGGTAGAGCAATTCGAGGTCGCCGTACTGCGGCGTAAGCCCACAGTGGCTGGCAACGTTGACGATCAACAACACTTTGCCGCGATAGGTGGAGAATGGTTGAAGTTCCCCGTCAATGGTGTAGGCGGAAAATTCGTAGATGCTCATCGGTGTTGGCTTGAACGTTTGAAGTTTCAAAAAATGAACTTTAAATAGTATGACCTGATTTCGCAGAATTGTCAACCGTCACGCCGGCAGCTAATGTGGTATGCTGATGGCAATAAGGCATCGCTCCCGCTGTCGGGGGAGATTGCTGCACCGCTCGGCTCAGCGTATCGCTCTGCCCCTACGCGGCGCGCAAGGACACGGTTTGGCTGTCATTGCGAGGGCGCGCAGCGCCCGAAGCAATCTCCTGCTTCAGCGGACAGGATGCCTGAAAGGACAACAGATGTACCCACATTCCGTATCACAGACGTATGACTGATATCAACGACAAACTGGCGCAAACCATTCTTGCCTCTGCCCCCGACCAACCTCCTGCGGCGCCAGTGCGCTGGCTGTGGTGGCAGCGTTTGCGCCAGAACTTGATCGCCGTCCCGTTTCGGGTGCGGTTGACCCTACTCTACACCAGCCTCTTTTCGGTTGCGTTGCTGATTATCGGTATCGGTGTCCATTTTGCCGTCGCGCAAGCGCTCTACGCTGGGGTGCAAAGCGATTTGACCTCAGCGACGCAGCAGGTGCGGGCAATTCTCAATGCCGTTGGCTTGCAAAGCATCCGGACACCGAGCGGGCAATTGGAACTGTATCTGAATCGTGGTTTCATTCAACTGTTCACTAATCGCAATATCGGCGCCCAATTCTTTCGTCCTGATGGCACATTGGTGAGCAATACCCCGAATCTCGAACCGTATATGCTGCCGTTGCCGCCAGAAGCGCTGCAATTAACCTCAACCGATAAGAACGGGATCACGCTTGTCCGTGAAGTCAACAACGTGCCGGTCAAGTCACTGATTACTCCGGTTGTCTTGCGTGATGGCCAATTGCTCGGTTTCTTGCAAGTCTCCCGTCCCCTTGATGATGTGGCTGATACATTGACGCTCTTGCAGCAAATTCTGCTGGGCGGCGGGATGATTGCCTTGATCGTGACCGGGATCGGTGCAATGTATCTGTCGAAGCGGGCTTTGCACCCAATTGAGCAAATCACGTTGACCGCGCAGAGCATTGTGCGAGCAGAGGATCTCGGTCGCCGGATCCCCGAACCGGCTCAGCGTGACGAGCTGCACCAATTGACCGTGACGATCAATGAGTTGTTATCGCGTCTTGAACGACTCTTTTCCACGCAGCAGCGCTTTGTCGCCGATGTCAGCCACGAGTTGCGCACACCGTTGACGGCGATGCAGGGCAATCTCGAAGTGCTCGATCGCGGCGCTGGCGCCGATCCGGCGTTGCTCAAAGAGGTGATCGGTGATATGCGGCGCGAAACGGCGCGCTTGATCCGGATGGTGAATGATTTGTTGCTGCTCGCCCAAAGTGAGACGCATGACGCTTTACGCCACGAGCCGGTTGAGCTGGATACGCTGCTGCTTGAGGTGTTTCGCGAGCTACGCCCGTTGGCCGACCAAGTGCGGTTACGGATCGGCGCTGAGGATCAAATACTGGTTTATGGCGATCGTGATCGGATTAAGCAAGCGTTGTTGAATTTAGGGGTGAATGCGCTGCAATATACACCACCGGGAGGGTTGGTGGTGTTGGGTCTCGAACGCTACGAGCAGTTTGCCTGTCTGAGTGTGGCTGATACCGGTGTCGGCATCAGCGAAGCTGAACTTGCCCATATTTTTGACCGCTTCTACCGGGTGGATCGCTCGCGTTCACGCCATAGCGGTGGCGCCGGGTTGGGATTGTCGATCGTGAAATGGGTGTCTGAAGCGCATGGCGGCTATGTAACAGTGGCGAGTGAAGTGGGGCGTGGCAGTACTTTCGCCATCTATTTGCCGTTGCCTGAACCAGCTTTTTCAGCGGGTACAAAATAGAGTACAATAGGCGGCATGCGCACGCTTACGATCAGTGACGAAATCGTCCCAGCCGTCTACAGTCTCAATATCAAACAACGCTTTGCCGATGTCCGATTAGTGCTGGCCTGCGGTGATCTGCCGATCTATTACCTTGAGTTTGTGGTGACGATGCTTGGCCAGCCCTGTTTCTATGTTTGGGGCAACCACGATTCGCCGGAAGTGCAAGCCGATGGGCAAGTGGTCAGCTATGCTCGTGGCGCGGTCTGTGTCGAAGATCGGGTGGTATGCCATCAAGGTCTCTTAATCAGTGGTTTGGGCGGTTCGATCCGCTACAAGCCCGATAGCCACCACCAGTACACCGACACGCAGATGATGCTGCGAGTGTGGCGGATGGCGCCGCGCCTGTTGCTCAACCGGCTGCGCTATGGCCGGTATCTTGATGTGTTGTTGACCCATGCGCCGCCGCTTGGCATTCACAACGGCCCTGATTACCCCCATCGCGGCTTTCGCGCGTTGCTATTGATGATGCAGTGGTTTCGCCCGCGCTATCTCATCCACGGCCATATCCATCTCTCGTATGGCTTTGGCCATGCTACCGAGACGCAGGTGGGTGATACGCTCGTCATCAACACCGCCGGCTATCGGGTGCTGGATCTGGTGGTGTGAGATGGTCATTGGCTAGGTACTTGAGGTTTAACGTCATTGCTTTAGACACAGTGCATAGCATCGTGATGCTGCACATGTACAGCAACCCGCTTCCCCTAATCGACAACGGTGCTCTATACGGCTGTTAGACCACTTGTGCGTCTTTTTGTGGCTATCTCACAACCTTTCGATATAGTTCTTTGTGCAACCTTTTAGGTTGTAATCGCGTCTGACTCATGGTACGCTACCCGCGACAACGACCGCCGGCGTCGCCGGTCGCTTTCCGAGCGCGGTGTGTGTGCGCTGACCATCACTATATGATGAGGCCGAAAGGAGTGGCCGATGTCAGCCATTCAAGCGATCGTTCATGATGAATTCACCCGCATTCGCCGCGACCAGATGCTGCGCGAGCTGCTGGCGCTGATTACGCGCCGTCCCAACGAATTGTTGCCGTTCGATGAGGTGCGGGCGCGGCTGAATGTACGTGGGCAACATTACCTTGGCCATCAGACAGTTCCGCTGGATAAGATCATCGGCAGCGAGGGCCGTTACAGCGATTTCGACCGCCAGTTTGCGCCGCGGCATAACGCCAATCGCTTTCGCTGGATGAGCATCGATCGCGCGCATCATGAAGGTACGCCCTTGCCGTCGGTCGAGTTGTATAAGCTGGGTGATATTTACTTTGTTAAAGATGGCCATCACCGTATCTCGGTGGCCCGCTTTCAGGGCCAGCGCGAGATTGACGCGATTGTGACCGAGTTGGTGGTTGACGTACCGCTCGATACCAATCTCAGCGTGCGCGATCTGCTCTTGAAAGAGGAGTATAGCGACTTTCTCGAGTGGACTGGCCTTGCCGATCTGCGGCCCGATCAGCGGATCGAGTTTAGCGAACCCGGCGGCTATCTCGATCTGGTGCGCCATATCAATGCCCATCGCTACTATCTGGGCCAAGAGTTGGGCCGGCCAGTGTCGCGCGAGGAGGCGGTAGCGAGTTGGTACGATAATGTCTATATGCCGGTTATCGAGGTCATCCGGGCGCAGAATGCGCTACGCTACTTCCCCGGCCGCACCGAGGCCGACCTCTACCGCTGGATCATGGATCATCGCTGGTATTTGCGTGAACGCAACGGCGGCGCCGATCCCGGGCCGCTCGTGGCGGCGTCGGATTATGTGCGGCTCTTTGGCCGGCGTAGCTTGGCGGCGATTACCGATTGGCTGCTCGGTGCGTTGCGCGGCAAGCAAGCCGGCGCCATCTAGGCAATCAACCACTCTCCGCCACGATTGCGCCGTTCCCGATCTGAAGCTATAATACGCAGCGTGATTAGAACACTTGCGCACCCAACTTTTTCGTTCCAACCAGCCTTGTTGCTGCCGGTGGCGTTGACGCTCATCACCATCGGTTTGTTATGGTTCTCGCCGGCTCGTTCACCGCACATTTGGCGCGTTGGTGAAGATCACGAACCGGTGCTGGTTGCCTTCCACGGTAACGAACAAAACGAAACCGATCTGTTCCGCTGGTCGCAACCGCAAGCGGCATTGTTTCTCTAAGGCTATCGCGGCGCGCCGGCATTGGTATGGCGACTTGGGTACTGTGACCGTAGCCGGATATTGGCGTCGCTATCGTTTGCTAGTGCCTACTGCTATCACTGGCGAGACGGTGTTGCGCTGGTCTACCGAGCCATACATCGCGCTGTCCGATGTGCGAGAGTTAGGAATAGCCTTGAGCGGCGTCAAGCAATGGCCGCTTGAGCGTCCAGATTATCGCTTGGGGCGTTTTGCTGCTATGGGTGTGGATGGCAGGCGTTGTGTTGCGGTGGCCCGTATTGTGGCGTGATGCAGGGGCGCTGTTGGCGCTCGCGCCGGCGATCGGTTTGGCGCTGGTTCCGGTGACGGCTGAATACTGGTTACCCACTGTGTCATGGCCATGGTGGCCGGGATTGTCGGCGCTCGTGTTAGCAGTATGGCCGGGGCTGGCAACTGGTTGGCGTGTGGTAACGCAATGGGTGGTTGTCCGGCCAATTGTGAGTTGGATAGGTCTAGCTGCGGTATTAGCAAGCTTGCTCGCCTTGCGGACTGGCGCTCCAGCATGGGTGACGTTGCCGCTGGTTCTTGGCGGGGTTGGTTTGGCATGGCCGCTGATAGCTGATTCTGAAGAGCGTTCGGCATAGCCAATCGGCGGCTTGCTCGCAGCAATGACGGTTGTTGCACTGGTAGTACGATGCGTGTATGGCGAGTTTGATCGGGTTGAGACGGTGATGGCCCAGCTTGTGCGGCGGGCTGCTGCACCTCATGATGCCGCTCGGACTCTGCCTGTCTATCTGCCTCGAGAGTGGGCGCTCAGCGATACCGTGCAGTTTCTGACAGCACATTTGCCGCCGTCGAGATTGCGCCAACCCCTACCATTCCTGCCGGCAGCGAACTGCTGGTGAGGGTCTTTGCTCGTGGCGCAGCGGCGCTTGAAGTGATAAGATCGCCATGAAAGTTGTACTTGATCTGACCGTCGCACAGTCGGCTGTTGCCCGGTTTGGGCAGAATGGATTGCTGGCGACGTTTGGTGATGCGGTGGCGGCGGCCACCCATCTGGCCGGTGTGCAGGCGCAGATGTTGCCCGCCGCCGGGTTGGCGCTCTGGAATCGTGTGCCGGAGTTTACGGCGGCTCAACTGGATCATTTGCTCTACCACGAACGCTCGCTGGTGCGGTTGTGGTGCCAGCGCGGGACGTTGCATCTTTATGCTGCGACTGATTGGCCGCTGATCTACGCGGCACAGGCTGATCGCGCCACCTATTGGGAGCAAGAGGCACTGCGTGAGGGCTGGGATCCGGCAGCGTATGAGGCGTTTATCGCGCGCGTTGCGCGCTGGTTGGCCGAGCACGAGACGATGGGGCGCAGCGATCTGCGCCGTCTCGCCCCTGAGATTGATGATCGCCATTTGTCGGGTTGGGGCGGTATCTTTGCCATTCTGACCCGGCGCGGCTTGGCTTGCCACGCTGCCCCCAACGGCGGCGAAGCCCGCATGGCCCACCGGTTGCGCTGGCGGCCTGATTTAGCGTGGGATCCGCCGCCGTCTGAGGAAGCGAATGCCGAGCTGATCCGTCGCTATCTGGCCGCTTTTGGCCCGGCAACCCTCGCCGATCTGACCGCTTGGCGTGGGCGCACGCAGGTGGAAATGAAGCGTTGGTTGGCGTTGTTGGGGGATGAGGTGGTGAAGGTGACGGTTGCCGGTAAGCCGGCGTGGTGGTTGCAGAGCCAATTAGCGCGTTTGAATTCATTGCCGGAACCCGGCGATCTTCCACCCCGCTTATTGGGCCGGTTCGATCCACTCTTGCTCGCTACTCGCGACCGGAGCTGGTTGGTTGATGCGGTTGGCTATAAGCAGGTCTGGCGACCCGCCGGCCATGTCGAGGCGACGATCGTGGTGGCGGGGCGGATCGCTGGGACGTGGCGGTACGATTGGCGTGGATCGGCGCTCGTGGTGACGTTGCGCCCATTTGGGGCATTGCCGGCGGCAACGCGGACGCAGCTTGAGAGGTTGGCTGCCGGGGTTGCTGCGCACTTTGCGGCGCCGTTGGGGGAATGCCGATGGGAGGAATGAACGTGTGGCGGCTATTACCGCCGGCGCAAGGCGATCCGGCCAGCGAGCTGGCTGCCGGCGCGGCGATGCTGGCTGGTTTGGCGACCACATTCCAACCGGCGATCCGCTGGTATGTCGCCGCCCCCCAACCGGCGTTGGTGATTGGTTCAGGCCAGAAGTTGAGCGAGGTTGATCGGGCGGCCTTGGCGGACGCTGGCATCACGCTGCACCGGCGGGCCAGCGGCGGCACTGCGGTGCTCTTCGTGCCCGGCTTCCTGATGCAAGACATTGCGTTGCCGGCGGATCATCCGCTGGTCCATCCCGACGTCAGCGAGTCGTACCGCTGGTTGGGCGAGGTCTGGCAAGCGACCTTGGCCCAGTTTGGTATCGCGACCACGCTGATCGAGATCGCTGCCGCGCGCGCTGACCGAGCAACGCTCGATCCGCTGGTGGCGCGAGCGTGTTTTGGCGGCCAATCACCGTATGAAGTGCTGGTAGGCGGGCGCAAACTGGTGGGCTTTGCCCAGATCCGCCGGCGCGAAGGGATGCTGTTTCAAGTTGGCCTCTACACCCATTGGCCGGGGGCGCTGTTGGCAGAGCTGTTGGCTATCGCTGAGCCTGAACGCCGCCTCTTGGTAGAACGACTAGTGGATCGCGTGACTGATTTGGCGTCTGTCTGCGCCAACCCGCCCGATCTAGCCGCCTTGGCAACCGCATTTGCCGCCGCGCTCCATCAGCGGTACGATGTAACTATCACGCCTTCCGATTGGACGGCGGCGGAATTGGTGGCAATGGCGGCGGCGCAGGCCCGGTTTGCGCCGTTGGGATAAGTGGGGGAGTCATGAGGATTTACCGCAGAGGTCGCAGAGTACGCAGAGGGTCATTCCAATGCTGTGCGCCCCTTGGCGCTCTTAGCGCCTTTGCGTTTAATAACTTTGCGCCTTTGCTACCTTGGCGCCTTTGCGTTTAACGTCTCTGCGCCTTTGCTCGCTTTGCGTCTTGATATGTCTATGCGCTGCTTGAATCTCGTCGTATCTATCCTCGCCATCATCGCACTGACCGCCTGCGGCCAGCGTGATCCAGTCATCTCGGCGTGGGCGCCGGTGGGGCCGCAGCCGACCATCTTGCCCAGCGTCACCCCCGACCGGCCATTGCCGGCCAGCACCCCCTTAGTGGCCGTGATGGAACCGGTGCGTCCGACGTCAACGCCGAGCTTGGTTGATATCGCCACCCAAATCGACCTCTACCTGCGCGATCTGACCGACAAAGGCCAATTCCGCGGGTCGGTGCTGGTCGCCACGCAGGGGCGCATCTTGGTGGCGCGCGGCTATGGGCAGGCCAACGTCGAGCGCGATTTGCCCAATACGGCCCAGACTCGCTTTCGCATCGCTTCGATCACCAAGCCATTCACGGCGCTGGCGATTATGCAATTGCAAGCGGCAGGCAAACTCAACGTCAACGAATCTGTCTGCCGCTACCTGCCCGACTGCCCGCCAGCATGGCAACCGATCACGATCCACCATCTGCTCACCCACACCGCCGGCATCCCGAACTACACTGACTTCCGTGACTTCGAGCAACTCGAACGTTCGCCGGTCACACCCACCCAGCTCGCGGCCCGGTTCCGCAATTTGCCGCTCAACTTCACGCCGGGCAGCGCCTTTCGGTACGGCAATTCCAACTATGTGGTATTGGGGTTGGTGATCGAAGCGGTGAGCGGCCAATCCTACGCCGATTACATCCGCACCAACATCTTCGCCCCGGCGGGTATGGCTAACAGCGGCTACGACAGCGGCGACGCCTCGGCGCTCAACGGCACGGTTGGCTATCTGGGGCCGGGAGCGGAACGGGCGATCCCGATCGACACCAGCAATCTCTACAGCGCCGGCGGCCTTTATTCAACGGTTGAAGACCTCTACCGGTTTGTTACTGCACTCAACGGCGGGCAACTACTACCCGCCGCCGAACTCTCCCAGATGTACACCCCCGTCCGCAACAATTTCGGCTACGGCTGGAAGATCGAAGATCGCAACGGGCGCAAGGTGATCTACCACCCCGGCTTTATGTCGGGGGCCGTCACCCACCTCGCTTACTATCCCGACACGCAGAGCACGGTGATTGTTTTGAGCAATATGGAACGCACCAAAGCCGACGCGATTGCCGCGGCCATCGGCGCAATGCTGCCGTGAGGGAAGACAAGGGGATCGTCAAGCCTCACATGCCTACGATCAGGCTGGCTTGCATAACGTACACGTGACATTTCCGGCTGATAGCCGGAGAGAGGTGTATTCTGCAAGAGAACGGGATGCCATTAAGCTGAGCTATGTCATTGCGAGCCGCCGGAGGCGGCGAAGCAATCCCCTGCGAAAGCGGGAGCTGTGCCTACAGAGGTTGCTTCCGCTGAAGTAGGAGATTGCTTCGGGGGCTCCGCCCCCTCGCAATGACAGCGGGTAGTTATGCGCTGAGGGATGATCGGCGCTAAAGCGGGAGATTGCTTCGGGCACTGCGCGCCCGCGCAAGGACAACAAAGTGGGTTTTCCTCTCCCTGATGCGAGCAGATGTCTCGAACGCACTGATTATGATGTTACTGTTACCCTGCCTGCTCTTGGCATGAGCGGTAAGGCGTTGGTTACTAACTGGACTTTTGCAAAATCCAGCGAGACGAGCGCGAGGTGCGCCTTGATTTTGGGCCGACTCCACCCCT
>NZ_DAOTWH010000083.1:0-2312 GCF_034435895.1 Chloroflexus sp.
ACTTTTCTCTTTTTGCGTCGTATTCTATACGTAACAGCAGCAGCGGTCTAAGCGAAGGAGGCTTGTATGAACCGGCTGCGTATCCTCTGGAGTGCGATCACCCTGATGGTAGCGCTGATGATCAGCGGCGCGACACCACTGATTGCAGCACCCTTCTCTGGTCGCACCACGTTTGCCGACCCGCGCTTTGCGTCAGTCTGGACCCGCACCGACGGCGAGGCGGTGCGTGGCGGGCGCACGTGGTATTGGGGGCCGGGACCGTGGTTTGATTACGGCGAATTTTACCGGCAAAGCCCCAATAGCGCGCGCACCGTACAGTATTTCGACAAGGCGCGGATGGAGATCAACAATCCGGCTGAAGGCATTGTCACGAATGGCTTGCTGGTGAAAGAACTTATTAGCGGGCGTATGCAGCTTGGTGACGATCCCTTCGATGTGAGCTATCGCGAAGGGTCGGATGTGCCGGTGGCCGGCAACCCGCGCGCAGCGAACACGATTGCTCCCGGCTATCGTGACTTCGCCGGCATTGCCACGATCGATAACGGCTACCGCGATCCGTCGCGCCTCAACCAGCGAGTGAATACCGTCATCTCGCGCAGCGGCAACCTCAGCATGCGCGATGACCTCGCCAAACCTGAAACGACCATCGTCCAGTACAACAGCGTCACCGGCCACAACATTCCGAAGATCTTCTGGGACTTCATGAATCAACGTGGGCGGGTCATTGAGAATGGCCGCGTCGTGACGGCGCCGATTGTAGACTGGCTGTTTGCAATGGGCTATCCGATCACCGATCCTTACTGGACGCGGGCGGTGGTTGGCGACACCGAGCGCGATGTGCTCGTGCAACTCTTCGAGCGGCGCGTGCTCACCTACACTCCTGATAACCCGGCTGGCTATCAGGTTGAGATGGGCAACGTCGGCCAGCACTACTTCCAGTGGCGCTACCCGCACCTCGGCACGCCGTGGGTCACACCTGATCCGGTTACTCCGCTTATCTATGCCTCAAATATTGACACCGGCAGCCATTGGGAACTCTACCGGGCTAACTTCAACGGCGGCGGCCAGCGGCTGACCTTCAACAATGGCGAGACGGTAGCCTTCTCGTGGCGGCGCAGTTGGGAACCAACCCAACAATACCTGATCGTCGACTCGCGGCGCAATAGCCCCAACTATCGCCAGATCTACGCCCTCAACGCGATTGCCGCCGATTCGGGCGAACGCGCGCCGGGAGCTGGCGCTCTCCGCATTAGCTACAGCAACAACGATGGCGCCTTCCCGCCGCCGGATAATGATTACTCAACCATCCCCGGCAGTGAATACAACGCGATGGTTTCGCCTGACGGCAATCTGATGGTATTCGTTTCAGAACGAAGCGGCGCGCCGCAACTCTTCCTCCGCCGGTTGAATATCCCGCTGCGCGGCTTTGCCCAGCAGATCACTTCCTATGACCCAGCCTGCACCGTCGAAACACCGGCATGGTCACCTGATGGCCGCAGCCTGTTCTGGGTCACGAACTGCACGGGTAACTTCGAGATCTACCGGGCTGATGTTCGCTACTACTACATTGATACGCTCTATGCCGGTGTTGAGCTAGTGAACATCCGCAACCTGACCAACAACGTGGCCAACGACCGCTTCGCCCGTGTCTCGCCTGACGGCAAATTGGTCGCCTTTGGCAGCGACCGCGACGGCAACTGGGAGATCTACGTGATGAACGCCGACGGCAGCAACATCCGCCGCCTCACCAATCATGCTGCCACCGATGAAGGCCCCACGTGGTCGCCCGATAGCAGCCGGCTCGCCTTCGCCAGCGACCGCGACGGCGATTTCGAGATTTATATCCTGAACGTCAGCGATGGAGTCATTACCCAACAAGTTACCCAAAACGCCGCCCAAGACCGCTGGCCGTTATGGGCCCAGTAGGGACGCACGGCGGTGCGTCCCCGTACGGCGGTGCGTCGTCCTGCACATCCATAGGGCTGATGGCAATCCCCTCCCCTCCACGCCCCTCGGCGGGGCGGACAAGTAATCCGCCCCGCCGCCATCAACCGGCCAAACAAGGTACGGACAGGTTTTACATCTGCCCCTACCCCCACAACCCTCTCCTCACCACGGAGGTGCTGCAATGCGAACCGTTCATCGAGTGATCGCTATACTCGTACTGGTCGCTGCGATGCTGATGAATACGACATTTCTATTAGCGCCCTTTGCTAACCGCCACGAGTTCGCTGATCCGCGCTTCGCCGCGATCTGGACCCGTACCGACGGCGAGGCGGTGCGCGGCGGGCGCACGTGGTATTGGGGGCCGA
>NZ_DAOTWH010000084.1:0-9013 GCF_034435895.1 Chloroflexus sp.
ACCCCCTCTCCCGCCGTCAGGCGGGAGAGGGGGAGCCGCGTGCGTGGCGGGTGAGGCATCGCTAGTGCGGAACGCAGTCGCGCCCCTCTCCCACTGGTGTAGGAGAGGGGGCGGGGGTGCGGGCCTCCCCTTCCCCAGCGGGGGAGGGGTAAGGGGTGGGGGCCACATCCTGTCATGGTATACTACCTACAACAAGATTCAGACTCGCTTCAAAACCTCCTTGATCTTTTCGCAATTACGTGGTATCATTGTCATTCGCGATCTATAAGATGCGCGCCGACAAGCGTAGCACGATGGCAGGATGTCCCCGTGCGGGGCGGAACGAATATTGAACAGCGAACGAGACGTGTGCCAGTCTGCCGGTAACCCGCTGAAGGGAGAGCGGCAGGATGGCTGTTTCTGTTTTTTTGACGAAACTGGTTGCCACGGAGCGCCATGAGCCCACCTATAAGTGATAGAGGAGAGGTGCGTATGCCCCCGTTGATTGAGAGCGTGGTCCTTCAGCCGCTGATCGCCCCGATCGACCCGGGCGCCGATGGTCGCCGGTCGCGCCGGATCGAGCGCCGTTCCTTTGCCCGGATTAAGGACGCGATTGATCTGCCGTTGCTGATCGAAACCCAACTCAAAAGTTTTGAATGGTTCAAACGCGAGGGGCTGCGCGAACTCTTCGATGAGATCTCGCCGATTACGGATTTTACCGGCAAGAATCTTGAGCTCCACTTTCGCGATTATACCTTCGGCGAGCCGCGCTACGACGAGTTCGAGTGCCGTGAACGCGATCTGACTTATGCCGCGCCGCTGCGGGTGCGGGTCGAATTGCGCATTCTCACCACCGGCGAAATTAAGGAGTCTGAGATCTTTCTCGGCGACTTCCCGATGATGACCGATAACGGCACCTTTGTCTACAACGGGGCCGAACGGGTGGTGGTGTCGCAGTTGATCCGCTCGCCCGGCGTCTATTTCAAAGATGAGAAGGATCCGACCAGTGGCCGTGCATTGCATACGGCCAAGCTGATCCCGAACCGAGGCGCATGGCTCGAATTCGAGACCAATAAGCGCGATGTGATTAGTGTCAAGGTTGATCGCAAGCGCAAGATTCCGGTCACGATTCTGCTGCGCGCGATTAGCGCATGGCTGGCCGAAGAAGATGGCAGCGGGCGCTGGGCGCCAGACAATGAGCTAGATAAGTATGGACACAACGACCAGTTGATCGAGCTGTTCCGCCAGGTTGATACGGTGGCCGAGCACCCGTATATTCAGGCGACGCTCGATAAGGATCCGTCGCGCAACGCGAAAGAGGCGCTGCTTGAGTTGTACAAGCGCTTGCGCCCCGGCGATCCGCCGACGCTTGAGAATGCGCGTTCGTTGATCGAGTCGCTGCTGTTTAACCCGCGCCGCTACGATCTGGCGAAGGTGGGCCGCTATAAATTGAACAAGAACCTCTGGGAGCGCGATGCCCGCCGCGATGGCGCAAAGGCGCCCGAACTGAGCGTGCGGGTGCTGTTGCCGCGCGATATCTTCCGCATTGTCGAGCAGATGATTTTGCTCAACAATGGTCACGGCCGCCCCGATGACATTGACCATCTCGGCAATCGTCGCGTGCGCACCGTTGGCGAGTTGATCCAGCAGCAGTTCCGCGTTGGTCTGCTCCGCCTCGAGCGGGTGGTCAAAGAGCGTATGTCGCTGCAAGAGCCGGCCAGTGCGACTCCGAACGGGCTGGTGAATATCCGGCCAGTGGTGGCAGCGATGCGCGAGTTCTTTGGCGGCTCGCAGTTGAGCCAGTTTATGGATCAGACCAACCCGCTGGCGGAGCTGACCAATAAGCGCCGCTTGTCGGCTCTCGGCCCCGGCGGTCTCTCGCGCGATCGGGCCGGCTTTGAAGTGCGTGACGTGCATCACTCGCACTATGGCCGCATCTGCCCGGTTGAAACGCCGGAAGGCCCGAACATCGGTCTAATTGGCACGATGTCCACCTTCGCCCGCGTCAACGAGATGGGCTTCCTCGAGACGCCGTACCGCAAGGTGTACAACAGCGTCGATAACGCGCAGGTCTGGAAAGAGAAGGGCGTGTTGCTGCGCGATGTGCGCGATCTGCGCACCGGCGAGCTGATTGCGGCGAAGGGGACGCGGGTTGATGACCAGATTGCCCGCCAGATTACGATCGGGCTGCTACGCGGCCAGATTCTGCGTGAGGATATTGTCGATCCCGATACCGACGAGGTGATCGCCGAGGCTGGCGCCGAGATTAACCGCGCTTTGGCCGAGCGGATTGTCGCATTGCCGATTAAGCATATCAAGATCCGCCCGGTGGTGTCGCAAGAGGTCGATTATCTCAGCGCCGATGAGGAAGACCGCTTTGTGATTGTGCAGGCCAATGCGCCACTTGATGAACATAATCGCTTCCTCGAAACGACCGTCTCGTGCCGCTTTGGTGAGGATTTCGTCACCGAGCGGGTTGAGCGGGTGGATTATATGGACGTGTCGCCCAAGCAGGTGGTGAGCGTCTCGACCTCGCTCATCCCCTTCCTTGAGCACGATGACGCTAACCGCGCGCTGATGGGATCGAACATGCAGCGGCAGGCGGTGCCGTTGCTGCGGCCCGATGCGCCGATCGTCGGTACCGGGATGGAGTACCGCGCCGCTCGCGATAGCGGTCAGGTAGTGGTCGCGCGCCGCGATGGCGTCGTGGTCAGCGCCACCAGCAGCCGGATCGTGGTGGAAGAGGACGACGGTACCCAGACCGAGTATCGCTTGCGCAAGTTTATGCGCAGCAACCAAGACACCTGCATTAACCAGCGTCCGGCAGTGGTGCGCGGGCAGCGGGTGCGGGCTGGTGAGGTGATCGCCGATAGCTCGAGCACCGATCAAGGTGAACTGGCCCTCGGCCAAAATGTGTTGGTGGCCTATATGCCGTGGGAAGGCGGTAACTTCGAGGACGCGATCCTTGTCAGCGAGCGGCTGGTGCGCGAAGATATCTTCACCTCGATCCATATCGAGAAGTACGAGGTGGAGGCGCGCGATACCAAACTTGGCCCCGAAGAGATTACCCGCGATATTCCTAATGTCGGCCAAGAGAGCCTGCGCAATCTCGATGAGCGCGGCATTATCTACATCGGCGCCGAGGTGCAGTCCAACGATATCTTGGTCGGTAAGATTACGCCGAAGGGCGAGACCGATCTGACCGCGGAAGAGCGGCTGCTGCGCGCGATCTTCGGCGAGAAGGCGCGTGAGGTGAAGGATAGCTCGCTGCGGGTGCCCAACGGCGTGCGCGGCAAGGTGATCGATGTCAAGGTCTTCTCGCGCAGCGAGGGCGCTGAGCTGCCGGTCGGCGTCAATCAGACTGTGCGCGTGCTGCTCTGCCAGAAGCGCAAGATCAGCGCCGGCGACAAGATGGCCGGTCGTCACGGCAACAAGGGTGTAGTGTCGCGAGTGCTGCCAATCGAGGATATGCCTTTCTTGCCCGATGGCCGCCCGGTGGACATCATCCTCAACCCGATCGGTGTGCCGTCGCGTATGAATATCGGCCAGATTCTCGAAACCCACCTCGGTTGGGCTGCTGCTCGCCTTGGCTTCCGCGTCGCTACGCCGGTGTTCGATGGCGCGCACGAGGAACAGATCAAAGACCTGCTGGTGCAGGCCGGCTTGCCCGCCGACGGCAAGGTGACGCTCTACGACGGGCGCACCGGCGAGAAGTTCGATCATCCGGTGACAGTCGGCTATGCCTATATGCTCAAGCTGGCCCACCTTGTCGAAGATAAGATCCATGCCCGTTCGACCGGCCCCTACAGCCTCGTGACCCAGCAACCGCTCGGCGGTAAGGCCCAGTTCGGCGGTCAGCGCTTCGGTGAGATGGAGGTGTGGGCGTTGGAGGCATACGGGGCGGCTTACACCTTGCAAGAGATGTTGACGGTGAAATCCGACGATGTGGTTGGCCGCGTCAAGACCTACGAGGCGATCGTGAAGGGCGAGCCGATCCAAGAGGCTGGCGTGCCCGAAAGCTTCAAGGTGCTGATCAAGGAGCTGCAAAGCCTTGGTCTCAGCGTCGAGGTGTTGAGCGCCGATGAGAAGCCGGTTGAGCTGAGCGATGATCTCGACAGCGACATCGGCGCGCTCGAAGGCATCAACCTGAGCGGCATGGAGCGCGGCGAGTTCTAACCACGACCCCATCCGGGCGGCGGTATTCCCCGTCGCCCGGCCACGCCGAACAAAACGGATCTGACCCAATAGCTGCGCCAACGCGGGCCAGCCGCGCTGGGCGCGTGGAGTCTGGCGGTACGCTTCCGCTACAGGAGTAAGCCCACATGCTGGAAATTAACGACTTCAACGCCATTCGGATCAGTCTAGCCTCGCCTGAGGATATCCGATCGTGGTCGCACGGCGAAGTCACCAAGCCTGAAACGATCAATTACCGCACGCTTAAGCCTGAGCGCGATGGCTTGTTTTGCGAACGCATCTTTGGCCCGACCAAAGACTGGGAGTGCTTCTGCGGCAAGTACAAGCGCGTGCGCTACAAGGGCGTCGTCTGCGATAAGTGTGGCGTCGAGGTGACGCGGGCGAGGGTGCGCCGCGAGCGCATGGGTCATATCAATCTGGCCTCGCCGGTCAGCCACATCTGGTTTGTCAAAGGCACGCCGTCACGGCTCGGCCTGCTGCTTGACATTTCGCCGCGCAACCTCGAGCGCGTGCTCTACTTCGCCTCGTACATCATCGTCGAGGTGAAAGAGGACATGTTGCAGGTGGCGCGCGAGATGATTCAGGAAGAGTACGCCGCCCGCCGCGAGAAGATCCAGCGCCAAGCCGAAGAGAAGCGGATCGAGCTGAGCACCCAGCTCACCCAAGATCTCGGCGGTATGGAGACGGCTCAGCGCAGCACGCAGCGCCAGATCGAAGAGGAGTACCGCCGGTTGCGCGATGAGATCGCGAATGAGGCCGAGCGGCTGCGCGAGCGGTTGGAAGAGATGAGCGGCACCCTCGCCGACGAAGATATTATCTTCCGCGGTGTGACAGTGGTCGAAGAGGGTGAGCCGATTAACGACAATACCCTCGACCAGCTCGACGAATTGGTTGAGCAAGAGCTTGAGGCGCTCGAAGAGCGCCGCCGCCGCGATCTGGCCGATGCCGAGATGTTGACCGACGCCGAGCGCGAGCGCAAGGCGTATGAGGCGACCCAAGAGCAAGAGCGGCTGCAAGAGCGGCTTCAGCGCGAGCTTGATAACCTCGTGCGCGAAGAGAAGGAGAAGCTCGAACAGCTCAATAATCTCAAGATGGGCCGGATCATCACCGAGACCGAGTATCGCCAGTTGCGCGATATTGCCCCCGGTGTCTTCCGCGCCGATATGGGCGCCGGTGCGGTGCGGGAATTGATCGAGCGCACTGTGAATCTCGAAAAGCTGGCTGAGGAACTGCAAATGGAGGTGCAGACCTCGCAGGGCCAGCGCCGCAAGAAGGCGACCAAGCGCCTGCGCGTGGTCGAGGCGTTCCGCAAGAGCGGCAATCGCCCTGAATGGATGATCCTCACCGTGCTGCCAGTGATCCCGCCTGACCTGCGCCCGATGGTGCAGCTCGACGGTGGTCGCTTTGCCACCAGTGACCTGAACGATCTCTATCGCCGGGTGATCAACCGCAACAACCGGCTCAAGCGGCTGATCGAACTCAATGCGCCCGAAATCATCGTGCGCAACGAGAAGCGTATGCTGCAAGAGGCGGTTGACGCGCTGATCGACAACGGTCGCCGCGGGCGCGCTGTGAGCGGCAAGGGTAAGCATCGTCTCAAGAGCTTGAGTGATATGCTCAAGGGCAAGCAGGGCCGTTTCCGCCAGAACCTGCTTGGCAAGCGGGTGGATTATTCGGGCCGCTCGGTGATCGTGGTCGGGCCGAACCTGCAACTGCACCAATGCGGTCTGCCCAAGAAGATGGCGCTGGAGCTGTTTAAGCCGTTTGTGATGCGCCGGCTGGTCGAGCGGGGTGTGGCCCACAATATCAAGAACGCCAAGCGCGCCGTCGAACGTGTCCGCCCCGAAGTGTGGGACGCGCTCGAAGAGGTGATTAAAGACTATCTGGTGCTGCTCAACCGCGCGCCGTCGTTGCACCGGCTCTCGATTCAGGCCTTTGAGGCCAAGCTGATCGAGGGGTCGGCCATCCAACTGCACCCGCTCGTCTGCGCCGCGTTTAACGCCGACTTCGACGGCGACCAGATGGCGGTACACGTGCCGCTTTCGCGCAAGGCGCAGGAAGAGGCTCGCACCCGCATGCTGAGCAAGTATAACCTGCTCAGCCCGGCCCACGGCGAACCGATCATTACCCCCTCGCAAGACATCGTGCTCGGGTGCTACTACTTGACGATGGTGCGCGATGGCGCGAAGGGGTCGGGCAAGCGCTTCGCTTCAATCGACGAAGCCATGCTGGCCTACGAGAAGGATCTGGTTGATATTCAAGCGCCGATCTGGATCCGGATGAACGGCGCCATCTCAGGCAAGAGCGACCGTCCAGTGCGCGAGCTGCCCTCTGCCGCTGACGGAACGCCGCGCATGGTGATTGAGACGACCATCGGGCGGGTGTTGCTCAATAACGAGTTGCAAACGCCGCTGCGCTTCCGCAATCGCCTGATCGACAAGAAGGGTCTCAAGGAGATCATCGCCGATTGCTACCAGTACTACACCAATCTGCGCAACCTGAGCGAAGAGCAGCTCAACGAGGTGCGCGCTTCGCACGGCAATAAGCACGTGCAAGAATTGGCCCGCATCTACGGGTCAGAGATGACCGCACAGCAGGCCGACCGGATCAAGGCGCTCGGCTTCCGCTATGCAACCCTCGGCGGTATGACCATCGGCATTGACGACATCGAAGTGCCGGCCAAGAAGTACGACATTGTGCGTGAGGCCGAGCAATTGGTCGCCGATGTCGAGAAGCAGTTCCGCCGCGGTCTGATCACCGAAGAGGAGCGCTACCAAGAGGTGGTGCGGATCTGGCAAGAGGCGACCAAGCAGACGATCGCCGCCGTGAAGGAGAATCTCAACCCCTTCGGCCCGGTGGCGATGATGTCAACCTCAGGCGCGCGCGGTAACATTAACCAGATCTCGCAGATGGCCGGTATGCGCGGCTTGATGTCTGACCCGACTGGCCGGATCATCGAGTTGCCGATTAAGGCCAACTTCCGCGAGGGCCTCTCGGTGCTCGACTACTTCGTCTCGACCCACGGCGGACGCAAGGGTTTGGCTGACACCGCGCTGCGTACCGCTGACGCCGGTTATCTCACCCGCCGGTTGGTGGATGTGGCACAGGATGTGATCATCACGATCGAAGACTGCGGCACCGAAGAGGGCTTGTGGCTCCACAGCGCCGACGATAGCGAGCTGATGGAGAAGTTGCAAGTGCGTATGTTGGGCCGCATCCTCGCTGCGCCGATCTATTACAAGACGACCGGCGAACTGATCGCCGATCGCAACACCGAGATTGATGAAGAACTGGCCGCTGTGATCATGGCTTCCGGCCAAGAGTCGGTGTTTGTGCGTTCGCCATTGACCTGCCAAGCTGAGCATGGTTTGTGCCGGCTCTGCTACGGGCGCAACCTCGCCACCGGCAAGCTGGTTGAAATCGGTGAAGCGGTTGGCATCATCGCTGCCCAATCGATCGGCGAGCCGGGCACCCAGCTCACGTTGCGCACCTTCCACACCGGTGGCGTGGCATCTGCCGACGACATCACGCAGGGTCTGCCCCGCGTGCAAGAGATCTTCGAGGCCCGCGTGCCGAAGGGCAAAGCGCTGCTGGCCGAGATCGACGGCGTGGTGCAGATCGTGCGCGACGAAGAAGGCGTTCGCACCATCCGCATCGTCTCGACCGATGTCTACACCGACGAGTATCCGCTGGGGCGCGGCTTTACGCCAACCATTGAGCACGAGAGCGATGTCTACGAAGGGCAGGTGATCGCCGAAGGGCCAAATGGCGCGCAGATCGTCGCTCGCCTCACCGGTAAAGCCTTCATCCAACCTGACCGGATCGTCGTCAGTCAGGAAGATCGCGAAGAGCGCGAGCTGGTAGTGCCGCACAATGCCCGCATCCGGGTGGAAAACGGCGAGCGGGTGATGGCCGGCCAGCAGTTGACCGACGGTAGCGCCAATCCGCAAGAGCTGCTCGAATTACAAGGTCGCGAGGCGGTGCAACGCTATCTGGTCAACGAAGCGCAGAAGGTCTACCGCTCGCAAGGCGTGAACATCAACGACAAGCACATCGAAGTGATTGCGCGCCAGATGCTGCGCCGGGTGCGGATCGAAGAGCCGGGTGACACCGGCCTGTTGCCCGGTGAGCTGATCGACAGCACCGAGTTCCGCCGCCTCAACAACGACATCGTCAGCCAAGGCGGCGATCCGGCGACGGCGGCGACGGTGTTGCTGGGCATTACCAAAGCCTCGCTCAACACTGACAGCTTCCTCTCGGCAGCCTCGTTCCAAGAGACGACTCGGGTGCTGACCGATGCCGCTATTCAGGGCAAGGTCGATTACCTGCGCGGCTTGAAGGAGAATGTTGTTATCGGCAAGCTCATCCCAGCCGGCACCGGCATCGAGAAGCGGCTGGAGCGCCCGCACGAGGATCTGATCAGCGAGATGGCGCGTATGCTCGAAGAGGTGCAGCAGCCTGAGGAGAAGCCGGCAGAAGCGCCGCGCGCCGCCCAATTGCCGGACAAGAACGGTCACGCGACGCCGGAGAGCGACAACGATGCCCTATTGCGGGCGCGGCTGGAAGCGCTGTTGTCGGGTGATGGCGACCACGATGAGCCGGAGGACGACGAGGAAGATTTGCTGTCGTAAGCGTGACGTGCACCGCCATTGGCGGTAGCAGCGGTAGGGGGAAGGGCGACATTGCACGCCCTTTCCCCTTTTTGCTGACTGGTCTCCTCCTGTCATTGCGAGGGAGTGGCGGCGCCCAGCCCGGCTAGGTGCCGCCCGCCCGAAGCAATCTCCTGCGGCAGCGGGTAAGATGCCTTGGAGAGTTATGATGGGCCGGTAAGGCCATGCCT
>NZ_DAOTWH010000085.1:0-11438 GCF_034435895.1 Chloroflexus sp.
CCCAGCCGCAACGCCTCGGCTTCAGCGGCGGCGTAGCCATCGCCGTGCAAGATCAGCTCAACCGGATACCGGCGTAAGGCGGCGATTTTGGCCGGCGAGGCAGTGGCCGGCACGACCAGCGTCGCAGTATGGCCGGTCATTGCAGCGGCATGGGCGACGCCGAGGGCATGGTTGCCCGCCGAACAGGCCACGATGCGCGTGCCCGGCGGTAGTTGGCGCAGCGCGTTGGCCGCGCCGCGCAGTTTGAAACTGCCAGTGACTTGCGCCAGTTCCAGCTTGAGCCAAACCTCAGCCCTGATTAGTGCGCTCAGTGGCCGGCTGAGTTCGAGCGGCGTCGGTTGGGCGATGCCGGCGATGCGGCGGCGAGCGGCCAAGATGTCAGCGGGAGTAATGGGGAATTGCATAGGATACGCCTGTCAACAATCTGGCGTGCGGCAGTGCAACTGCCGCGCACGCTCACGCATGGCCGCGGATCGGCTTTGGCCGGTAGGGTTCCTCTAACCGCTTGATCTCCTCTGGCGTCAATTGCACGTCCAGCGCAGCGACCGCCTCTTCAAGCTGGTACATCTTGGTTGCGCCGATGATAGGCGCTGTCACTTCCGGCTTGTGCAACAGCCACGCCAGCGCGATTTGGGCGTTGCTCACCCCGCGCTCGCGGGCAATCTCGCTCACCCGCTCGACAATCACGTAGTCGCTGGCATCGTACATCGCGTGCGAAATGGTGTCGGAACGACCGCGCACCGTCGCCGCGCCGGTGCCTTGGGGTCGGTTACCGGTGAGAAAACCGCGCGCCAGCGGGCTCCACGGGATGACGGCCAAGCCGGCGTCGCGGCACAACGGCAACATCTCGCGCTCTTCCTCGCGGTAGACGAGGTTGAGGTGATTTTGCATCGAGACGAAGCGGGCCCAGCCGCGCCTTTCCTGAATGCCCAGCGCCTTCGCCAACTGCCACGCAAACATGCTCGACGCGCCGATGTAGAGCGCCTTGCCCGCCCGCACTACGTCGTTTAACGCCTCGAGCGTCTCTTCAATCGGCGTTTCGTAGTCCCAACGGTGAATTTGATACACGTCAACATAATCCATCCCCAACCGGCGCAGCGAGGCATCGATCGCCTGCATAATGTGCTTGCGCGAGAGGCCGCGGTCGTTGGGCCGGTCGCTCATCGGCTGGTAGACCTTGGTCGCGATCACCAACTCGTCGCGGCTAACCCCCGAATCGCGGATGGCACGACCCAACAGCTCTTCACTCACCCCCAGCGAATACATATCGGCAGTGTCAAAGAAGTTGATGCCGAGTTCGAGCGCGCGAAAGATAAACGGACGGCTGGCCTCTTCGTCGAGCACCCATTCGCGCCACGCCGGCGAACCGTAGCTCATACAGCCGAGGCAGATGCGCGACACTTGCATGCCGGTCGAGCCAAAGCGAGTATATTGCATCGTCAGCTCCTTAATCTTGCAACCGCGGGTGATACCTGTATCATAACAAATGTTGCCGAGTCTGATGTTGGGTAAAGCGTGGGGAGGGGGGGCGGTGTTAGTGTGACAGGTCTTGTGCGGCAGTACAACTACCGCACTCCATAACCATAAACGGATTCGGCCCGCTCCGTCATTGCGAGGGCGCGGAGCCGCCCGACGCAATCCCTCGCGTAAGCGGTTGAGAAGCGGACAGAAAGTTGGTCGAGCAAACCGTTGATCGCTGTGCGATGCCCTAACGCTCGGCGCTGCGTTCCCCTCTCACGTGTTACAGGAGAGGGGCTAGGGGTGAGGGTGAACCGGCTCAGCGCAAAGCTATCAACCGCATCTGCGCTCATGGGTTCTGTCCACCCTTGAAGCGTGCGCGGGAGCGCTGCCTGCGCGATAACGAACCCAAAGGCCATGTTTGGCCCAGAGGAACAGCACGAGCGGGACCGATAGCACAGCACGCTATCAGCACCCTCGGCGGTACGGTTGCCCGGCGGGCCAGCGGTCCGCGTTCCTTGCCTCCTGCCTCTCCACGCCCGCTGCGATAGACACCATCCGCCGCGCCCTTAGCGGGTTGGCTGGCGGGCCACTGGCCCGCGCTCCTCGCCCCCTTCCTCCTTCCTCTCAGCGTCCTCGGCGGTACAATCCATCCGCTGCGCCCTCGGCGGTACGGTTGCCCGGCGGGCCGGCGGCCCGCGCTCCTTGCCCCCTGCCTCTCCACGCCCTCTGCGCCCCCTGCGGTAAAAAATCCATCCTCCGCGTGCTCGGCGGTAGGGTATGCCGGCGGGTCGACGGTCCGCGTCCCTGCCCCTTCCTCTCCGTGTCCTCGGCGCCCTCGACGGTAAAAAACCTCTCTGCGCCCCCCGCGGTAAAGCCACCGGCTTTCCTGCCGCTTGACCGGGCCGCAGGCGCGTGATAGATTTAGTCTACTATGGTAACTGTTACTATCCATGCTGGCCGCGAACGGCCGATCATCCAACGGCATCCATGGGTCTTCTCTGGCGCGATCGCCCACGTGCGCGGCAACCCTGCTCCCGGTGACGTGGTTGAGGTTTGCGCCAGCGATGGTAGTTGGCTTGCACGCGGTTTCTGGAGCGGCCGCTCACAACTGCGCGTGCGCTTAGCGACGTGGGATCAGTCCCAGCCGCTCGATAAAACGTGGCTGCGCGAGACGATCGCCCGCGCAGTGAGCGGGCGCGAACGCTGGCTGACCGATCCCGCGACCGCTTGCCGGCTGGTGTTTAGCGAAGCGGATGGGGTGCCCGGTTTGATCGTTGATCGCTACGGCTGCTACCTTGCTATTCAACTCCTGACGCAGGCCATGGCGGTGCGCGCCGAGCAGGTGGTGGCCGCGTTAGCTGATTTGCTCGCGCCGCGCGGCATCTACGAGCGCAGCGATGCTGAAGTGCGCGAGAAGGAAGATTTACCGCCAGCAGTTGGCTTGCGCTGGGGTGAAATGCCGCCGCGCTTGCCGGTGACGCCAATCACGGCGCTCGGTCAGCCGGCCAGCGGCATTCGCATGTTCGCCGATCTGCCCGCCGGCCAGAAGACCGGCATCTATCTCGATCAGGCGATTAACCATGCCCGCGTCGGAGCGTATTGCTCCGGCGCCGATACCCTCGATTGTTTTTCGTATGCCGGCGGCTTTGCGCTAGCCGCCGCCAAAGCCGGTGCGACGCGCCTGACCCTCGTTGACGCGAGCGCCGATGCGCTGGCGCTGGCCGCCGATAATCTCCGCCTGAATAAGGTGACAACACCGGCTGAGTTTGTCGAGGGTGATGCGTTCCACGTCCTGCGCCGCTACCGGGCAGGGCAGCGCCAATTCGATGTTGTCATTCTTGATCCGCCAAAGTTTGTCTACCAACAGGCCCATCTTGAACGCGCCACCCGCGGCTACAAAGATATCAACTTGCAGGCCTTGCACCTCATCCGGCCGGGTGGCATCCTCGCCACATTTAGCTGTTCAGGGCTCGTTTCGGCTGATCTCTTTCAAAAAATCATCTTTGGCGCCGCGATCGATGCTGGCCGCGATGTGCAGATTATCGAACGGCTGGCCCAATCGCCCGATCATCCGGTGTTGCTCAGTTTTCCTGAGTCTGAATACCTCAAAGGATTGATCTGCCGGGTGTGGTAAACTAACGCTGTCCTTATTGATGCAGAGTAGCTATGAACTTCACCATTTTTGAAGATGGCCACATCGCTAGCCCAACCGGCTTTCGCGCGACCGGCGTCTCGGCTGGCCTCAAAGAGGGCAGTAAAGCGCGTGATCTGGCGCTGGTCTATTCGCAGCATCCGTGCCGGGCCGCGGCGCTGTTTACCACCAGCGTCTTCAAGGCGGCGCCGGTCTTCCTCAGCCAAGCCATTTTGCTGCGTAACCACGACGCGATTCGGGCAGTGTTGATCAACGCCGGGCAGGCCAATGCCGGCACCGGCCAAGCCGGTCTGAATGACGCTATTGAATGCGCCAAGCTCACTGCCGATGAATTGGAAGTGCCGCGCGATTCGGTGTTAGTGATGTCAACCGGCATTATTGGGGTGCCATTGCCGATGCCACGCATGCGCAACGGCATCCGTCGCGCCGTCAGCGAGCTGGACAGCAACGGTGGCCGCCGCGCTGCGCTCGCCATCATGACCACCGACACGCGCCCAAAAGAGCGCGTATTGCGCGTTTCACTGCGCAACGGCCCGCGTTTTACCCTCGCCGGCATGGCCAAAGGCACGCGCATGATCCATCCCCGGCTGGCGACACTGCTCGTGCTGATTACCACTGATCTAGCGATCAGCCAGCCGCTCTTGCAACGCGCCCTCCACCAAAGCGTGTCACGTTCGTTTAACCGGCTCAATATCGATGGCGATTGCAGTCCCAACGACAGCGTGATCATCTTAGCGAACGGCGCGATCGACCATCCGCCAATTACTGACTCGAGTTCGTGGGAATATGGTGTCTTCCAAGAGGCGCTCGACTACCTTTGCGCTGATTTGGCTAGCCAGATCGTGCGCGATGCCGCCGGTTCTGGTAAAGTGATAAAGGTGGTGGTGCAAGGCACAGTTGATGAAGCGACCGCGCAGACCATCGCCAACACGGTGGCCCGTTCCGGCTCGGTGCGCGCGGCCTGCCGGCGCAATTCGTCTGATTGGGGGGCCTTGCTGGCCGCTATCGGCGCCAGCGCCGTCGAATTGCGACCTGACCTGCTCGATCTGCGCATCGGCACCGTGCCGGTGATGCTGCGTGGCGCGCCAGTGCCCTTCGACTCAACAACTTTGGTGCAGACGATGTCCGGCCCCGAGGTTGAATTGGTGATCGATCTCAACCTTGGGCTGGCCGAAACCACCGTCTGGACCTGCACGTGGACGGATGGGTAATTATGGAACAGACCTTGCCCTTGTTTCCGCTGGGTGCGCTGCTCTTCCCCAGCGGCACGATGAGTTTGCATATCTTCGAGGAGCGTTATCGGTTGATGATTGGGCGCTGCTTATCGACCAATCAACCGTTCGGGATTGTCTTGCTACGGCGTGGCCATGAGGTGATCGAGGGCCGGCGCATGGCCATTGCGCCCGAACCTTATGACGTCGGCACCGTAGCGGTGATTCAAGAGCATCTCCGCCTCGAAGATGGCCGTTATCTGTTGCAAGTGGTTGGCCAGCAGCGCTTCCGCATCAGCCAAATCGTCGAACAAGCGCCCTATCTAGTGGCGCAAGTCAAGCTGTTGCCCGATCGGGTTGATGGCGCAACCCTTGCTGCCGCCACCGAATTGCGCGCCGTCTACCGGCGCTATTGGGAGCGAGTCGCCGCCATTACCGGGGTTGAGATCGAGGTGGAGGAGTTGCCGCTCGAGCCGATCCGGCTCAGTTATACGCTTGCCAGCCGGTTGCAGATCGATCCGGCCCAGAAGCAACGCTGGCTCGAAGCCGATGTGACTGACCGCTTGCGGAGCCTGATCACGGCCCTGCGCACCGAACTCGCGATTTTGCCGCGCGGCCCGCAGGGGGTTGATCCGCAGAGCATGTTAGGCGGTTGGAATAGTCTCAACTGAACGGCGATGATTATCGGTTCTTGCACTATCCATCTCCACATTGCCGCGGCCCAATCGTTGAAAGAGAAGCGGCAGGTGCTGCGTTCGCTGATTGCCCGCATCCGCAACGAATTTAACGTCTCGGTGGCCGAAGTCGATGATCAAAACCGCTGGCAGAGCGCAGTGCTCGGCGTGGCAGTGGTGGCAACCGATCAGGTGCATGCCCAGCGCCAGCTCCAAGCCGTGGTCAGCTTTATCGAGCGCCAGCGGCCCGATTGCCCGCTCTTGACCTACGAGATCGAGATGTTGTAACGCCCCCCTCTTGTCATTTGCTGCGTCGGGCGGCCTCCGTTGGGCGGGGGCCGCCTGACCGTAGCAGTCTCTCGCTTCAGCGGAAGCAACCCCTCAGCCTACCGCCACAAAGGGGAGCCCGGCCCTAAAGGGCCGGGCTATGGGTACGAAGCCCGCTGCACGGGCTGATGGCCCTCACCCTCAGCCCCTCTCCCCCCTCACGGCGGGAGAGGGGAGCCGCTTGGCAGGCGGCAACGACATTACTATAGCGGAACGGAGCAGCGCCCCTCTCCCGCATCAGCGGGAGAGGGGCCGGGGGTGAGGGTCAACCAACGTATCCCAAGGCTATCAACCTCATTCTCCCTCCTGTCATTGCGAGGGAGCGGCGGCCCCCGCCGTGCGGGGCCGCCCGACCGCAGCAATCTCCCGCTTTGGCGGAAAGGTGCCGCTCCCGTGCTCGGGGGGATTGCTTCGCTTCGCTGGCGCTCGGCGCGCAATGACAAGCGAGAGAGCGGAAACAATCCCTCAACGCATCTCTCTCGCGAGTGTGCGATAATATCAGCAAAGGCGCTAATGACGGAAGACATGTGTGTAGCCGGATAACCCCATGACCGACGACATCCATCCGTTTCCGCTGCTGGCAATGGTTGGCCAGACCGAACTCAAAACCGCGCTCATCCTCGGTTTGATCAACCCGCAGATCGGCGGCATTCTGCTTAGTGGCCCGTACGGCGTCGGCAAGACGACGGCGGTCCGCAGCCTGCTTGATCTGATGCCGCTAGTCACTCGTGAGCCGGCTGACGGCGAAGGCCAGCCGGTGGTCGAGCGAATGCGATTGATCGAGTTGCCGCTCAATGCCCGGCTGGAAGACGTGGTGGGAGGGATCAACGAGCGCATTGCGCTCGAGCAGCGTATAGTACGGTTGGAAGAGGGGATTCTCGCGCGCGCCCATGGCAACGTCTTGTACGTCGATGAGATCAACCTGCTCGATCAGGCGGTCGTAGATGCCATTCTCGACGCAGCGGCGCAAGGCCGCACCTTTGTGCGGCGCGGCGCGATGGTGCGGCTCTTCCCCAGCCAATTCATGTTAATCGGCTCGATGAACCCGGAAGAAGGGTCGTTGCGGCCCCAGATTCTCGACCGTTTCGGCCTGCGGGTATGGGTGGCGCCAGTGACAGATCACCGCGCGCGGCTGGAAATCTACCGGCGCGCGCGCGATTTTCGCACCGATCCGGTCGCTTTCCGCCAATCCTACGCTGCCCAGACTGCCGCGCTCGCCGAAGAGATTATGGCGGCGCGCGAAATTCTGCCCCACGTAACCATCCCACCTGAGATCGAAGAGCAGACGCTGGCGCTGGTGCAACAGTTACGCATTCCCTCGCACCGGGCCGAAATCGCCTTGCTCGAAGGGGCGCGGGCCCGCGCTGCCGCCGATTTCCGCAGTGTCGTCAACACCGAAGACATTCGCCGCGTCGCGCCGCTGGCGCTCACGTGGCGGCATAGCGACTGGTTCGAGCAGCATACCGCCGGGGTGCAAGCCGAACACGCAGCCATTACCGCCGTGTTAGACGCCCTGTTCCCGCCGGAAGACCAGCCGCGCCGGCGGAGCCGGCGCAGCACGGTGCGTCAGATCGAAACGGCTCCATTGTCATAGGGGCGACTATGCCTCGCCCCTACGACGACGGCGCATGTCTCGCCCCTACGACGACGCCATTCCTACCGCCAACCGGCGCACCGGCGCCTCTTGCGCCATCCGTCGCGTCAATTGCCATGCGCTCAGACAGAACGCCAACTGGGCCAGCGTCTGCGCAATCTGCTCGAACCATTGCACGGCAATCGTCTGCGGCACATTCGTTGCCATTTGCGACATGCCAATCACAACCAGCAACACTACAACGAACACCACGGCGATTCCGCGCATATTGCGCCGCCACGCACCCACCGCCAGCATCAGCAGCAACGCCACATTGCCGATCGTCGCCAGCATAATCAGCGGCACCCGCCACGGCCCGCCATTCGACGCAATCAACGCCGAACCACCCACAAACAGCGCAATCACGATCACCGGCACCAGCCACAGCCAGCCAATAACCGGCTTGCCGCGCAACTGGCGCGTATACCCATAGACCGCGGTTGCGATCAGGGCGAAACCGGGGGCGATCATTGGGAACAGGGCTTGGCTGAACAGCGGAATATCAGTGCCGTTAATCGCCATCAGCAACTTCCACGTCGCCTTGAGAACGCCGCCGACCGCCAATAAGCCCAAACCGGCAAACGCCATCACTCCCAGTCCCCGGTCGAGTTGGTACACCGTGCGGGCAATAAACCACACCCCAATCAGCGAAAAGATCACCGGGAGGTAATCCTCCAGCGCCAGCGCCAGCGAATATTCCATCTCCATCGCAAGCCTCCCGCTCACTCAATAGCTTGACACACGAGTTCATTATATTGCATATCATACCAATTGACAAGATGGGCGTAGCGTAATGGGCAAGAATTGGTGAATAGGATCTCGCCGCGAATCTTTTGCCGATCTCGCGCGGTATCTATAGTAGAGGCACGTATTGCTTGGCAGTGAAGCTTGCTCGCTGGTGGAAACAGTTACGCAGTCTGATTGGCGCTGTACGAGACATGGCGTTGTTCGCCGCGCAGATGCTGCAACAATCAAAACAACCCTTTGCGATCTTCGCGTTCTTCGCGCCTTTGTGTTAAAAATCTTTGCGTCTTTGCTCACTCTGCGTCTTGCGGTTGGAGGAACTATGCTCGCCCAAGTCCACAGTTGCGCCGTGATCGGCCTTGACGGCATTATCGTCGCGGTAGAAGTCGATGTTGCCACCGGCATGCCCGCCTTCAACGTGGTAGGATTAGGCGATACCGCCGTGCAAGAGAGCCGCGAGCGGGTGCGAGCGGCGATCCGCAACAGCGGCCTCAGCTTCCCGATGCGCCGGATCACGGCTAACCTTGCGCCAGCCGATCTGCGCAAAGCTGGCCCGGCCTACGATCTGCCGATTGCGCTCGGTCTATTGATCGCCACCGGCCAGCTCGGCGCTGATCTGAGCAATGCCGTCTTTGTCGGCGAGTTGGGGCTTGACGGCATGCTGCGCCATACCGATGGCATTTTGCCGATGGCGGCGGTGGCCCGCGCCCATGGCATTGCCACCATGTACCTGCCGGTGGAAGACGCTGCCGAAGCGGCGTTGATCGAAGGATTGCGGATCATGCCGGTGCGCTCGCTGCGCGAATTAGTCGAACATCTCAACGGCGAGCGGGTGATTCACCCGTATCAGAAAGTCACCGGCTTTACCCCGCCTCTTCCCAAACCGCATGTGGATTTTGCCGATGTGCGCGGGCAAGAGCACGTCAAACGCGCCTTAGAGGTGGCTGCCGCCGGCGGGCACAATGTGCTGATGAGCGGGCCGCCGGGATCGGGAAAAACAATGCTAGCGCGGGCGTTGCACTCAATCTTGCCGCCGCTGAGCTTTGCCGAGGCGCTCGAAGTGACGAAAATCTACAGCGTCGCCGGGCAACTGCCGCGCGACGTGCCGCTGGTGCGCGAACGGCCCTTCTGCGCGCCGCACCATACGGTCTCAACTGCCGGATTGGTGGGGGGCGGCAGCCGGGTGCGGCCGGGGATGATCTCGCTGGCTCATCGCGGCATTCTCTTCCTCGACGAGCTGCCCGAATTCGGTCACCGGCTCGAAGTCTTGCGCCAGCCACTCGAAGATCGGGTGATGACACTCAGCCGGGCCCATGGCAGCGTCACCTACCCAGCGTCATTTATGCTGGTTGCGGCCCAAAACCCCTGCCCCTGCGGCTGGCATGGCGACCCCGAACGCACCTGCAACTGCCCGCCAATGCTAGTCAACCGGTACCAACGGCGGGTCAGCGGGCCGTTGCTCGACCGGATCGACATCCACGTCGAAGCGCCGCGGATCAACTACGACAAACTGAGCCACCACTGGCCCGGTGAGCCGTCGGCAGTCGTGCGCGAGCGGGTGATCGCCGCGCGCCGCCGCCAGAGCGAACGGTTGCGCGATCACTCGCGCTGCCACAGCAATGCCGATCTCGGCCCAGCCGAGATCCGTGCCTTCTGTACCCCAGACAACGCCGGTCAAGCATTGCTCAAAGCCGCCGTGCAGCGGCTCAACCTCTCGGCGCGCAGCTACCACCGGGTCTTGCGGCTGGCCCGCACCATCGCCGACCTCGCCGGCGCCGAGCAGGTCGCGGCGCCGCACGTAGCCGAAGCGATCCAATACCGGCCCCGGCAGGGGGAGTGAAGGGGATTGTTGGCTTACTCCTCTACAATAGCGCTCGCAAACAGTATCCCGATCAAAGGCCAATCTTCGTATCCCGGCCCTCGAATGAACTGGTTGCGGTCTAATCCTGTGCCGGAGATATCGCCAAGCATAATAGCTATCCGATCACCAACAAACGTTTCCCTCAGAGGAGCACTAAAGGTGCCATCTGCTCCAATTGTTACGGTGGCCAGTTCGATCGCACCGCGGGTAATATTCACGATGCGGATAGGTATGCCGGCGGGACCGGTACCGGTTACCTGCCCGTTAGAGAGGCGCACGGGTTGATTAATGGTGAATTGCGGACCCTCAGGAAGATCACTGTATGGTGGTGGCGGGTAGGGATTGGTGCTGGTTGCAACTGGAGCTATAGGTGCAGGGTAGGCTCCGGGATAAGCTGCTACAGGTGTATTTACCTCAGCGGTTGGCGTGTTCGTAGCCGGATTGCTTGCTGACGTACAAGCACCGAGGCTCAGAGCTGCGATGCCAAGCATGAAGGTATGAAGCCATCGTATCCAAAGAAGCTTTTTCAAAGCGACCTCACAACATAATTCACAGAAACTTGTTTTCCTACGGTTATGTGCAGCAAGTGATGAACATTTCCTGTCCATCACTTGCTGCGTCACGATCAGTATAGCGGTAAGTTTACGTGTTAGGCAAGTTGAACGCCTCGTAGTTCTTGGTGTTCAGGTTCGGTTGAACCGTTCCAAACTGAGCAGTCTCTTGGGCGATACCGACGATCTTGCCGCCAGATGGCACCGTAACGGTGACAGCACAGTTTTGGTTGAATGGAACGCTACCCATTAATGACGCTCCAGTAAAACCGCTGAAGTTAAAGCTGCTGCCGGAATTGATGGCACCGGTGGTCACTGTGACTGGCGCACTAGTGCCGCACTTGAAAGTAGCGGTCATCACAGCAGCGTTCGCCCCGACATTTTGCACGACCAATGCCGAGGTCACACCGGCCACATCGCGCTTAAACAACGGCGCTGCAATCCGATTGGTAGCCGAACCTTCACCGAAGCACGTGTAAGCGGTGGCTCGAACCGGTGTACCGCTAAAGTTGGACTCGTTGACTACACCTACAAGGATGTCATTCGTCGATCCAACTAGCTCGACAGTAGCGGCAGCTAAGTTGCCATCCGGCATACCCCCCATTGTGCCGGGGTTAAAACGTGAGAAGACGACCGAGCCTCTGGCAGGAATAGTGACGCCATTCTGGGTGTAGGTATTGCCGGTATTAGTCCCTTGATATACCTTATAAGTGACGTTCACAGTTACATTCGAGTTTGAGGTATTAGCAATAGTCATACCGGTAGACCGGCCACTGTACTCACTCTTGATGACCGGGCAGTAAATCTTGTTATCGGCTTCGGTA
>NZ_DAOTWH010000086.1:0-15402 GCF_034435895.1 Chloroflexus sp.
TCGCCCGCCGGCGCGCCGAGTTTGGCAAGGTGTTGGGTCACAGCTGCGCCAGCGCCGGGCGGTCGCGCGCCGGGCAACAAATCCATCACTGCTTGCCGCAATTGCCCGCGCAGCATGCCAACGCACGAAGCTGGATCGCGCCAGTCAACCCCTTGGATAATCGCCCCACCCGGCTTCACTACCCGCACCATCTCGGCCAGCGCCGCTCGCCAATCTGGCAGCAGGTGCAGCACGTGGACGGCCAGTACGGCATCGAAGACGCCATCAACGAAGGGTAACGCTTGCGCATCGGCTTTGATCAACCAGAGCGGCAAGCCGGCTTCCTTGGCTCGTTCTCGCGCGGTTGCTAACATCCCGCCCGAAACGTCGATCCCGATCACATCTGCACCAGCGGCAGCGACGGGAAGAGCTATCCGGCCACTGCCGATCCCAATCTCAAGGATACTCGCGCCATTACCGGTCTGGACAACGATGGCTTGTCCGATAGCGATGGCTGCTTCGGGTGGGTGTGCGCGTTGTGCGTCGTAGACGCTAGCAATCTTATCGAAGGTAATCTCAATAGCCATATCGGCTATGTCTTTCCATTGGCGCGGGCTGATAGGTTTTTTCAATCACACCTTACGAAGCGGTATCCATTGCCAATGCAGTCGTAATCTCTTGCCGCGTCAGACCCTTGAACTCCTGCACCGAGATGCCGCGCAAGATGCCGATCGCTGTCACCATCAGCAAGGCTTCGAGACCAAAGACAAGCCCGTAACCGACCGCTGGCGACACGAGCCCGCCCTCGATCATCACCGTATGGCCCAAGCCGCTAATCACGTTCGCGAAGCCGTTGCCGAGACCCTGCGCCATGCCCCACATCCCCATATAGAGCCCGGTCTGGCCTTCGACCGTCATCTCCATCATCATCGCCAGTGCGCCGACGTTGAACAGGCCGATGCCTAACCCCATAATGACGAGCGCTGGATTGATGATCTCGCGATGATGGCTAAACGCGGAAATCATCAGCATAGCCAACCCGCCGGCAATCCCTAGACCGCCAAGAGTAGCGATCGTCTTCTTCTGGATGGGGAAGATGCTCGACAATATGCCGATGCTAAGCATGCCAAGCAGCGCTCCCGCGCCCCACATCTGCTGAAAGGCGGCGGTGTCTTTCTGGGGCATTTTGAAGACTTCAGCGCCAAACGGCTCGAGAATGGCATCCTGTAAGAAGATGCCCATAATCGCCAACAGCACGAAGAGGAAGAAGCCGCGCACCTGCGGGTTGCGCCCCATCAGGCTGGTTGCTGTCCGCCACGTCTCCAGCGGGCCGGCCTCGCCCTTTTCTGGTGCAGCTAGCAGCAGCTTGCGGTGCTCCTCCGGCGTGATCGGTTTCTCAAGACCAAGCACACCCAGCAAGACCGTCACTGTCACAATGATCGGAGTCAGGTTGTAAAGATATTGCATCGACTCGGGCGAGTATTGCGGCATAATCACGCGCGATACGCCGGCCGAGACGATTCCGCTGATAATCACTGTTGCCCAAATAAACGCTACCACCGCGCCGCGCTCTTTCGGCGTCGTCACTTCGGCGATCAGGGCGTTCGACGAGCTGCCGTTCATTGCCATCAACACGCCAAAGAGGAAGATCAACGCGAATGCCTCGATCGTTGCCACCAGTGAGCGTTCGCCAAGCCCGACCGCAATGCTCGGCAGCGCCATGAAAATTAACGCTGCGCCGATATTTGACAAGATGACGTAAGGGGTGCGCCGGAGACCGAAGATGGGGTAGCGGTCGGTGAAGCGGCCCCAATACACTTGGAAGAACGAGATGAAGTGGTGCAGGCCGATCAGGGTGGTGACAATAGCCGCCATCGCGCCGAGGTCGGCAATCGTGACCCGGTTGAAGTTGAACGTCAAGAGCGCGAACATCCATCCGGCGCCTACCCGCATCAGCGAGAGGCGAAAGGTTTTGACGGCGAAACGGAGCAGACCCATCACGCACACCTTTCTAGTTGGTTAGATGAGGCGAATAAACCTGTAGCGCAGATTGCGTACTACTTTTTCCGGGTACAACGACTATCTCGCTGTTGGCAGACGCGGCAAGCGATCACTGTAGATATATGGAGGCATTCGGAATGTTCTTTTCGCAGCGAGTATAGCATATATTACAGGCATGTGCAATATTTGCAAAAATTGTGCAATCGCTTGTCAACCTCAAAATTTTGCATATATGTACCTTATTTGGGGCGTTTGGCGAGGGTAACTCTATTAGATGTCTCTGAAATGCCTAGGAATATCGTCGAGTTTGGATTGAATGAGTATTACTATCAATTGCATGGCAGTTGATACTATTTGTGTTGCTGATGGTGTGATTGCTGGTTGTGGACTCTCTACACAGAGATAAAATAGTTGCGCCAATCGATCTAGCATCTACTGGGCAAACTGCATCTAAGCCTTCGACGCTATCTGGTCCCGTTCAAGAAGGCATGAGAACCCGCGGCGGCGGCTGAAGCATCACGGTATGGGGATGTTTCAGAGTTTCATCTCAACATGGGCATACGCAACCAGTCCGTATGCTGCGGCGCAGGTCTTAGCGGTTTAAGAGATAATCCGCGACTGCTGCTAAAGCATCTCGTGCTGTAGATGCTGCGGTGCGTCCTCTCAAGATGGATTCCGTTCACACATCGCTAGTGATTCGGTAGCAGAGTTGATTGTGTCGTGCTGGACAACGTATGTCGATATGCCTTTGCCGACCGCGCCGGTATTCGCGCTAGTAGTCGGATCAAAATGCAGCGCTTGTGCACCTTATTTACCGCTGCTATTTCGCAACAATTAGGTGTTGCCAGAAGACGGGGTTTTAATAGTTACCATCGCGATGTCCTTCTGGTAATACACCTGTTCGTCGTAGGGTGTATACTATCACAAGACCTTTCGGTCAGCTTTCGGCTGCTGCCGAAAGGTAGTGCCGGTATTGTCATAACACCAGTTGTTTATAAGAGGCTACGTACATGTCACGCCAATTTACTGTCGTTCGCCGTTCCATCCTCAGCTTGTTGTTGATCATAGCTGTAGCCTTTGTGGGATTGCGGCCTGATGTCGCGTTCGCGAACGCAACCGTCAACGTGGCGCTCAGCACCAATTTCCCGGTGGTGAATAGCGGCGATTGGTCAGTCATTAATGTTGACTATAGCTGTTCGAGCGTGCTGAATACGCCGTGCGAAAATGCCACCGTAACGGTCGTGATCCCGACCGAATTAGCCGGCGGCGCTGGTGATGTCCAAGCCCTCGGCGTTGGGACGTCGCCCTCGTATAATCCGGCAACCCGCACGGTAACGTGGACGTTTACTTCGCCGCTGGCCGCTGGTGATACGGGCCGGCTCGAGCTGCGGGTGCGCTTCCCCGCTGGTTCGACGCCTGATGGCACGACGGCTACCCTCCGTGCCGAGATGCGCTCGACTACTGCGCCGCCGCACCTCTCGAACCCGCTGACGATTACGGCTCGCGCCGAACCGCTCGCGGTTGCGACCAAGACCTTTGTTTCCGGTGGCGCGCCTGATGTGCCGACGACCTACCAATTGCAGGTTTGTATTCCGAATAATGGCTCTGCTGCGCTCAATCTGACGAATGTCCAGATTGTTGATACTCTGCCCGCCGGCGCGACGTTTGTGAGCGCATCTGATGGCGGTACCTATAATAATGTCACGAATACGGTGACGTGGCCGGCGACCAGCCTGACCGTGCCGAGTAGTCTCTGCGCTACCCGCACGGTGGTTGTCGTGTTTCCATCCACCGCTTTCCCGGTTGGCACTGAGGTGCGGAATGTGATGGATGTCACGGCGCAGGCCGGTTCGGTGACGTTGACCTTGACCGATGATGACGTGCGCCGCATCCAGCCGCCCACCCCCGGTTTGGGTTCGAGCAAGAGTGGCCCCGCTTCGGCGTTGATTGGTGATACTGTGACCTATACCCTCGGCGTAGTGAATACCGGCACCACGGCGCTGAATGATGTAGTGATTACCGATCCAGTGCCGCCGGAGTTGCAGGTGACGCGCATCACCGCTGGCGGCGGAAGCGCCTCCGGCATTCCGGTTGCGCTCGAATATACGACGAGTCTTAACCCGACCTTTACTGCGGTTCCCGGTAGTCCATTTACTACTACAAGCTGCGTTAATATTGCCCCTGCCACCGGCGGCGGTTGCGCAACGCTGACGTTAGCCCCCGACGAGCGGATTACGGCCATTCGCTGGCGCTATCTCGTTCCGCTGCCGTTTGGTTTTAGCGCCACTGGCCACAATTTCAGCGCCGTTGTCACTACCAGTCCAATTAATGCGGTGCTCGTCAATCAGGCAACCAGTGCCTATACCTTTAATGGTTATACCTCAACCCGCATTGATGAAGTGCGCACCCGGATCGTTGAACCCGGCGCGCGCGCGATGGTCACCAAATCGGTTAGTCCAGCCATCGCCTATTCGGGTGATACGGTAGAGTATACGATTACGTTGCAGAATGAGCAGGTTGGGACGCCGGCGGCGGTGTTGGCGAATCCGGTGTTGGCCGATTTGCTGGTGACGAGCCTAAGTTATGTGCCCGGCAGTTGGTCGGTGGTCTCACGACCGTCCGGCGCGCCTGATCCGGTCTTCGAGACCATTCCGAATTACAACGGCACTGGCCGCACTTTGCTGCGCTGGCGCTGGGATAGCTATAGCTTGCCGCCGAATGCAGCGTTTACCCTGCGCTTCCGTGCCCGGATCGATCCGCGCACCTTGACCGGAACGATCAACAATACCGCTTCGTTGGCGAGCTTTGCCAATCCGTCTAGTGAAATTTTTCTCGATCAGTGCCATCAGCAAAACCCTGATAGTTATGATTTTGATGGTGATGGCAATATCTCCGAATTGATCTGCTCGTCGTCAATTACCAGCCTCACGCTGGCCGCTGCGGCGAATGCCAGCTCGCTCAAGCTAGTGATGGGCCAGCTCGATACGGCATGGTCGCGTGACCCTGATGTCGGCCAAACCACTCCCGGCGGTATGGCCGATTACCAGTTGATTATTACTAATACCAATTCGGTCGCGCTGACCAATTTGGTGCTGATCGATATTTTGCCGTGGGTTGGCGATGTTGGGGTGGTGCGTTTCAACGATCCACGCGGAAGCGAATGGCAGCCGTATCTGGCCGGCCCGATTAGCGTGCCCGATGGCGCGACGGTCTATTACAGCACGACCAATAATCCATGCCGGAATCCCGATCTTGGCCTGACTGATATCAATGGTAATCCAATCGACTCACCCGGCTGCGTCGATCCGCAATGGTCAACCTCGTTGCCGGCTGATATTACCACCGTGCGCTCGATCCGGATCAATTTTGGCAGCCGGATTCTCTATCCCCAAGACTCGGTGGTGATTACGTGGCCGATGCGCGCGCCAGTTGGCGGCACTCCCGGCCAAGTGGCTTGGAACTCGTTTGGCTACCGCGCCACCGATATTAATGGCAACCCGTTGCTAGCTGCGGAACCGCCGCGCGTCGGTATTGAACGGGGAGAGGTGTTGCCGCCCTCGTATGGCAACTATGTCTGGCACGACGCCAATCTCAATGGCATCCAAGATACTGGTGAGGTTGGCGTCAATGGCGCTCGGATTGATTTCTACGAGGATAACGATGGTATTACCGGCCCCAGCGCCGGCGATCGCTGGGTTGGCTTTACCATCTCTGGCCCGGATAATAACGGTAATCCCGGTTTCTATCTCTTCTCTGATCCGGCTGATATTCCGCCCGGCAGTTACTATATCCGCGTGACGCCGCCGGCTGGCTATGGCTTCACCACCCCGAATGTAGGCACCAACGATGCGATCGATTCGGACGTTGATCCGTCGAGCCGCTACAGCGCCGTAACCGAGTTGCTTGCAAGCGAGAATGATGATACGTGGGATGTGGGTTTGGTGACGGTGACGGCGGTTGGCAATTATGTCTGGATCGACCGCAATGGCAACGGGATTCAAGATGAGCCTCCCGGCGATGGCGTCAATGGCGTGACTGTGCGGCTCTATCGCTCGGACAATACGCTGGTGGCGACGACCGTTACCGCCGACGATTTCCTTGGCAATCCCGGTTACTACATCTTTAGTGACCTTAGCCCCGGCAATTACTACGTCGAGTTTGTCTTGCCCGCCGGCTTTACTTTCACCACGGCCGATGCCGGCAGCAACGACGAGGCTGATTCAGACGCGAATACGACGACTGGCCGCACGACCGTCTTTACGCTAGCGGCAAATCAACTTGATCGCAGCCGCGACGCCGGTCTGCTCGTGCCATCTGGCACGCTCCGGCTGGGCGATCGAGTTTGGTACGACCGCGATAACGATGGCCGCTACGAGCCGGCCAACGGCGAGACCGGCATCGATGGCGTGTCGCTGAGCCTGTTCCGTGATTTCAACAACAACGATCAGCCTGATCCCGGCGAGCATATCGGCAGCTCGGTGACAATGACGGTCGGCGGTGAAGCCGGCTATTACCAGTTCACCAATTTGGCCGCCGGCAACTACATTGTGGTGGTTGATGACAGCAACTTCGCCCCCGGCGGCGCCTTGTTCGGTATGCGCACTAGCAGCGGCAATGATCCGGCGCCTGATCCCGATAACGATGTTGACCACGACGACAACGGCGATCTGAACGGCGGCACTGTGCGCTCGTTGCCGATTACGCTCTCGGTGGGTGGCGAGCCGGTGAACGATGGTGATAACGCCAACGGCAACCAGACCCTCGATTTCGGCTTTATCCGTGGCGCTGCCCTTGGCGATCGGGTTTGGTTCGATACCAACAATAACGGCATCCAAGATGCCGGCGAACCCGGCGTGCCCGGCGTGACGGTTGAGCTGCTCGATGGCAGCGGCAATCCGATCGATAGTGATCCGGCGACTCCGGGTGTACAACCGACCATCACCGTTACCGATGGCGCTGGCCGTTATGGCTTCACCGGTCTGAACGCCGGTACCTACCAAGTGCGCTTTAGCGGTCTGCCGAGCGGCTATAGCTTCACCACGCCCGATCAAGGGGCGAACGATGCCCTCGATAGCGATGCTGACGCGACCGGTCTCACGCCGGTGATTACGCTGGCCGCCAATCAGACCGACCTGCGCTGGGATGCCGGTCTGGTGGCGACGCCGGCCAGCCTTGGCGATCGGGTCTGGAATGATCTCAATTACAACGGCATCCAAGATGCCGGCGAGCCGGGGGTGAGCGGGGTGGAGGTGAGCCTCTACCGGCCCGGCTACGATGGCGTCGCCGGCACGGCTGATGATGAATTGGTGGCGACGACGACTACCAATACCAGTGGCAACTACAGCTTCACCAACCTGCCCCCCGGCCGCTACTTCGTCCAGTTTGGACCGCCACCGGCTGGGTATGCGATCACGGCGACCGATCAGGGCACCGATGATGCCGCCGATAGCGATGCTGATCGCACCACCCGCCGCACCGCGCTGATCAATCTCGCGCCCGGCCAGAACGATCCCAATTGGGATATGGGAGTGTTCATCTTTGCCTCCATCGGCGACCGGGTCTGGCGCGATACCAACAACAACGGCATCCAAGATGCCGGCGAACCGGGGGTGGGTGGGGTGCAAGTGCGCCTCTACCGGCCCAGCAGCAGCGTGTTGGTGGCCATCACGACCACCGATAGCAACGGCATCTACACCTTTACCGGCCTTGTTCCGGATGTGTACTACGTTGAGTTTGGCCTGCCCAGCGGCTATCACGCTAGCCCGCGCGATCAGGGGGCGGATGATACGCTCGATAGTGACGCCGATCCGGTCTCGCGCCAGACGGCTGCGACTACGCTCAGTCCGGGTGAGAATGATCCAACGTGGGATTTCGGCATTGTGCCGACCGCCAGCATCGGCGATCGGGTCTGGCTCGATCTCAACGCCAACGGCATTCAGGATGCCGGCGAGACGGCTGGCGTGCCCGGCGTGCAAGTCGTGCTCTACGACGGCGCGGATAGTGTGCTCAATACCACCGTCACTGATGTTGATGGCCTCTATCGCTTTGACAATTTGTTGGCCGGCAGCTACTATCTGCGCTTTGTCGTGCCTGCCAGCTATATTGTTAGTCCGCAGGATCAGGGTGGGAACGATAATGCTGACTCGGATGTTAATCCAACGACTTTCTTGACGGCGCTGACCACCCTGAGCGCCGGTGAGAACGATTTGCGCTGGGATCTTGGTCTCTACCAGTTGGCCAGCATTGGCGACCGGGTATGGCACGACATCAATGGCAATGGCCGCCAAGACAGCGGCGAACCCGGCGTGCCCAACGTGCCGGTATCGCTCTACCAACCCGGCCCCGACGGTTTGGCCGGCACCGCCGATGATGTGCTGGTTGACACTACGACGACCAATAGCAATGGTTTCTATCGCTTTGATAACTTGACGCCCGGCCGCTACTTCGTTCAGTTCGGTGCGGCTCCCGGCTACAGCTTGCTGAGCCCGCGTGACGCGGCTGCGGCAACCGACGAGACCGATAGCGACGTTGATAACAACCGGCGCACGCCGATCGTTGAGTTGGCGGCGAGCGCGGTTAACCTCACCCTTGATATGGGTGTGCTCAACCCAGCCAGCCTCGGCAACTACGTCTGGTTCGACGCTAATGTGAACGGGATTCAGGATAGTGGCGAAACCGGCGTGCAGGGGGTGCGGGTGCGTCTCTTCACGACCGGCAGCGCCACGCCGGTGAGGACTGCGACGACTGATAGCAACGGCCTTTATCTGTTCAACGGTCTGTTGCCGGGTGAGTATTACGTCGTCTTTGACCAATTGCCCGCCAATCGCTCGTTCACCCGCGTCGATCAGGGCAGCGACGACGCGCTCGATAGCGATGCCAACCCGCTCGACGGGCGCACCGGCATTGTCCGGCTTGCTTCAGGTGATGATAACCGGACGGTTGACGCTGGTATCTTCGAGACGATCACGGTCGGCGATCGGGTCTGGATTGACCGCAATGCGGATGGCATTCAAGATGCCGGCGAGACCGATGGCGTGCCCGGCGTGCGGGTCGAGTTACTGCGCGACAGCGACAACGCGGTGCTCGATGTGACCTACACCGATCTGAACGGTCTCTACCAGTTCACCAATCTCTTCCCCGGTACGTATCGCATCCGCTTCAGCGAGATTCCAACCGGCTACTTCCGCAGTCCGCAGGATCGCGGCACGGACGATCAGCTCGACAGTGACGCCAACAGCAGCTTCGAGACGGCGCCGTTTACGCCGGTGTCGGGCAATAATCCGCAGTACGACCTTGGCCTTTACCGGTTGGCGCGCATCGGTAACTTCGTCTGGGAAGACCGCAACGGCAACGGCCGCCAAGATGCCGGCGAGCCAGCGATTCCCGGCGTGACGGTGACGCTGACCGGCGTCACCGGCCCCGGCGATCTGGTTACGCTGTCGCAGACGACCGATGTGAACGGCTTCTATCTCTTCGCTAACCTCGTCCCGGGAACGTACACCGTTAGCGTCACGGCGCTATCTGGCTATGTCTTCACCGCCGCCAATCAAGGTGACGATCTCGGTGACTCTGACGCCGATGCCAGCGGTGTGATGGCTTCCACCACGCTCGAATCGGGTGAAGAAGACCTAACGTGGGACGCCGGTCTCTACCGGCCGGCCAGCATCGGCAACTACGTCTGGCGTGATACCAATGGCAATGGTTTGCAAGACGCCGGTGAAGCTGGAATTGATGGTGTTACTGTGACACTAAACGGAGCGACCGGCGCGGGGGTGGCGATCAACCAGACCACGACCACTGCCGGCGGCGGCCTCTACAGCTTCACCAATCTCGCGCCGGGCACATACCAGATCACCGTCACCGCGCCGGGCGGCGAACGGTTTACCTACCGCGACATTACCGCCGCCGAAGTAGCCGGTGCGACCGATGCCAACGATAGCGATGCTGATGCCAGCGGCGTGATGATCTTTACCACGCTTGAATCAGGCGAGAATGATCTGACGTGGGATGCCGGTCTGGTCATTCCGGCCAGTTTGGGCGATTTGGTCTGGGAAGACCTCAACGGCAACGGTGTGCAAGAGGCAGGCGAACCCGGCTTCAGTAATGTAACCGTCGCGCTGATTGGAGCTGGGCGTGATCGCACCTTCGGCACCGCCGACGATACGCTGGCGACGACGACCACCAATGGTAGCGGCAGCTACGGCTTTACCGACCTGCAACCCGGCCTCTACCGCGTCCGCTTTACTCGCCCGGCTGGCTACGCCTTTACGGTGGGTGATGCGGCGGCGGCGACCGACGCGACCGACTCGGATGTGCCCACCGGCGTGGCGGCGACTGCGACGACGATCACGATCGATCTAGAATCGGGCGAGAACGATCCGACATGGGACGCCGGTCTCTACCAGCTCCTCTCGCTGGGCAACCGGGTGTGGGAAGATGTGAATAACAACGGCGTGCTCGATGCCGACGAGAGCGAGATCGATGGCGTGCAAGTCCGCCTCTACCGTGACCTCAACGGCGACGGTGATGTCAACGATTCCGGCGAGACGACGCCGGTGGCAACCACAACGACTAGCAACGGCGGCTACTACCTGTTCAGCGGTTTGGTGCAAGGCGACTACTTGGTTGAGGTGGTCTTGCCGGGTGGCTATGTCTCGAGCACTGGCACGAACGGCAGCGCCAGCGGCCTCTACGAGCCGGCGCCCAATGCCGATACCAACAGTACCGACAGTGACGATAACGGTACCCGGAGCGGCAGCGTCGTCCGCAGCTCGATCGTGCGCTTGCGGCCCAACACCGAACCGACCGGCGAGACCGATCCGCTGCCCGGCGCGATCAGCGACCCAGCCCGCGACGAAAATAGCAACCTGACGGTTGATTTCGGTCTTTTCCGCCCGGCCAGCCTCGGCAATCTGGTCTGGTTCGACCGCGACGCCAACGGCGTGCAGAATGGCGGTGATGAGACGGGCATTAGCGGGGTGACAGTGCGACTCTACCGTGACGATGATGGCACCGCTGGCCCCAGTGCCGGCGATAGCCTGATCGCTACGGCCACGACCAATGGTTCTGGGATCTACGGCTTTAACTACCTGATCCCGGCGAATAACTACTATCTGGTCTTCGACCTGCCTACTGGATATGTGCGCAGTCCGCGCGATCAGGGCGGCAACGACGCCACCGATAGCGATCCCGACCGGACGAACGGCGCCACCGCGTTGATCACGCTGGTTGCCGGCCAGAATGACCAAACGTGGGACGCCGGTCTCTACCAATTGGTCAACCTCGGCAACCGGGTCTGGAACGATGTGAACAACAATGGCCAGCTCGATGGCGGCGAAAGCGGCATTGACGGCGTGACCGTCAACCTGTACTACGACACTAATCGCAACGGCGCGATCGATCCTGCTGAGAATACGCCGGTGGCGACGACCACCACCAGCGGCGGCGGGTTCTATGCCTTTGCCAATCTTGATCCGGGCAACTATCTGGTCGAGATCCCGGCCAGTAACTTCGCCGCCGGTGGGGCGTTAGGGCCGAGCGGCACTATGCCGGCCTTCCGCTCAAGCACCGGTATCAATGGCAGTGCCACCGGCCCGTATGAGGGTGCTTTAACGCCCGATCCCGATAACGTCGATAACGACGACAACGGCGACACCGACGGCAGCGGCAACGTGCGCGCGGCCTTGATCACCCTGCGCTCGCAAGATGAGCCAACCGACGACGGTGACGGCAATAACGGTAACCTGACGGTTGACTTCGGCTTCTTCCGCCCGTTGGCGTTGGGTAACTTCGTCTGGCACGACTACAACAACAACCGTACGGTTGATACTGGCGAACCCGGCATCAATAATGTGACGGTGCAGCTCTACCGCGATACCAACGGTAACGGCATCTACGATGCCGTCACTGATACGCTGGTGGCAACGACCACCACTGCCGGCGGTGGTCTCTACCGCTTTGATAACCTCGTCCCCGGTGACTATCTCGTCGTCATTCCGGCGAGCAACTTCAACGCATCCGGCGCGTTGCGCTTCTTCCGCAGCAGCGATGGCGGCAATGCCGCCGACAGCACCGGCACGTCCGATCCCGATAACGACGTTGATAATGACGACAATGGTATTGGGCCGAATGTGGGAGTTGTGACCGGCGTCGCGATTGATCGGGTCGCGAGTAGGGCGGTCACGCTGAGCGTTAACGGCGAGCCAACCGCTGAAGATGGCGACAGTAACACCAACTTGACTGTTGACTTCGGCTTCTACAGCTTGACCGTCGGCAATCGGGTGTGGATCGATGCCAATAACAATGGCGTCGTGGATGCTGGCGAGGCTGGTGTTGCCAATAATACGCCGGTGCAGTTGCTCTACGATGCTGACGGCAATGGCGTGCTAGAGGGCGCCGAACTCACCACCGTTATTGCCACCTTCAACACCAACAATGGTGGTCGCTACTTCTTCGGCGGTTTGCGTGATGGCGGCACCTACGCCATTCAGGTGGTTTCGAACGGGATGCTGGTGTCGAGTACGGGCATCAATGGCATGGCGACCGGCCCCTACGAGCCGGGTCTCGATCCGGATACCGACGCCATTGATAACAACGACAACGGTACGGCGGTTGCCAGCAGCACCAATGAACGCAGTCCGGATTTCACGGTGCGGGTTGGCTTGATGCCCACCGGCGAGGCCGATACCGTTTTGCCGTCCGGCATTACGAACCCGGCGATTGATGCCAACAGCAACCTGACCATCGACTTCGGTCTGTTCGATGAGGCCCAAATCGGCGATCGGGTCTGGCTCGATGTCAACGGCAACGGGTTGCAGGATGCTGGCGAAACCACCAACATTGCCGGGGTGACGATCACGATCTACGATGCCACGACCAACCAGCCGCTTGACGGCGATCCGGTGATGCCGGGCATCCAACCAATTACGCGCACCTCGACAACGGCGGCGACGAGCTACCTCTTCGATCGCCTGATCGCCGGTTCGTACTATCTGGTCTTTAGCAACATTCCGGCGCAGTACGCGATTAGTCCGCTTGATCAGGGCGCTAATAATGCGGTTGACTCGGATGTCGATCCGGTAACCCTGCGCACGGCGACGATCACGCTCGGCACAAGCAATAACAATGACCTGACGTGGGATCTCGGTCTCTACCCGCGGCTCACACTAGGCAATTTGGTCTGGTATGACAGCAACGACAACGGTCTGGTGGATAGCGGCGAGAACGGCATCCCCGACGTGCGGGTCGAACTCTACCGCGATCAAAACGGCAACAGCCAGCCTGATGCCGGCGAGTTCGTCATCTTCACGACTACCGACCCTAACGGCAACTACCTCTTCACTGGCCTTGAGCAGGGTGACTACATCGTGGTCATCCCAGAGAGCAATTTCACGCAAGGCCAGCCGCTCTACCGCCACCGCTCGAGCACCGGCGCCAACGGCGCGGCAACTGGCCCATACGAGCCGGCGCCCGATCCGGATAACGATGTTAATAACGACGATAACGGCACTGACGTGCCCGGCAGTGGTGTGGTCAGCCGGCCGATCACGCTCAACCCGTCGTTCGAGCCGACCACCGACGGCGATGACGCCAACGGCAACCTGACCCTCGACTTCGGCTTCTTCGAGCCGTTGACGCTTGGTAATCTGGTGTGGAACGACGTGAACAACAACGGTCTGTTCGAGACCGGTGAAACGGGTATCAACGGCGTGCGCGTCGAGTTGTACCTCGACAGCAATGGCAACGGTCAGGTCGATGCAGATGAGTTCGTCGCCTTCACCACCACGGCAGGCGGCGGTCGCTACACCTTCAGCGACCTGATCGAAGGCGACTACATCGTGCGCATTCCGGCCAGCCAGTTCGCGACGGGCCAACCGTTGGCCGGCTTTGTCTCGAGCACTGGCACGAACGGCCGCTCGACTGGCGTCTACGAGGGTGCTTCAACGCCCGATCCCGACAATAACGTCGATAACGACGACAACGGTACGACCGGCGCCGGCGGCAATGTCGATAGCCTGCCGATCACCCTCACCCGCGGCGACGAGCCGCCGATCGCAATCGACGGTGATGGCGAAAACGGTAACCTGACGGTTGACTTCGGCTTCTTCCGCCATGCCCGTGTCGGCGATCGGGTCTGGCACGACGTGAACGCCAATGGTCTGCAAGAAGCCGGTGAACTCGGCATTAACGGCGTGACCGTCGAGCTGTACAGCACCGGCGCTGATGGTCAGATTGGCGGCGGTAACGATGTGGCGGTGGCGACCACGACCACCGATGCCAGCGGGGTCTACGGCTTCAGCCACTTGATCCCCGGTAACTACTACGTCCGCTTTGCCCTGCCCACCGGCTACACCGATGTTAGCCCGCAAGATCGGGGCAGCGACAACACGATCGACAGCGACGCCGATCCGGTCACCCGCCAGACGGCGGTGATCGCACTGGCCGCCGGCGATAACGACCCGACGTGGGATATGGGTGTCTTCAACCGGGCCAGCGTCGGCAACTTCGTCTGGGAAGATCGCAACGGCAACGGGGTGCAAGACACCGGCGAGCCGGGAATTTCCGGCGTGACCGTAACCCTCTACCGCGCGAGCGATAACTCCGTGGCGGGGACGGCGACGACCTTGGCTGATGGTTCTTACAGCATCACCGGTCTCTTGCCCGGCGAGTACTACATTGTCTTCAGCAACCTGCCCAGCGGCTATATCTTCACGGCGGCTGATCAGGGCGATAATGCGCTCGATTCGGACGCCAACCCGACGACCGGACGCACCGCCAACTTCACGTTGGTCAGCGGCCAGACCGACCCGACGTGGGACGCCGGTCTGTTTGGCGCGGCCAGCATCGGCAACTATGTGTGGCTGGATGTGAATGGCGACGGTATCCAGAACGACGGTACGACTGGGATCGCCGACGTGACGGTGACGCTGAGCGGGACGACCAGCGCGGGAGTGGCGGTCAATCGCACCACCACTACCGATAGCACTGGCTTCTACCTGTTCGAAGGTCTGGCGCCGGGTACGTACACGGTGACGGTGGTGCGGCCGAGCGGGTATGAATTCACCGCGGCCAATCAAGGCACGGATGATGCGGTGGATTCGGACGCTAACCCAACCAGCGGCGCGATGAGCGCGACCGTGTTGGTGTCAGGCGAAGCTGACCTGACGTGGGACGCCGGTCTCTACCGGCCGGCCAGTATTGGCGACCGGGTCTGGCGCGATGTGAACGGCGATGGCGTGCAAGATGCCGGCGAACCCGGTATCAGTGGCGTGACCGTCACCCTGACCGGGGCCGGGCCGGATGGCGTGTTCGGCACGGCGGATGATCTCAGCCGCACGACGACCACCGATAGCAACGGTGAATACCTCTTTGATAACCTGCCGCCGGGCAGCTACCGGCTAACCTTTAGCGATTTTCCGGCTG